>JBCCHN010000003.1:0-102233 GCA_039028695.1 Pseudomonadota bacterium
GAGAAAAAATCAAACGACAAACTATCGAACTCAGAAGGCGTTTGCACCAAAAGGCAAAAGCCGCTTAACATCAACAAAAGGAGCCAAACACTCCCTAATTTCAAATCTCAAATCGTCCGAATAACTTCGACGACGTACAAGTTTGATGCACATTTCATTGATATGCAATCAAGCCGTTATCCAAAGTAGATTGCGAGAATTTTCACAGGCGGAGAAAGCAATAGCCCTCGCCCTCGATTTACTCGGAGAAAATTGGCAATCGGAGGAATTTTACCCCCTTCAATTGGCGCAAATATTGAATGACTGGGCAGAAATCAAGGGTGCAAAAGAATATGAAAAGGCCGAGACAAATCGGAGCTACATACCTGACTTATCGGAATGTTTCGCCATTCACGAAAAAGCATTAAACCTTCGGGAAGCGAATGGTAGCCATGACGATCCAATACTTGTTGAAAGTCGCAACAATATCGGCCAAGTATTATCCCGGAGTGGCAATTACGAAGACGCGCTAGCTTACTTCGACAAAGCCAAAGCAATCGCAGATGGGCCGTTCATGAGCAGATTTCAGCCTTCATTTATAAACGTATTAAACAATAATGGGATGTGTTTGGTAAAAGCAGGATTTTATCACGACGGAAGACAAGAGATTGAAGCAGCGCTACAAATTGCCTTGCAACATTTCAACCCCACACATCCTGTGATAGGCAAGATCAAGAACAATTTGGCTTCGATCTGACAAGTATTGTTGTTTTAGGTTTGACCGTGCCGATGGCAACCTGGCGAATTTAGGGCCTTATTTCACCGGCCCGGGTCTGACTATTTGCAAGCGGAGTTTTGGTCACACCTTGATGTGATGGTTTTAAGGCAAGTGTGTAAGCGATTAGGGGGGGCGCCCTTCGCGGCGCCTATTTGCCAAGACGGCGGTGTAATGAACCCGCAACAGAGGAGGCGTACTTGGAGAAGATTGGAACAATTGGAATTTCGCAGTTGTTTTGCGTCAGCGTGGTTCAAAAACCCAATTGCCGAGACCTCCATTGGACAAAACCTCAGCTTGGGTGATCTATCGTGGTTTTTTTTAATTTCGAGAATAGATCGTTATAGTTTGATTTGGCCCAACTCAGAAAGAGTTTACCCAGAGGGTCATTGAACCGAGTTTTCACAGAATCGATCCAGTTATTGTATTCATCCCTTGGAAGACAAGACGCACCCCAAACTAAAATCGGTCGTTCAAACTCTGAATATTGATAGATCTTTGTCTTCTGCATTCGAAAAAAATTTGTGTCCCGATTTCTACCACGAATCAAAAGTACCTGCCGTTTATCAGCCACCGCTGAAAGAGTTTCAAGATCTTTAAGCCTCGTCAAAGGCATATCAATAATCCCACGTACAAATATTTCCAAAAGCCATGAGCGGATTACCTGAATTGTAGCGGCAGGTGGCGTTAAAATCGCATCCATAATTTCGTCTATCTGATCGTCAAAGCATCCGGGATTATCTTCTTCCAAGACTTCCATCAAAAGACATAGCTCTTTTGCAAACACAGTAAGGCTTTTCAAATTTTTCTTAATGTAGGTTATTGCCTTCGGAGGTTTGGTAATTTTTAAAGCACGAAAAATAACCTTAATACGACCCATGTCCCAGTCTTCAACGGCTATTTCTTTTTCCAATAAATACACAATGTTTAGGGCTTTTAATTTTTCAATGTCCTCCTCATCGGGCTCTTCATCGAAATAGATTTCGGCCGTTAGCACATCTAGCGCGACGCCTTCGGCCTCTTCCGCCACATCTTTCGTGAGATGATCTAACTTCTTTAAGTATTCCGCGCGGCTCACCACGTTTGTCTTGGCAACATTCAGTGACAATCCTTCGTTTATTCCAAGCTGCTCGGCCAAAAAACCAAGTACCTCATACGGGTTTCCAGTGTCATCCAAGAACACCCGGAAGTCATCCACAAATCTGCTGGTTTTCAGTCCTTGGTCTTTTAGAGCTTGATCAGTATCCAACAAGGCAAGCTCCGCAAGCAATCGAGCAGCACTTCCACCAACCGGAATTCCAAAGGACTGCTTTGCACGAATCACTTTAATGAGTTTTTTTATGAATCTCGAAGAACCCTCACCAGGAGCGACATCGTCTAACAGGTTCTCCAATCTATGGAAATTTATTCTAGAATAAAAATCCGAAATATCAGTGCATACTACACTCTTATATTTTCCATTCTTTTCCAAAATATTGTTTTGCCTATTTAGCCAATCTTTGAAGGTCCGGTCTTTCCGAAAGATCTGACCAAGCTCTAGGTCGGCTGAAAATCGATAAGAAAAAGTGCGCGCGAGCCTCTGCGGTTGCCGCTTCGCTTCAATTCTATCTCCGATTTGAACGACACAAGCCAAAAATAGGAGCGTGTCTAAATATTGCAATTGATGGACAATCCTGAAGCCGTATCTGCTTTTAGGTGACAATGCTTCAAGAGAACCGTGAGGAGTATAGGAATCTAGGTCTAGATTGCTAAGTTCACTAACGATCTGATCTTCCGCATCAGATAGAAATGCGAGTTCAGGTAAGTGAGGAAAAATGTCTGTGTCCCCGTATCGGCACAAATGTCTGATCGCTAGTTTTAATGAAAATTCGTCTACTTTGAACATTTTATTATTCAGTCCGATCAAAAGGTAAATGCCACCAATGCCAATCAGGGGACATGAGGAATATAGAGGTGATTATTTTCCGGTTTTCACCAGCATCAAGTTCTGAAACCAAATTGTTCCATCAACAAATTTCTATGGATCATCTCTTACCGTCTTTGGTGGCCTTCTTTTTTGCCTCGCTTGCTGGATCTATCAAAGTCCACTTCTTTTTGCCAGTAGAGTATTCAATATAGATGGTTCCCCCGCTAATACTCACCCGATCGATCAAGCGTGTTAGCTCCTCCTCATGTTCGCTTTCATAATGTTGAATCAGTAAATCAAATAATGATTCCAACATTTTGCCGTATTCGTCTTGCGAGACGCCTTCCGGAAAAACGAACTTTAAATGGCGGCCCTCTTTAGATTGACTATGTATTGAAATAAGCAATGAGCATTTTTGCGGTCTAAGCTCAGATTCACTCCCAAATAGCTTTTTGAAAAGTGCAGATATACTATCTTTCAGTAGATAATAATGATCTTTTCCTGCTTCTTTTAAAAAAGATTCGAAATAGTACTTTGATATAAAAATTGCAATGACTGACGGGAGCATCCATTCTATTGTCGCGTAGACACTGGAAGGTCTGCACTCATTTTGCAGAACTAAGTTTTTTTCAGTCACATTGCTGACGAATTCATCCACAAAATCAAGTGGAATTCCGTCCAAATAGGATATGCTTATATGGATGTTTTGCGTCATTGCCAATTTTGCCAGAATTGTATTCGATTTTTACGAGTATTTTAATAAATTGGAAATTATAGTTGTATTTTGAAATATTTCAAATACCTTTAAATCAACCCACGTTTCAATTCAATCCCCCAAAGGGCCCCCTTGGCACTGCAAGCTAATGCGGAACAGGACCTGAAATTGAACGAATGAATTGTTCATACATCCCAATCGCTGTTTCCATCTCCGGCAGATAGCTGTGCCGATTATATATCGCCGCCACTCCGGACACCGTGCCCGACACATGGTTCAGCAACCTTTCCGTCACGTGGATCGGTGTGCCGAGCTTTGCCAGGTTTGACGCGAAAGTGCGGCGTAGGTCGTGGAGGACGTAAGGGGCGATGTCCAGGTCCTTGTCGAAGGCTGGTTTGCATTTGGCCCAGCCGTTGAAGTGTGTGGTGGCTTTGCCGCGAATGTGGGAGCGGGCGGCGGGGAAAACATAGGTGTCGTGGATGCGCGGAATGTCGTCGATGACCGCTTGCGCCATAGCACCTAGAGGAAAGGTGTGTGTCCGGCCGTTTTTGGTGGCGTCTTCCGGGAGGGTGATTTTGCCGTCGTCGATCCAGTCCCATTGCAGGGCGCCGATTTCGCCTCTGCGCTGGCCTGTCAGGATTAGCAAGCGAACGATATGCCCGTAGGGGGAGGGAAATTGCTCGGCGTGGAGATAGACGGCTTTCAGTTCATCATCATTCAGAACGCGGTCCCGCGAGGTCAGCACGGCGGGCAGCTGCACCATGTGGAGCGGACTTTGTGTCAGGTAGCCGTTGCGGATGGCCCAGTTGAAGAAAACCCGCGCGGCGACGAAGGCATGGTTTTGTTCGGCAGGGGTATTCTTGAGTTTGTTCACCCGCCGCATCACTTCCTGCTTGGTGATGTCATGGAGCTTCAGTTTTCCGAAGCGAAAATGCCGGTTGAGGAGGCGGGTGTAGTCTCTCACCGTGCGGGGTCGGTTCTTTTGGCGCGCGGCGTCGAGGAAGAGCGACAGCGCCTCTGAGTATGTTACCGAGACGGGATTGTGTTTGCCGCGTGCCCGCTCATGCAAAAAATCTTTTGCCGCTTTGCGGGCATCCGCGAGCTTTAGGGTTGGGTATCGCCCGATGGTGCTGCGCTGACGGTTGACCCCGTGCACCACGACAAAGGTTTTGGTGCCGCCTGGTGAGACGCGGACACCGAAGCCTTTAAGGTTCCGATCCCAGTGGGTGACCTGTCCTTTTTCCGGTGGCGCTAGAGCACGTATCGATAAATCCGTGAGTGTAGCTTTCGGCATTTAGGCTCTCTATAGGCTCTTTTATATGGCGTATAGCAGCGGTTTTCTATGTGTCTCTATAGCACATAGATGCTCGAAAATCACTATATTTTCAATAGGTTATGGTATGCGGTGGTGCGCTATGTTTTTCGGCTTGGAAGAATTATGATTCCGCTGCTCTAACCAGCTGAGCTACCCCGCCACGGGCATCGCAGGATCGCGGCTTGCAAAAAGGGCGCCGGATCATGCCACCACCAGGTCAACCGGGCACCGCTCTGGGTATTCCGGGAGACAATGCCTATTCCGCGCCCCATTGGCAGCTGCCCTTTACGGGCCGAACAGGCGGCAGGGGTTATGACATCTGTGCTTCTTAAACTCAAGACTGGATTTGGCCTCGGTTCGATTAATCGAACTTTAATCAAAAACCTCAAGTATGGCCGGGTAAAGCGAACCCTCTATATCTCTGATTTATAAGGCATAATTCTTGTTTTGATTTTATTTTAACACGGCCTTCGCCTTCAACGTTCAGTGCCCATTCGACCGCACTGGCGATGATGGCGGGGCATAAGCAACCCCTGGCGGTGAGCTGAGGAAAATGAGTCCGGAAACTATTCAGTCCGCTAGCAGGCATGGGCACGCCCATAGCCCCTCCCTGACGCCCGGTTTCCAAGGCTCTGATTGGGAAGGCCTTATTCGAGACGCCGTCCAAAGCAGTGCCTTCGGCGTGACGATTGCGGATGCCAAACAGCCGGACTTTCCGCTGATCTATGTGAACGATGCTTTTGAGCGCCTGACAGGCTATGCCAGCGACGAAATTTTAGGGTTGAATTGTCGTTTCCTTCAGGGGCCGGACACCGACCCGTCGGCGGTCGCGGCCATCCGTCACAGTTTGTGCAGCCGCACGAGCGTGACCCGCATGCTGCTCAACTACCGCAAAGATGGGCGTCGCTTTTGGAATCGCTTTCAGCTCTCACCGGTGCGCGATCCCTCCGGCGCGTTGCAGGGCTTTTTGGGAATGCAGGTCGACATAACCGAGGATGTTCAGCGGGTTGGCCTGGAAACCGAGCGACAAAAATTGGAAACATTGGGTCAATTGGCAGGCGGTGTTGCCCATGAATTAAACAACGCCCTTCAGCCGATAAGCCTTTACGCCGAGATGCTGGGCGACTTGGACGGATTGGCCGACGACGCCAAACGGGAATGTATCGCCGGCATCCGCAATAACGCGAGCTACACGGCCGGTGTTGTCCAACAAATCTTATCCTTTGCCCGACGCGATAGTGGCGCCGAACAGGAGTTGGTGCTGGCGGACGTGATGTCCGAGGCCCTTGACTTTGCAACCGAACTCACACCCTCGGGTGTCTCTGTTGCGCGGACGGACTGGATCGATGCAAAAGCGCTTGGCAGCAGCCGAATTTGCATCAATCGAGTGGCGCTTTTCCAAGTTCTGGTGAACCTCTTCAAGAACGCCGCAGACGCCTCCGATGGCCGGGGGACGATTACGGTGGGCCTGAGCATCCAAGATGTGGGCATCCAACATGCGGCGCCAGCCGATCACCGAACCGCGGAAAAACCCTCGGCTGCCGGTTCCCGCTATGCCCATCTTCGTGTTTGCGATGAAGGGCATGGCATGGACGACGAGACTCTCAAGCACATTTTTGAGCCTTTTTATACCACCAAAGCGCCCGGACAGGGCACCGGTCTGGGATTGTCGACCATTTACGGCATCGTGGAAAGCTGGCGCGGGCGCATTTGGGCGGAAAGCACAGTGGGCAAAGGCACAACCTTTCATCTTTTGATCCCCCTTACAGACACAGTTGGCCAAGGGAGCTAAGCCATGGCGAAGATTTTATTAGTCGATGATATGAACGGCGTCCGTTCGTCCCTGAGCATGGTGCTCAAGACCGCCGGGCACGATGTGATAGAGGCCGAAAACGGCCAAGTGGGCTTGGAGAAGTGCCGCAACGGCAATTTCGACCTTGTTATCACGGACATTGTAATGCCCGAGGTGGACGGGTCTGAGGTCATCTTGAATGTGAAAAAATCCGCGCCCGCCCTCCCGGTTCTTGCGATTTCAGGCGGCGGCTCGAGCATCAGCGCGGAACAAGCCCTCATATTGGCCAAGGAAACCGCGGATTCCGTTTTAGCCAAACCTTTTTCTCGCCAAGAGCTGCTCGACGAGGTCAACCGCTTGATCACCAAAGTGGCCGCCTAGGGTCCGCAAGCCTTCAATTCATCGAGGTAAATCATGTCTGTCCTGCAAAAAATGAGCATTGGCCCCCGTTTGGCCGCACTTTTGTCCATCCTGACCCTCTTGATGGTGGGTGTTTCCGCCGCAGGGTTGCTAACGATCAGCAAAATCGGCACTGAGTTAAATGATATCGCTCAGGAGGACATGCCCCTGAACGCTCTCTTGCAGAAGGTGACCATTCATCAGCTCGAACAGGCGATCCTGACGGAAAGGGCGATCTCCACGATCGAGGTTGAAAAAGCCGGCGGTCAAGCGCGTTTCGACTTGGCGGAGCTTCGCGAGCGCTTTGAGACACTGGCCCATCAGGTCGACGCGGAGATCATCGAGGGCGAAGAAATCGCCGCACATGGCATTGAGCACTCGAGTAACCCGCACGTGGTCGAGGAATTTAAGTCAGTCTTAACGCGGCTCAAATCCATCGAGGCACTGCACAAATCTTTCGACATCCATGTTCTTGAATTGATCGACGCCGCGCTTTTGGGAGACTTCTCCGATCTGGCGGCAAAGGAAGAGGTTATTTTGGAGGAGGAAGAAAAGCTCGACCATGCCGTGGAAGAGCTTTTGTTGGAAGTCGGTGCGTTCACGCTCGCAGCCACCCAAGAAGCAGCCGCTCACGAAAAACAAGGCGAGACGATCATTTGGGTCGCCAGCGCCCTGGCGCTGGTGATGGCAATTGGCCTGGGCCTTGTGACCTATCGGGGAATCGCAACGCCGATCCGGCGGCTGACCCAATCAGCAAATCTTTTGGCCGAGGGACAGCTGGATGTGGCAACACCCAAAAGCTGGTTCAAAGATGAAATCAATGACTTGGGCGGCGCCATCGAGGTGTTCCGCGAGAACGCCGTACAGCGACGGGCAGCCGAGTCAAAAGCACAGGCGGCGCAGGATTTACGGGACGAGCGTCAACAGGAAATCAATCAGCTTACCGGCATCTTCGGTTCGAGCATTTCGGGGATATTCCAGATCGTCTCGGATTCTTCTGCAAACATGCAGAACGATGCAAAAGTCATGCATCAAGATGCCGACTCCACCGTTGGCTTGTCGGGATCTATTTTGGCAGAGTCCAATAACACGACCGAAAACGCTCAGCAATTGAGTGCTGCCACCGAGGAAATGGTTGCCTCGATCCGCGAAATCGGAGAACAGTCCAACGGCTCGGTTCAAGTTGCCGAAGCAGCACAAAAAGAAGCCCAACACACCAAGGCGCAAGTGGAGCACCTGAAAGAAGCGGCCGACTCCATCGGGGCCGTGATCCAGCTTATCACCGACATTGCCGAGCAGACCAATCTCCTCGCCTTGAACGCCACCATTGAGGCGGCCCGTGCCGGCGAGGCCGGCAAGGGTTTTGCCGTGGTGGCGGGCGAGGTGAAATCACTCGCCAGTCAGACGGCCAAGGCCACCGATCAGATCAGTGCCCAGATCAACACCATCCAAACCGCAGCAACCGGCTTTACCAAGACGGTCGAGGAAATCGGTAGCACGATCAATCGGGTCTTTGATTATTCCTCCGCAATTTCTTCGGCCATCACCGAACAGGAAGCCACGACGCAACAAATTGCTCAGAGCATCAGCGCTGTCGCCGACAGCGCACATCGGGTTACCGAGAGCGTCGGCCAGATGAAAACCCAGGCCGAGGCAACAGGTCAAAGGGCTGAGAGTGTTCAAAGCGCGGCAACCAGTCTGAACGGCGAAGCAACCACGCTGAGTGGCGAGGTGGACGCCTTCCTGTCGGCATTGGCCAACACGGGCGATGACGAGGGGCAAAATCAGTTCACGACTTATGATTCCGAGCTGCCGGTGCAATGCCAAATTGACGGGGCGACCGTCGAGTTGACCATGACAGAGATTTCCGCGGCTCATGTGACGCTGGCGCCCGGCCGGAACCTTCAGGCTGGCATGGTCATTGAGGTGACCATCCCTGGATTTGATCAGCCGGTGATGGCGCGGGTCGCCAGGAGTGACGCCCAGGCCATCACTGCACAGCTTCCCTTAAGTCCGGAAAAGTTGAACTGGACACGAGATCAAATCCAAGGACTACCCCGCAAAGCCGCTTAGGCAGATCCGACGGTCCGGCGACCAAGTACTCGCCCCGCAACCTGATTAAGCATCTCCTAGATTGATGCCCCGGCCCGCATCGCGGCCGGGGCCTCCGTCCATGCATCCCACATTTGATTGACATGGCCGAGCGCGTAATAAAATATCCAGCTGCTTTCCGCGAATTTCGGTAGGTTCATTTTACCCTGCCGCGTGGGGGAATTTCCTGGAAAAGGTGCAGCTTTGTTGTCATCACGCTCCGTCCTATGGCTGTCGGCCAAGACTTTATTGGTCTTGAGCCTGCTAAGCTGCCTCTACTTTGCGGCCCTGGTCTTGTCTCACTATTTTGTCGATGACCAGGATATTTTCGACTCCATAGCACGAGATTTTGCCGACAGTGGGATCGTATTTATGGATGATCGGGTCCGGGTTAAATCGGCGATCATGGGCGAAGAGCTGCGCTATCCCATGGCCGATTGCCGGTTTTTGACCATGGGGCTAACCCACCGTGGGAGTGATTGGTCCGATGCTGTTTTGGAAGCAGCCGGCAATCATTCGTCGAAGAAATGCCCTAAAGAAGTCGTAGAATTTTTCTCTGGCGACACGCCCCCGGAAGAAGAGCACACCTATGCGCGCTACTGGCATGGTTATACTTTTTTGACCCGTCCCTTGTTGGCACATTTCAGTTATTCCGGCCTTCGTACTTTTATGATGTTCGCGACGGGGCTCTTGTTTTTGGGCTTTCTATGGACACTCTACCGGGCGCAAGGGGTTTGGTTCGCAGTGGCCTTCGCGGTTCCGGTTGCGGCCTTTTCCGTGGATTATTTTTTCACCATTATCTCATATAGCTTCATGTTTTTTGTGGGATTGGCAGCCTTTTTGGTCTCTTTACCCGTGCTTCGTCGGGCCGAGAGCAATGCCCCTGTTTATCTGATGTTCGCTATCGTGGGGTCCTTGACCTCTTTCTTGGACCGCATAATCGATCCACTCTTTACGCTGTGTCTGCCCCTGGTTGCTGTCATTGCGATTTATTTGCCCCGACACGATCGCTTCCAGTCCCATGTCGCCGGCTTTTGGCTGATAACCTTGAGTTCGGTTTGGTGGTTGTTCGGCTATGCTTACAACTGGCTTTTTAAGATTGCCCTGAATTTTGTTCTTTTTGGCGAAACGGAGGTGTTACGGGCTTTGAGAAAAGCCAAAAGGCGATCCTCCACGGATACCAATAATGGTGCCATTGACCGATTGGATGGGCTTTGGGTGAATATTAATCAAATCAAAATCGTATTTTTTGTCTCTTTGATTGTCTTTCTCGCTGCATTGCTCGTGTCACGCCTGCGTGTCAACGCGCAGCAGTTTTGCCTCATGATCGTTGCCATCATGCCCATTGCCTGGATTTTCCTGCTGGCTAACCACTCTTTTAATCACAAACATTTTGTTCATTATATGCTATATATTACAGTATCTTGTCTGCTTTCCGTCGCCTTTTCCTTGATCTTGGCTCGTCTCGCCGAGCATAGATTACAAAAAGCCTGATCGGGCCCCGATGGCTTTTTTTGGCTCATTCGCCGCGATCCGTTAGAACGAAAAAATTTCAAAAAAAACATCCCTTGGATTCATCCATTTTGTTTCTCGGTGCCATGAATCGTCTTGCCAACCTGGCGATGCTAATCTAAATCGTTGTTCTCTGATATCGCGGAGGCCTGGGGGTTTTGCGCCTCTTCGCGGGGGCCGATTGATGGGATCGTCATCCGAGAAATACCCTCCCCTCAGACGCGGATATGAGTGGCTATACCTTTTTGAGGAAATCTTCTCATGGACGGGATTGAAGGATCGCTTCGGCCTCTGGCGATGGTGATTGGCGCCCTTTCGATCTATTGGGGTGCACGTCAGATTCGTTCCTTCGGCCGGGCCGAGATAAAGCACTTTTATGCAATTTTGGGCGGCATTGGCCTCATCTTGATCGGCCTCTTTGCCACCTTTTTCCGGCACATTGCGGGGCTTTTTGGCCTGCAAGCAGCGCAGAACGGCGCCATTATCCTCCTCCTGCTCCTGGCTGTATTTGTCTTGGGCCTTTTTGTCCTGGTGCTTTTGGACCGGGTTGAGCGCTCAAAAAGAAGCTTGGACAAGCTGAACCGAGCAATGTCATTTGCAGAATTCCGACGGTCCGCCGAAATGCAAAAGCTGCCGGATGTGGGGGCCCGGGATATCCTCTGCATTATCCCGGCTTACAACGAGGGCGAAAATATAGGAAAGGTCCTAGAGGCCTTTACGGATTTGGACCAGAACAGCCTATCGGTCACTGTTTTGGTGGTCGATGACGGCAGTGGCGACACCACCGGCGAAGCGGTTCAAACCAGTGCGGCTCTTCATTTTCGGCATCTGGTTAATCGCGGTCAGGGTTCGGCCCTCCGCACCGGCTATCAGTTTGCCAAGGAATTTGGTTTCAAATACGCGGTCACTCTGGATGCGGATGGACAGAACGTGCCCGCTGAAATCCACCGGCTTGTGGAGCCCCTTGATCAGGGCCAGGCGGACGTCGTTGTGGGATCGCGCATTTTGGGCCAGCACGATATCACCGTGCCATGGCGCCACTGGGGGGTGCTATTTTTCACCCGTCTGTTCAATTTCTTGGCGGGCCAGAAAATAACCGACATCTCCAGCGGCTTTAAGGCGGCCACGACCGAGATGTTGAAGAAAATGTATCTCTACGAGGATCAGTTTCAGTCCTCGGAGTTCCTCATGGTGGCCTCCAAAAACGGTGCGCGCTTGCAAGAAGTGCCGATTCACTTTAAACGGCGCAGTGGCGGCAAAAGCAAAAAAGGCAATGAAATACTCTATGCCCTAAGCTTTACGCGCGTTTTGACCATGTCTTGGCTGCGTTACCGGAACTGACTTTCATGAGCACACCAGCCCCTGCGCCCCAGCACGACCCCTTAACAAAAGGTCCGGTTAGCGGCGAACAATTCGACGATGATTGGGAATCCCACTGGGACGCCTATGGCGGCGTACTGACCGGCAGTCCGGCCAAGCCCTTTCGTTACGATTTTGTCCTTAAGACTCTGCGCCGGCTGGGGTGCGGATCAGACGACCTCGTGTTGGAGCTGGGCGCCGGTACCGGCGATTTCTTGGGCTATGCCGGGGCCAATGGCTTTACCACTCTGGCTGGCGTGGAGTATGCCCATTCCGGTGTCAAACGCATTCGCCAGCGCCTACCCCAGGCCGTGGCCCAGCGCTATGACCTGATGGAGGTGCCGGACCTGGCGGACTGGACGGCTCCGCCCGCGGCCTTTGCGGTTTGTATCGAGGTGTTGGAGCATGTGGACGATCCGGTGGTTCTGCTGAAAAATGCGCGGGCCTTTTTGGCCCCCGGATGCCGGCTGGTTATCACCGTGCCCGGCGGCCCCCGGACCACTTTCGACAAGCACATCGGCCATCGTCAACACTTCACGCCGCAAAAGATCGAGGAGGTCTGTCGAGCCGCCGGCTATGAGGTGGAACGCGCGGGACGGATCGGCTTTCCCTTTTTCAACCTCTACCGGAGCGTGATCTATCTTCTGGGTAGCAAGGTTCAGGATCACGCCACCACGGAATCCCTGCCCAAACGAATCTTTTCCGCCGTTTTTCGATTCTTGTTCAAGCTGGATGTGCCCTGCGGGCTGGGCTGGCAAGTCTATGCGATTGCCCGGGCGCGCTAGCCCCTTTTGGCGCTATGTGGTCAATGGGGCGCTCATCACCGTCCTCTATTTCGCCCTTTCCAGTCTCTTGGCGATTTACATCGAGTCCAAGCTTTTGGTCTCCCAGATCGCCTATTTCCCCATATTCTTTATCGCTTTTTTCACCCACAAATATCGCTCCTTCCGCAGCGGTGGCCGTATCACTTGGGAATTGGCTAAGTTCGCTGTCGTCCAGCTGACATCCTTTTTCCTTATTTCCCTGGTGCTTGTGGAGGCCTTCTCACACTTCGGTCTGACCGGCAACGTTGTCTTCATTGCCATCATTGTCACGCGGGCCTGTCTGAACTACCTCTTTTTGCGCTTTTTCGTTTTTCGGGGCGGAGAAAGGCAAAGGCCGCAAAGTTGAACGCGGAAAGATATCAGCCCGCACCTTCGGGGGCGCAGGTCTTTTTTGTGCAAACGGTGGCACAACATTTTCCACGAATTAGGTGGCTAACTGATATTTTGTTCGGCCAATTATTGCCGGATAGGCGGTCGGACAAGGCCGTCTAAGCCATTGTTCTTGTTAAGCAGAAATGGTGCCGCCGGCGTGAATTGAACACGCGACCCCACCCTTACCAAGGGTGTGCTCTACCCCTGAGCTACGGCGGCATGTGCCATAGAAGAACGGCCCGAGACGGGCGCCGGATAAGCGGCGCGAAGATGCCACCGACCTTTCCCAAAGGCAAGAGGCATCTATGGCGATCTGCGGTAAAAAGGCGCGAAGGGGATGTGGTCAGTTCTCTGCCATGCGTGCCCTATCCGGGGGCGCTTAGCCTCGGGGGCGAATCGGGAACGACAGGCCGATTGGCAGGTCTCAAGGTGGATACTCTTGACCCCTTTGGCTCTTAACGGCAGTTATGGTGCGGGTCGCACGTCTTTATGCAGCCTTGAGCGGTGCGATCTAATCAAGCTTAATGTCGCGCCAGCGGGCCAGCCGCGGTTTGATCCCGAGAAAAGCGAGGGCACATGTCGGATAAGGAAAAGGCAGGAGATCGCCGGACTCGATCTAGTGAGACCCCCGACCGTCATTCCCGGGCGGCGTCGGCACTGCGGGATAATCTGGCCCGCCGCAAGGCACAGCAGCGGGCTCGCCGTGCGGCGCAATCGGCCGAGTCTACGGACCGAAAATCGGCAAAATCCAAGCCAGATCCGGCCGATTGAAGCGGTTGGTTGTCGATCTTGGCCTCACTGTTTCATTGCCAGTTTGGCTTATTGCGACGGCCCAACGCGTTCCCTGGGCCCTTTCCGTGACGGGGCATGCCGCCGCTTTCGGCTAAAGTGCTGGTATTTTTTGGTCTTTCGATGCCTTTTCCGGCGCCACGGCCCCTTGAGAGGTGGGCCGCAATCCATTAGAACCCCCTTTGGAATTTTGAGCGATTCTCGGGTGACGTCGGCCCGAGTCCCTGCAAGTAAAACGGAGGCCTGGCGCGCCATGGGCGCGAACCGTCTTCCGATCGGGCGCTGAAAAGGCGGCCCGGTAAGGACCGGATCGTCTCGTGAAAGGGTGCCCCCAAAGGGTCCTCTTGAAAGGGACGCTCTTAAAGAGGATACCCCCGAAGAGGATAGCCCCATGGCCATTATGCCGGATAGTTGGATACGAGAAAAAGCCGAAGCCATGGGCATGATCGAACCCTTTGTCGAAGGCCAGCGGCGCGATGGGGTAATTTCCTTCGGGCTCAGCTCTTATGGCTATGACGCCCGGGTCGCCGATGAATTCAAGATCTTCACCAACGTGGACAATGCCATGGTGGACCCCAAGGCTTTTTCCGAGCAGAGCTTTGTGGAGCGGAAGACCGATGTGTGCATCATCCCTCCCAACTCATTTGCCTTGGCCCGCACCGTGGAGTATTTCCGCATTCCCCGCGAGGTCTTGGTGGTTTGCCTGGGCAAGTCCACCTATGCCCGCTGCGGCATCATCGTCAATGTCACGCCCTTGGAGCCGGAGTGGGAGGGGCATGTGACCTTGGAGTTTTCAAACACCACGCCCTTGCCGGCGAAAGTCTATGCCAATGAAGGCGCTTGCCAGTTCCTTTTCTTGCAAGGGGCCGAGGAGTGCGAGGTGTCCTACGCGGACCGGGCCGGCAAATACATGGGCCAAAAGGGAGTCACCTTGCCCCGGCTTTAAGGCAAATGCGCCGGTTGATTGGCCGCCGAGGGCATTCTTGGAGAGTTGATTTAGAAAATGGATCGAATTCGGATCATCGGCGGCGAAGCCCTCACAGGTGAAATTCCCATCAGCGGGGCCAAGAACTCGGCCTTGAAACTGATGGTGGCCAGCCTGCTGACGGAAGAGCCCTTGGTGCTGTCCAATCTGCCTGATTTGGCCGATATCACCAGCCAGGTAAATTTGCTGGAACAACACGGGGTTCGAGTGACCGACCAAGGTCCGGCAGAGGGTGAGGGCTTGAGCCTCACCTTGCAGGCCCGTCAGCTGACCAGTACCCAGGCACCCTATGATCTGGTGCGCAAAATGCGGGCTTCGGTGCTGGTGTTAGGGCCTATCCTGGCGCGCGAGGGCCATGCGGAGGTCTCCCTTCCGGGCGGCTGCTCCATCGGCACACGGCCGGTGGACCTGCATCTGAAGGGACTGGAGCTGATGGGGGCGGAGATTGAGCTGCGCGAAGGCTATATCCACGCCCGTGCGCCCAAGGGACTGTCGGGTGCCGAGATTGTCTTTCCCAAGGTGTCGGTCGGGGCCACGGAAAATCTCATGATGGCGGCCTGCCTGGCGCGTGGGACCACCCGTTTGGTCAACGCGGCCCGCGAGCCGGAAATCGGTGACTTGGCCCGCTGCTTGAAAAAGATGGGGGCCAAGATCGACGGCCTGGGAACCGGAACTCTGACCATCGAGGGAACGGACCGCCTCTCGGGCGCCACTCACCATACCGTGTCGGACCGTATTGAGTGCGGCACCTACGCCATGGCCGCGGCCATCACCAACGGCCGCCTGGAGTTGGTCGGTGCGCGCATCGATCATTTGGGGGCGGTTTTCGAGGTGCTGTCCGAGGCCGGCGTTGAGGTTTCCGCCAGCGACCGTGGCCTTATCGTGCATCGCCGCGAGGATAAAGTCATCGGTGTGGATGTTATGACCGAGCCCTATCCTGGCTTTCCCACCGATCTTCAGGCCCAAGTGATGGCCCTCATGGCCACGGCCGAGGGGGCGGCCATGATCACCGAATCAATTTTCGAAAATCGCTTCATGCACGTACCCGAGCTGTGCCGCATGGGGGCCAACATCAATGTGCATGGCGCCTCGGCCATGGTGCGGGGACAGCCGGCCCTGACCGGCGCCGAGGTCATGGCGACGGACCTGCGGGCCAGTAGCTCGCTGGTCTTGGCGGCTTTGGCGGCGCGTGGGGAGTCGATTTTGAACCGGGTCTATCATTTGGATCGGGGCTATGAGAACCTAGTTGAAAAGCTCGCGGCCTGCGGCGCCAAGATCGAACGGATTGCCAGTGACGGATCGGTGGTGGGCGAGCCCCTGTGACCTTTAAAGATGGATCGATTGCGGGACAGAACTCAGAGACTCCGCATCCTCCGGGACAGACCGGGACAAGAAGGTAAGCGGCACAAGAAGGTAATCGGCAGAAGATAAAATGGCAGAAACTGAAGCAAAGCCCCTCAAACTGCGGGCCCGTGACCTGGAAGACATGGATGTAATCGCTGCACTGTTGCAGGACGCCCTGGTGCCCATGACTGACGTGCGCTTTTTGCGGACCGAAAAACGCTTTGTCCTGGTTCTCAACCGATTCAACTGGGCCCTAGGCGAGGACGGCCAGCCCAGCCGGCCGGCCCAGGAGCCTGACAACGAGGATGCACCCTTTGAGGATGTGGACGGGCCACCGCCGTTCGAGCGTATCAACAGCGGGCTGTGCTTTGATCGGGTTCAGCGGGTTCGCACCCGCGGCCTTACGGCTGACAGTAAAAAAGAAATCCTCAATCTGCTGACCATTAAGGCCGAGCCCAAGGCGATCACGCTGATTTTTTCCGATGATATGGAAATGCGATTGGATGTGACCGGAATTGTTTGCCATCTAGAGGACCTGGGACGGGCTTGGCCAACCCGCTGGCGACCTGATCATGATGCGGGGGATCAAGAGGCGGAAGATCAAGGTGCTGAGGATGGGCAGGCCGGTTCCGCGCAACAAGAAGAACAGTCGTCTTAGGCGGTGGTAGGCGAGCGATGTAACGCGAAAAGGACTACCGCACGCCGAAGGACCGCACCAGGCCCAAGGATTAAATCAGGACAAATCACCCCGTTATGACAGCGAACGACAATCTAATTTTGGCGTTGCCCAAGGGTCGTATTTTAAAGGAACTCAAGCCTTTGCTGGCGGCCTGTGGCATTGTGCCCGAGCCCGCTTTCGACCGAGAGGATGCGCGCCAGCTTTTGTTTCAGACCAATCGTCCGAACTTGCAGCTTATCCGTGTGCGCTCCTTTGACGTGGCCACCTTTGTGGCCTTCGGGGCCGCCCACCTGGGCGTGGCCGGCAACGATGTCTTGATGGAATTTGATTTTCCCGAACTCTATAGCCCGGTCGACTTGGACATTGGGGCTTGCCGCCTATCCGTGGCTGAACCCAAGGACCTGTCGCGTGAGGACGATCCGAGCCGCTGGAGCCATGTGCGGGTGGCGACCAAATACCCTGAGGTGACGCGCCGCCATTTCGCCGCCCGGGGCGTTCAGGCCGAATGCATCAAACTCAATGGGGCCATGGAGCTAGCGCCCGGATTGGGTCTTTGTCGCCGGATCGTGGATTTGGTCTCCAGCGGCGCCACCCTCAAAGCCAACGGCCTGGTGGAGGTGGAGACGATCGCCCATATCACCTCCCGCCTGATCGTCAATCGGGCCGCCTTGAAGACCCGACATGCGGAGGTTAATGCCCTGGTGGAGAAATTCCGGGAGGTCGCTGATGCAGCCTAGCGGCTCTCGTGTGGGTTGGCGCTTAAATGCTGCCGATCCGGACTTCGAAAAGGCCTTTACGTCTCTGCTGGAGGGTAAGCGCGAGACCGATGAAGATGTGGCCGATCAGGTGGCCGCGATTATCGCGCAAGTCCGCAGCGACGGAGACCAAGCGCTCTTGGCGCTGACGGCCCGGTTCGATCGGCTGGAAATGGCCGCGCCCGAGCTGCGCATCGCATCCTGGGAGGTGGAGCAGGCCGTGGCTTCTTGCACGGCCGCGGACTTGGCGGCTCTGGAGGAAGCGGCGGCGCGGATCGAAGACTATCACGCCCGCCAGCAACCCGAGGATCTCTTCTATCGGGATCCGGCCGGGCTCGGGCTCGGTTGGCGTTGGACCGCGGTGCAGTCGGTCGGTCTTTATGTGCCGGGCGGCTTGGCCAGCTATCCGTCATCGGTGCTGATGAATGCGATCCCGGCGCGGGTGGCAGGCGTGGAGCGCCTGGTCATGGTGGTTCCCTCCCCGGGCGGCGCCATCAATCCGCTGGTCCTGGCTGCGGCACGCCTTTCGGGTGTCACTGAAATATACCGGGTGGGTGGAGCTCAGGCCGTGGCAGCCTTGGCTTATGGCACCGAGAGCATCTCCCCCGTCGATAAAATTGTCGGCCCCGGCAATGCCTATGTGGCCGCCGCCAAGCGACAGGTATTCGGCAAGGTGGGGATCGATATGATCGCCGGCCCTTCGGAAATTCTTGTTGTTGCTGATGGTGAGAACAATCCGGCTTGGATCGCCGCCGATCTATTGTCTCAAGCGGAACACGATGCATCGGCTCAGTCGATCCTGATCACCGATGACGAGGCCTTTGCCCAGGAGGTAGACCGGGAAGTTGCCTCTCTCTTAACGACATTGCCCCGTCGCGAGATTGCCGGCCAAAGCTGGCGCGATCACGGTGCCATTATTTTGGTGGATCGCTTGGAATCAGCCGTGCCCTTGGTGGACCGTTTGGCGCCGGAACACCTGGAGTTGGCGGTAGCCGCGCCTGACGTATTGGTCGGGCAGATCCGCAACGCGGGGGCGATTTTCCTGGGTCGCCATACGCCCGAAGCCTTGGGAGACTATGTGGCTGGCCCCAACCATGTCTTGCCGACCGCGCGCTCGGCCCGCTTTTCCTCTGGGCTGTCAGTGTTGGATTTTATGAAGCGCAGCTCTCTGATCGCCTGTGACGAAAAGGGTTTGGCGGCCATTGGTCGGAGTGGCGCCCGATTAGCCCATTCGGAAGGGTTGTCCGCCCATGCCCATTCCATTGAGGTTCGATTGGGAAAAAACCGGGACACGTCATTGAACTGACAAGGCCCTGGCGCGCCGTAATGAGGCGCTGTCCGGGAGGTCCGTTAAAAGGGGACAAATGATGGCCGATGATCAGACCGGACAGAGCGACAACAATCGCTTGATCTCCATTGTGCTGGATGAGAAAAGCGTGTTGCGCCGCTCGCCCGAGGTGGAGCACGAGCGACAGGTCGCCATCTATGACCTACTCGAGGATAATTCTTTTAAGCCGCAGGACTTGGATGCCGGGCCCTATGGTCTCTTTTTGAAGATCGAGGAAAATCGCCTGATCTTCGACATTCGGGACCAGGCGGACGATCCCCTGACCGCCGTTAGCCTTCCTCTCTTGCCCTTTCGCCGCATCGTGCGGGACTACTTTGCCGTTTGCGAAAGCTATTTCGAGGCGATCAAAACGGCCAGCCCGGCCAAGATCGAGTCCATCGATATGGGCCGGCGAGGCCTGCACAATGACGGCTCCGAACTGCTCTTGGACCGGTTGGCCGGCAAGATCGAGGTGGATTTCGATACGGCGCGCCGCCTTTTTACACTGATCTGCGTTTTGCACATCCGGGGCTGACGTCTTTTCATGACTGAACTGCCCGGCGCCGTCCTCTTTGCCTGTACCCACAATGCCGTGCGTTCGCCCATGGGCGAGGGGCTGCTGAAGCATTTGCTCGGGCATAAGATCTATGTGGACTCTGCCGGCGTCCGCGCCCAAGAGGTCGATGGCTTTGTTATTGAGGTGATGAACGAGATTGGCATCAATCTGGCGCGCCACCGCTCCAAGTCCTTTGAGGATTTGGAGGATAGTTCCTATGACCTAATCATTTCCCTGTCGCCCGAGGCTCAGCACAAGGCCGTGGACATGACCCGGACCATGGCTTGCGAGGTGGAATTCTGGAACACCTTCGATCCCTCGATCGTCGAGGGCAATCGGGATACGCGCTTGGATGCCTACCGTCAGGTCCGTGACTTTCTCAAGAAACGTATCGAAAAACGCTTTGCCCTGGACTTAAAGCCGATGGAATAAGCATGGCCCGGCGCGCTCTATCTCGGCCGGACGTCGCCCAAGAATTTGTCCACCTTGGATTTTAGGTCCGGGGATCGCTGCGCCGGCTCTTTGGCCAGTGATTGAACCGAACCGGCCGCCTGTCCCGTTTGCTCCGCCGCGACAGCGAGCGGGGAAGGGTGTCGGTCAGGATCTGGATCCCCAAGGCCGCCTACCAGCGTGGCAAGGTCTTGCCGCCGGAAAAAGAGGCATCGTTGCGCCCATGAAAAACCCAGATCAAAATATCCAAACAATCCGTATTATTTTTGGATCAGGTTGGATTCACCCACTGAAAAGTAGGGCCGAGCCAAAGCGGAAGGCCATATCAATAATAATTATCTAAGCCTATGAATAACTTGCAAATTTTCTTTGTCTTATGTTGATGGACGGCAGGTTGCTTGCTGTAGTTTTGGGTCAATAACACGATCTAGGATAGGTTTTTGTAATGTCCTGGCCGCCGGCCACGCCGTGCCGGTCTTGCGCTAAAATGTCGGCAATTAAGAGGGTTTGTCCGGCGCAGGGTTTTATGTATAGTGCGCCCGGCGCCGGGGTGGGGACCTTGGCGATCATGGGATTAGAGGATAAAGAACGCACAGTATGGCTAAAGAGGATTTGCTCGAATTTCAAGGCACGGTCACCGAACTGCTGCCCAACGCCATGTTCCGGGTCAAGCTGGACAACGACCACGAGGTCCTGGCCCACACGGCGGGTAAAATGCGCAAGCACCGCATTCGGGTTCTGGCGGGTGATCGGGTGACCGTTGAGATGACGCCCTATGATTTGACCAAGGGGCGCATCACCTTCCGCTTCAAATAGATATTTTTCGTCATGGTCGCCGGAACGGGGGGCGGTAAGGGACGGTTGATCTTGGCATCCGCCTCGCCCCGTCGTTTGAGCCTGTTGCGTCAAATCGGCATTGAGCCCGATGAAGTGGCGCCGGCCGAACTGGATGAAATACCCAACCGCCGGGAATTGCCTGCCGCCTTTGCCAAACGCATGGCTGAGGAAAAGGCCGCCTACGCGGGTCACAGCCATCAGGGAAACTTCGTGCTGGCCGCTGACACGGTCGTGGCTCTCGGCCGGCGGATCATGGGCAAGGCCAAGAGCGAAGCCGAGGCCGCGGCTTTTTTGCGTGCCCTCTCGGGCCGACGGCACCGGGTTCTGGGTGCCGTTAAGGTCATTGCCCCCGGTGGTCGGGAGGCGGCCCGTCTGGTGACCACCATGGTTACCTTCAAACGCCTCACCGAGCCGGAAATCCAAGCCTACATCAAGAGCGGGGAATGGCGGGATAAAGCGGGAGCCTATGCCATCCAAGGGCATGCGGCGGCATTTGTCCCCGCCATCAACGGCTCTTATACGAATGTGGTGGGCCTGCCGCTGGTGGAGACTCGAAATCTCTTGGTGGGGCAGGGCTATCGCCCGCACGTCTAATTCATGACAACGCTTTCCCCGGACACGCTTCTCATCAATGCTCAGCCCGGTGAGCGACGTTTCGCCTGGCTGAGGGACGGTCAGCTTGTCGATGTGGAGATCTGGCGCGAGGGGCAGGGGCCGGAGGCTGGTGCTGTCTACCTGGGTCGAGTCCAGCGAATAGACCGGCGTCTCGGCGCCGCGTTCGTGGAAGTGGGAAGCGGCACAGCGGGCTTTCTGCCCCTGCGGGGGACCGAGGCCAGCACTTTGTCCGAGGGTCGCTACCTGCCGGTCCGGGTCGTGCGTGCCGCAACGCCGCAGGATGGCAAGGGCCCAAAGCTCTCGACCCGTTTGGGCGAGCTTTCAGGACATCCGGCCGTGGAGCGGGCCATATCGCAGGGTCGGGACGGCGCCAAACCCGGACTGCTCAGCGCCGGGGACAATCCCATCGCCGGGGACGATCCGGTCGCGGCCGTTCTCCGCCACCAGGGATGCCAGGTATTGTGCGATGACGAGGACCTTTACCACGCCTGCCGCCAGGCGGCTTTCGACGCGCCTTCGGATCAAGCGGATGGACTGACATTTTATACCGAGGCAGAACCGCTTTTTGAGGCCTTTGGCGTGGAAGCGCAGATTGAAGCTTTGCTGGGCCCTCAGGTGGATTTGCCGTCGGGTGGTGGCCTCTTGATCGAGCCGACCCGCACCCTTACGGCCATCGACGTGAACGCAGGCCAGCACAGAGAGCCCGGCGGGCCGGAGGCTTTGGCCGCGGCTGTCAACCGCGAGGCGGTGCCGGCGATTGCCCGTCACCTGCGGCTGAGGGGCCTATCCGGATTGATTGTGGTGGATTTCTTGCGTCTCGCCGCGGAAGATCAGCGCCGGACAATCGTGTCGCAGCTGCGCAAGGCCTTGCGCCATGATCCCGCCGCCAGCGAGGTTCGCGCCATGTCGCCGACCGGACTGGTAGAGATGAGCCGCCAGCGCCGCCGACCGCCCTTACTTGAAATCCTGACCATACCCTGCGGACTGGGGGGAAGCGGCCGGAAATATTCCTCAGAAAGCAACGGCTTTGCTCTGCTACGCCAGCTGCGGGGTCAGCTCGCCCATACGCCGGGCAAGGGTTTCAGGATCAAAGCCAGCCGGGCGATCATTGAGGCGCTGGAAAGTGGCCAAGTCGCTGCAGCGCGCCGGCAATTGGAAACCCGCCTCGGACGACGCTTGCCAATGGAAGCCTCACGGGATAGGGAAGAACCGGAAATCATTTTTTCCTGATTTCCTGCAATGTGATTTACCCTATCGGTTTGGATCTGCAACGGCGGACAGATGAGCAAAGAACCCGCAGCGGACAGCAAAGTTGTGCCCTTGTCGCGAAAAGGGGGCAAGTGCCCGATTTGCAAGGCGCCCAGCATTGTCGACTATCGTCCCTTTTGTTCGCGCCGCTGTTCTGATTTGGATCTGGGGCGTTGGTTGAAGGGAACATATAAAATCCCCGGCGACCCAGCGGATTTGCCAGATGATGGCCGTGAAACAGACGACGATTTTTCTTAATTGATGATCTGCTAACGTTGGCAGAGCTGCGCGTTAGCCCCTTCGGAAAGTGCTATGTGGGACGCTCTAAAGACCTCGTGGGCTCTTTTTTTCGGCATGCTCTTGCTGATGGTCAGCAACGGCCTCTTGGTGACGCTGCTGACCCTGCGCGGGACTGAACTGGGTTTTGGGGACACAACTATTGGTCTGATGCAGTCCGGCTACCCCGCGGGTGCCTTGTTCGGCTGTATCTATGCACCCCGGTTGGTCGCGAAAGTAGGGCATATCCGGGCCTTTGCCGCGCTGGCCTCGCTGGCGAGTACGGCAGCCCTGGTGCATCTGGTCACGCTTGATCCTTGGAGTTGGGGCGCCATGCGGGCCTTGTCCGGGTTTTGCTTTTCCGGCCTTTACGTCGTTTCGGAAAGCTGGCTCAACGGTCGGGCCACCAATCGGAACCGGGCCAGCCTGCTGTCGATTTATTTCGTCATACAGACAGGTGGCAGCGCGGCCGGTCAGCTGCTGCTAAATTTGTCCAGTCCCAGTGGGGTCCTTCTCTTTGTCGTGACCTCGATTTTGGTCTCTCTCTCGCTGGTGCCCATCCTTATTTCGGCCACTCGGGCGCCAACCTTTGAGGCGCCGGAGAGAATTTCCCTGCGGGCCCTTTTCAAGCTGTCGCCCATGGGGCTGACGGGGAGTTTTTTAAACGGTATTGCCCAAGGCACCCTCTATGTGGGCTTGGCGGTTTTTGGGGCGGCAATCGCTTTACCGCCGGGGCAGGTCGGTATGTTGGTCGGCGCCGCCACGGTGGGCGGCATGTTACTGCAAGTGCCGGTCGCCCGACTGTCCGATCGCCTTGATCGACGGATCGTGATTCTGGGCGTCGCTCTTTTGGCCCTGCCGTTATGTTTCTTCCTTGCGGCATCGACCGAACCGGGTTCTCCGGGCGGCCCAGCATCCGGAAAAGCTGACTGGGGCTTATTGCTGTGCCTGGCCGCCCTGGGTGGATTGATCCTGCCGATTTATTCCCTCTGTATCGCCCACACGAACGATTATTTGCGGCCTGGACAGGTGGTGCCCGCCAGCGGCACTTTGGTCCTGGTTCTCAACGGGGGCATTATCATTGGCCCCACCGCCGGTGCTTGGGCGGTTGGACAGCTTGGGCCGGCCGGGCTTTTTTACCTCTTAGCGCTCTTACAAGGCCTCACCGCCTTAGCCGGTGTCATCCGGCTGATGAGTGGGCGTGCCCGTGCCCAGTCTCCCGGTCGTGCCGTTGCGGTATCGCACAGCGCAACTCCTCTCGCCGCCCAGCTGAATCCCGAAGCCGACTCAAAAGACGAGTAGATCGGTCTGGCTTTTGGCAAGACACATCGACCAAGCCGGCCAAGGTTTAAAGCCTTAGCCTATACGCGCAATGACACATCAATGACCGATTGACGAGAATCCGTGTTCCATTTTTGTTTGTACACGGTTAAGATGATGAGATATTATTCAAATCTCTGAAAGGGTGTTGTTTCATTTAGAATAAAGGCCATAAACATAAATTAAATTCCGAGCAGACCAAAAGGACCATCAACGATGCCGAGATCCAGGAAGGACAAGACTTTTGGCCCATTGAAACGGGGCGGTGGCCGGGGAAAAGGGCCTCATCCCATTGATATTCATGTGGGTGGGCAGATTCGGGCCCGCCGAATCCTACTTGGACTGAGCCAGGAACAGCTTGGTAGATCTTTGATGGTCACCTTCCAGCAAGTGCAAAAATACGAGCAAGGCAGCAATCGGGTCAGTGCCAGCCGTCTTTATGCCTTGGCGCACGCTCTAGGGGTGCCGGTCTCGTTTTTTTATGAGGGTTTGAGCGGAGAGCCGAGGGAACATCAGACTTTAGGTAGCAAGGCTGCCGTGCCGGATTTGCCTGTAGACGCGATCGAGCGAGCCGAATCGCTCAAGCTCATACGTTTCTTTTATGCACTGCCCAATGACCATCTTCGGCATTTGGTGATCGATGTGCTTAGAACCATCGCCCAGTCCTTCCGGCCAGGCCCCAAGGCTTCAGGCCAAGGCCCGGGTCGGAGGATATAGGGACAAGGCTTCTAACGCCGTCCTTAGGGCCTTCTTTGCCAGCCTAAGCCGCGGTTGGCGGGATGTGGCGATGGCAGTAGCGCTCAGTTGCGCGATCCGGCCCGAAATTGGGCGTAATAAAATTGAACACAAAAGAAGGGCTCCCAGGCGCGGCAATGACGCCGGCTTGGGAGCCCTTTGTGGTTAGGCGTTCGCCCGAGTTTTTACAGCAGGTCGATGACCGCCACCCGGTTGGCTTGGGAGCGCACTTGATCGCCCGTGTCTACCAGCGGCTGGGTCTTGCCGACCGCCTCAGAGACAATCCGATCTGGCGCCACGCCACCCTGGATCAAAGAACCGATGACCGCGTTGGCACGCCGTTCCGACAAAGACTGATTATAATCGACCGGGCCGACCGTATCCGTATGGGCGACGATGCGAATGGTCTTGCTGGGATTGGCTTCGGCCTCGGCAATGATCACGTCGATGGCCTGTTGACCCTCGGTGCTGATGGCCGAGCTGTCGAAATCGAAGTAGGCCAAGGCGCGAATGTCTTCAACCACGGCGGCGGTGGCCACGACCGCGGCGGCGGCAACGGGCTCGGGCGCCATGGCCACTTCCAGATCATTGATGGCCGCGAAGTAATCCGCTTTACAGGCCTCGATCTGATCCAACTGCCAGCCTTCGGTCTGCTCGTGCAGCCAGCACTCGTAAGTCGCTTGCGAAAGGGCCGCCAGGGTGGGCTCCTCTTCGCGGCCGCCGTCGTCCAGGGCGGTCAGCAAGCGGTCGCGGGCCGCCGTCATTTCACCCACCTTGTATTCCGCCAGGCGAGAAGGGTCCGGTTCGTTGGGCAATACTGTCTCACCGGACGCCGACCGCATGGCCTGCTTGGCAAAGACGTCGGACTGGCGGTAATTGCCTTCGCCGTACTCGCTTTCTGACAGTTCAAGGTAACCGCCGTACATACCGGCGGTGAATTCATTGCCTTCAGGCGCCAAATTTTCTGCTTTTTGTAATTCGGTGCCACAGGCCGCCAGGGCAACGCCCATAATCGCAACGGCCAGGAATGATGTAAATCTGTTCATCGCACTTTCCCCCTATGTGATTTTTTCGACTAGCAAACCAGCGCCAGCCGTGATCTTGGAGTAACCATAACATGGACATAAAGTTGATAGGAGTCGAATCAACAAAAATTCTTGGTAATTTTTTGACAGATTTCGAGAAGATTTGGACTCTGCGGATTTTTTGTTAACCTTTATTAAAATAACTCAATATAGTGGAGACTAAAGGTTATCTTTACTAGATATGGTACTTGCTGAAAGTCAAATACCGAAGACTTGAAGAAAAACCTCAATCTTAGGGTTGATTTCATCTTTACCTCTATCGGAAAAACTCTCCATCGCTCCGCTTGGAGCGGGAGAGGTTTTGCTGGAAACGTGAGAATAGGTCGCTCTTTGCGTCCAGCGACAAGCCGGAAGTTTTGGTGCGGCGAGGAACGCCTGCGACGCGCGCGATGGCCTCTTTGAATGCCTGATCTGATCCAAGGCAAACCCGTCCGAGGTCTGTTTAATTGTCCTTCTTGGGCTTCTTGCGGTAGGCCAAGGCGCTCCCTTTTGTCGCCTCTGGACGGGACTGGTCGGCTATGTTATGGCCCAATCGTAATCCCTAAATAAATTGGTTGATTTGATCAGGAGACAAATCGCATGTCGAGCGGCCCAGGAAGCCAAGACCCGAGTATTGACCCAGCAATCGAACAGGCGATCGCTTTGCACCAGGCCGGTAACACTGGCGAGGCGGCAGCCCTCTATAATGACATCCTGTCGCGCGACCCGGATAACCCCGACGCCTTGCGGCTGTTGGGTGTGGTCCGACTGCAAGTCGGCGACCCCACATCGGCTGAGGACCTGATTCGAAAGGCCATCGCCCTTGCGCCCGAGAATGCCAAGGCGCACGACAACCTGGGCCTTCTCCTGAATGCCACCAACCGCCAGGGCGAGGCCGCCGCGGCATTCTCCCAGGCCATCCGCCTGGATCCCTCTTTATCGACCGCCCAGCTCAATCTCGGCAAATTGCAATTTCTTACCGGCCAGCTTGAGGAGGCCCGGCAATCCTTCCAGGGCGTTTTGCACCGTGAGCCGGAGAACCGGGGCGCACGCTATTACTTGACCAATATCCTGCTGCAGCTTGGCGAGCCCCATGCCGCCCTGGATGCCTTGGATCCGATTTTGCAAGACAGCCCGGCCGATGCCCAGGCCCTGGCCTTCAAGGCCGTGGCGTTGTTGGAAGCGGGGGACGCCGCGGCTGCGGGGAGCCTCATGAATTTTGATGGCCTGGTTCAAGCGAGGGTCATCGACTGTCCTGAGGGCTTTGAGAGCCTCGAGGCCTTTAACCGGGATCTGGCCAGCTATTTGGGCAGCCATCCCGGTTTGGGCGAGGACAAGAATCTCCGCAACGGCCTGACGGCTCGAGGCGTGTTGTCCCCCGGCGCCGCTCCAAGCGATCGGCTGTCGGTTCGCGCTCTTCAGGATCTCGTCCAGAAGGAATTCGCGTCTCGGCAGGACACACTGAAAGAAGGTGGCGACCATCCCATCGCGAGCGGCTGCCCTGTGGACTTTGCGCTGCATGGTGATGCCGTCAAGCTGTGGACCGGTGGTGCGCAGGCCCCGGCTATCTCTTTCGGCGCCTGGTTCAGTGGCCTCTATTTCGCCCAGGTGCCGGCCGCCGCCGGCAATGGTGACGAGGCCCAGCAGGGCTGGCTTGAATTGGGCCGCGGCCGGCCTGAACTTTATCGGGATGCCCAGCCCCAAATGCGGACCCTCAGACCTGAACCTGGCTTGCTGGTGACCTTTCCGGCTTTTATGTGGCGGGCCATCCGGCCGTTCCAGGGTGACGACGAGCATCACTTGGTGGCTTTCCACGCCCATCCCGAGGCGTAAGCACCAGCTGCGTCGCGGTGAGGCTGCGCTGCCGTCGGTACCCCCTTTTTTGCGCGCCGGTTAAGGAGAAGGAATATGGGGATGCCGGTTCAGCTTATTACCTTTGTCTTTTCCGCGGCGCTGGCGGTGCTAACTGTCTATTTGATGGTATCGGGACGGGACCTTTTGATCCCCTTGGTAATCGCCGGGATCGTTTGGTACATTATCAATGCCCTAACCCGGACCTATCAGCGTCTGCCCCTTGGCGGATGGGCCATGCCTCGCTGGTTGGGACTGACCGGTGCCTTGATGACAGTGTTCATCGCGCTGGGTTTTCTTGCCGACATGATCGGCAACAGCTTGGCGGCTGTGACCGAGGCCGCGCCCCAGTATCAAGCCAATCTGGAAAAGCTCATCGAAAAGGCTTCCAAGGCTTTCGGGCTCGAACACACGCCCACCTTTGCGCAAATTTTTGAAGAATTTGACGCCAAGAACATCATGCTCAAGTTCGGCACCGCCGCTGCGGGAGTGGCCGGCAACGCGGGCATCATTTTGATCTATGTGATGTTCTTACTGATCGAACAACAGAGCTTCGACAAAAAGCTGAAAGCCATTTTCCCCAATCCGGAAAAGGAGAAAAACGCCCGCGAGCTTTTGGGCCGCATGCAAAACGACATCCAAACCTATATCTCTATCAAGACGGTAGTCAGTCTTTTGACCGGCGGGATCAGCTATATCATTTTGAAAGTCGTCGGTGTGGACTTTGCTGAGTTTTGGGCCTTTTTGATTTTTTTACTCAACTATATACCCACCATCGGCTCCATTGTCGGTGTTGTTTTCCCCACCTTGTTGACCCTGGTTCAGTTTCCGTCCCTGATACCCTTCATCATCGTTGCGGTGGGCCTGGGCGTGACTCAGTTCTTGGTGGGCAATGTTCTGGAGCCCCGCTTGATGGGTCGCTCCTTGAACATCTCCTCTTTGGTGGTGATTTTTTCCCTGGCGCTCTGGGGCTCTATCTGGGGGGTGGCGGGCATGTTCTTATGTGTGCCGATCACGGTGATCTTGATGATCGTGCTGGCTCAGTTTCGCCAAACCCGCGCCATCGCGCTGGCCTTGTCCAGCGACGGCAATTTAAAGGCTTGATCAATGGAATGGGGTTTAGCCGCAGGTGACCCGCCCAGCGATGGCGCGTGGAGAACTTTCCGTCGGCGATAGGCCGTAGCCGTTGATCTGGTTTGGGACTGATGATCCGACCGGATCGATGCCGGTCTCAAGGGCCGTTTCGTAAACTTCGCCACCGCAGAGCTTTTTGGCCATCCGATGCCAATCCGCCTCGAGCAACTCGGGCGAGACGTAACCGGCAGGGGCCACGGCAACCCGGTAGGTATTGGCATCGATTTGCTGGTTTTCAAACAGTGCCGTCACCGGTCGGTCCGTGGCGCTGGATTGGCCCGACCCAACCAAGCCGGCAACGGCCAACGTCCCCGCGAGAACCAAAAGGCTGAGTGGAGCAATTACACTAAGATCGCCTGCTCCACCGGCCGTCGGGGCGGCGGGTTTTGAGTGGATGTCAGTTGAAGGGGAAGAGGGTGTGCTGGATGGGGAACCAGAATCTTTGGACAAGGGAAACGAGCCTTCTATCTCACTAAAATCATTGAATTTTATTCAAATTTTTCAGACCTACGTGGCTCTTTTTTAGGGCCGGTTCCTGCTTAGACTGACCCTATTAACTTTCCATGAATCGCTCGTTATCAGTCCGATTCGCGCCGTGTCTAGAGCGTCGGGCGATATAGTTTAACCCTTCGATAAGATTTTGGGAGACGAGAGGTAGCCGTGGCCGGCACCGCTTCTTACAGCGCGCTTACCCAGAGCACGAAAAAATCCTGGTCATTTGGTTTTATATTTTTGCCCGGCGCTCTAACCTCCAGTGATGACTCCCGATGCGAAGTCTGTTGACAGGGACTGAAAAACGGTCACGCAATTGTGCAGTGCATTGACGGACAGCTACCCCAAATGCTCTTGCCAAGACGCATCTGCCCGATGCATCCCATGGCGCCCAGTCAGGTGTTTTAGCACCGATTTCCTTATTAAAAGGGGCAGTGAGATGAAGATTCCGAATTTTTCCGTTGCGCCCAAGGACCGGCCGCTCTCCCCGCTGCGACGCAGTCTGATCCTGGCGGGCCTTGCCTTGCCGCTCATGGCATTTTCCATTGAGGCTCTTTTTGCGCCGAGCTCGGAACTCTGGGATCGCTGGGAAGGTCATGACGCATCCAGTACGGCAACAGTCGATCATAGTGCCTGGACCGCTTTCCTCGGTCGCTATATTCGCGCCGACGGCGATGGGCTCAACCGTATCGACTATGAAGGGGTCAGCGATGCCGATCTGGCGGCGCTGGACGCCTACATCAATGCGTTAGAAGCAACGCCGATCAGTAGCTTGAACCGGGACGAACAGTTTGCCTATTGGGTCAATCTTTATAATGCCCTGACGGTTAAGGTCATTGTGGATCATTTGCCCGTGGAGTCGATCCTGGACGTGGATATCTCGCCGGGTCTCTTTGCCAACGGTCCCTGGGACAAGAAGCTGGTGGAAATCGAGGGCGAAGACGTGTCCCTCAATGATATCGAACATCGAATCCTGCGGCCCATTTGGAAAGATGCCCGGGTACACTACGCGGTGAACTGCGCTTCGATTGGCTGCCCGAATTTGCAGCCGATGGCCTTTACGGCGCAGAGCAATGAAGCTTTGCTGGACGCGGGCGCCCGTGCTTATGTGAATTCGCCCCGCGGCGTTCAGGTAACCGATAACAAACTGAACACCTCCAGCATTTACGTGTGGTTTAAGGAGGATTTCGGCGGTAACGATGCGGGCGTGTTGCAGCATCTAAAGGCCTATGCCCAACCGGCGTTGGCGGCCCAGTTGGCTGACATCAAGGCCATTGCAAGTCATTCCTACGACTGGGGCCTAAATGCCGCGGAGGAGGGGGTGGCATCTTCGGCTGCAAGCTATCCCAGCCCGCAAGGGGGCAGCAAGGCGCGGCGCTAGAGTGCCAGAAAACGTTTGAGGGAGGTCGTTGTGCCCGGCGAGTCAGGCAGATTGTGACAGGCGCCGCCGCAAATCCATCCACGCGAGGGGCCACTGCTTGGACTGCCATGGGGCTGATATTGCTCGGCTACGCGGCGGTCTTGGCCTGGATTAGCCCGCTTTTTTCCAACGGTTTGTCCATAAGTCTTTTGCCGGCTTATGGCCTGGTGGGCTTATCCGTGGCGGCCGGCGGAATTTTTCTACTCTTGCCGGCTTTGATCCGCGCCGGGCCAGATCTGGGGCACGGCCTGAGGGGGCCGCTGCTGTGGATCTTGGCCGTCGGCTTGGCCATGCGTTTGGCCCTGTTGTTTTCAGACCCCATTCTCGAGACGGATTTTCACCGCTACCTCTGGGATGGCGCGGTCCTGTTTGGGGGCATGAGTCCCTACGAGCTGTCTCCATTGGAGGTCCTCAATGGGGTCGCGCCGCCGGCATATGACGGGCTGCGCGCTGCCGGCGCCAACACTTTGGAGCGGGTCAATCATCCCCATCTGACGACCATATATCCGCCCGTCGCCCAGTCGGCCTTCGCCTTGTCCCATTGGCTGGGGCCCTGGGACCTGGTGGTTTGGCGCGCGCTTTTGTTGGTGGCCGAGGGCGTGACCCTGTTCTTGCTGCTGTCGCTCCTGAGGCATTTGGGAAGGTCGCCCCTTTGGATCAGCCTTTATTGGCTCAACCCCCTGATCGTCAAGGAGCTGGTGAACGGCGCCCATATGGATGCGTTGCTTTTGCCCTGTTTGCTGGCCAGCGTGCTGTTGCTCTATCGGGGCCGGGCCTATGGTGCTTTGGCGGCCTTGCTTTTGGCCTGCGGGATCAAGCTCTGGCCCGTCCTCTTGCTTCCCCTTGTGGCCCGCCAGGCAGCGGCCGATTGGCGGGAGGGCGCTTGGATGCTTAGCCTCTTCGGTCTGGGTTTGGCGCTGATAACCTTACCCATGACTTGGCCGCTTGTTGCTGCGTTGCAGAGCGGCGCCTCGGCTAAAGGGGCGGGTGTTGTGGCCTTCGGCGTGGGCTGGGCCATGAACGATGGGTTCTTTCAGCTCGCTGAAGCCGCTTGGCGCGGTCTTTTGGCCTTGATTGGCACCGATCAGGCCGGCGCGGATCAGGTCCTTGCGGGTCTCTTGGCGCGAGTCATGATCGGGATGGGGTTGGTGGCCCTTTGTTTATGGATCAATTGGGAGCGAGCCCGGGATGATGCCGAGCTGGCCAAGCGCGCTCTTATCTGCATTGCCGCGCTCTTTTTGCTCAGCCCGGCTCAGTTTCCTTGGTATTACAGCTGGATGGTGCCCTTTTTAGTCTTGTGCCCCAGCTTCCCCTTACTTTTGCTGACAGCGCTTCTGCCCCTCTATGGCCTGCGCTTTCCCTTAGAGGCGGTGGGGCAGGCGGACCTCTTTGACCATGGGGTCGTGTGGCTGGAATACCTCCCGGTTTGGCTCTTGTTGGGGCTGGCTTGGTGGTCGAGCCGGGATCGTGCCCTCCTTGCGGCCAGGCTGTCGGGCCCGCTGCGCGAGGGTCCCACATGAGGGACAGCCGACATATCGCCGTGATCATCCCGGCGCTGGACGAGGCTCTAGCCATCGCAGGCGTAGTAAAGGCCGTGCCGGCCTGGGTGGACGAGATCATCGTCGTCGACAACGGCTCCTGCGATAGGACGTCGAGCGCGGCGCGGGCGGCCGGGGCGCGGGTGGTGCGCGAGCCTCGAAAGGGCTATGGGACGGCCTGTCTGGCCGGGATCAAAGCGCTTGTGTCTTGCCGATCGGCTTCCTGTGACCTGGGGCCGGCGCCTTGTGATCTCGTCGTCTTCCTCGATGGCGACGGCAGTGATTTTCCCGAGCAGATGGGCCGCTTGGTGGACCCGATCATCGATGGCCGGGCCGAGCTGGTGATCGGATCCCGCACCCTTGGAACGATGAGCCAGGGCGCTTTGCAGCCCCATCAGCGTTGGGGCAATGCCTTGGCCTGCTCGCTGTTGAAAATAATCGGCGGTCCGCGTTTTACCGATCTGGGTCCTTTTCGGGCGATTCGCTGGGATTGCCTGCAAGGCTTGCAGATGGCCGATCCGACCTTTGGCTGGACCATCGAGATGCAGATAAAGGCGGTGCGCCATGGATTGGCGGTTAGAGAGGTGCCGGTGGACTATCGGGCGCGAATCGGGCAGTCGAAGATTTCCGGCACCTTGGCGGGAAGCTGCGGGGCTGCCTGGAAAATTCTCTCCGTCCTAGCGGCCAGTTTCTGGGGCGAACTGCGCCGCGGGTGAGAGGCTCGGCCTATCATCCCCTGGAATTTTTGCACTCTCCTTCCTTTATATCCTGAGAGCCCGCCAGGGTGGCGGATAGGAAATGAAGGGATAACCCGATGAAAGCTTGGCTTTGCGGTGGCTTTTTGGCTGTTCTCATGACTACGTCCGCCGGCGCGGCGAGTGACCTAGATGGGGACCAAATCAAAGACTTGATCTCGGGCAACACCTTGTCGGTGGTGACCCGGTCCTTGGCCCAGGCTGAAGGCTTTTTCGAAGCCGACGGCCAAATCCGCGGTCAGCGGGACGGTGAGGCCTTCGAGGGGACTTGGTCGATCAAGGACAATCGCCTTTGTTTCGACTTGCCCGGTAATGATTTCGACATCTGCCGTACGGTTGCCCGCGAGGGCGATGAGGTGCTGATGTTCAACGAGAGCGGCGGACCGGCCGGGCGATTGCAGATTGAAAAAGGCAACCCCAACAATTGGTAATGGGACTGGCTGCTGGCGCTGGCGGCAATAATCCCGCGACATTAGGCCATTGATCAAAGACCCTCGGCGGGTAAACTAGAAGAAATTTTTGGCATTTGATTTTTACCGAGGGGGCGAACATGCCACTCAACCTGGCCCGGGAATTCCTGAAGCTTGAGGCGGCCGGCGGCATCATCTTGATCTTTGCCGCCGCGGCGGCCCTGGTTCTCTCCAACTCCCCTTTCGGCGGTCTTTATGTGGCCTTTTTCGACACGCCGGTCGCGATCCAGGTTGGCGCGCTCGAAATCGCCAAGCCCTTGTTGTTGTGGGTTAACGACGGGCTCATGGCGATCTTCTTTTTCCTGGTCGGCCTTGAGATCAAGCGGGAATTTCTGGAAGGCGAACTTTCCACGCCGGCGCGTTTGTCCATCCCGGCCATGGGCGCGTTGGGTGGCATGGTGGTGCCCGCCCTGATCTATGTGGTGATCAACCTGGATGGCGGCGCCCAGCTCAACGGCTGGGCCATCCCGGCGGCCACGGATATTGCCTTTGCGTTAGGCATACTGGCCCTTTTGGGCAGCCGAGCACCCCTATCTTTGAAAGTGCTCCTGACCGCGGTCGCCATCATCGATGACCTGGGCGCGATTATCATCATCGCGATTTTCTATACGGACCAGTTGATCATCGATGCGCTCTATGTGGGGGGCGCGGCCGTGGTGGGGCTTTTCCTCATCAATTTCTTTCGAGTGACCCGTTTGACTGCTTACGTGCTCTTAGGCCTGGTCTTATGGGTCTGCGTCCTAAAGTCGGGCGTTCACGCCACCTTGGCAGGGGTGATTACCGCTTTTGCCATCCCCTTAAAGACGCGGGACGAGCATGGCCAATCCCTGCTCAAGCACTTGGAACATAAGCTTCATCCTTGGGTCGCCTTTTTGATCCTCCCGGTTTTTGCTTTTGCCAATGCGGGTGTGTCCTTTGAGGGAATTGGTCTGGAGAGTTTCATCGAGCCGGTCAAGTTGGGCATCTCCATGGGCCTTTTTGTGGGCAAGCAATTGGGCGTTTTCGGCTTTTTGTATCTGGCCATCCGCTTTGGCATGGGACCCATGCCCGACAACACCAACTGGGTCCAACTCTATGGCATGTCCATGCTCTGCGGCATCGGCTTTACCATGAGTCTTTTTATCGGTTCTCTGGCCTTTGAGCATTCGGATTTCGACGCCTCGATTCGACTGGGTGTTTTGACGGGCTCCATTCTGTCGGCCGTGATCGGCTTCTTGCTCTTGGCGATGGGCCCCAAGCCCAAACCTCTTTCCGAGGCTGACCTCGATCCGGCCCCCGATCCGGCCCCCGATCCAGCACCAGACCCGGTCCTTGAGCCGGCACCGCAGGCCGAGGCTATCACCCCGGAAAAGACGGGTTAACGCGGCCTCAGTCCGCCCCTTTGCCTTGATTTTATGGAGGTTCGAGTGATCTATCGATCCCGCCGCCACGTAAAAATGACTATGAAAAATCTTGCTTCTCTCTCCCTGCTGGCGGCCACTTTTTGGTTAACGCTGTCCAGCACTGCTGCGTTTGCCGAGGACGCCAGGGTCTTGGCCTTCGAGGTATTTCGGGACGATGCCCCAATCGGCTATCACAGTCTCACCTTTACCGAAATGGACGGTGAGACGTCTGTCGAAATCGATATCGCGTTGGATGTTACCTTTGCCTTCATCAACCTCTATTCCTACCGGCACAAGAATCGGGAGGTCTGGCGGGACGGCAAGCTGGTCAAGATCGATACCCAAACCGATGACAATGGGGATTCCTTCCAGGTTTCGGGACAGGCCCGCGAGGACGGTTTTTGGATCGAAGGCACCTCGGGCAACTACCTGGCGCCGGCCGATATCTATCCCACCAGCTATTGGCAGCCTGGCACCATGTCTAAGCGCCAGCTTTTGGATAGCCAAAGCGGCCGATTAATCGAGGTGGGCGTTGAGGCCCGTGGGCCCGAAAAGATCGATATCTTGGGTCAGAACTCGGCGGCGGAACGTTTCGATGTAAGCGGCGATCTGGATCTGTCCATCTGGTACGGCCCGGCCGGTGAATGGGCCGGCCTGCAGTTCGAGGCCCGGGGTGCCGACATCACCTATCGCCGGATTGACAAGCTGCCGAAATCCATCACTCAGGGCGCCGCCCAATGACATTTAGTCCCGCTTCGGGATGCTGTTGGATCACCGGCGCTTCGTCAGGCTTGGGTCGGGCCTTGGCCTTGGAAATGGCCGCTCAGGGGTGGCAGGTGGCCGCATCGGCCCGGCGCGAGGATCTCCTCCAATCCCTGGCGGATGACGCGCGGGATCTGCCGGGACACATCCGCGCCTGGCCGATAGATGTGCAGGACAGCCCGAGCCTGTCAAACATGCTTGGCCAGATCGAGCAGGAGATGGGGCCCATCGCCCTTGCCGTGCTCAACGCCGGCACCCACGAGCCCACGGATTGTCAGCCCTTTCGCGCCGAGCCCTACCGCCGGCTGATAGACTTGAACTTGCTCGGCACGGTCAAGTGCTTGGAAGCCGTGCTGCCCGCTTTGCGCCGCCAGGGACGGGGACAAGTGGCGGTCGTCGCCTCTCTGGCCGGCTACTTCGGTTTGCCCGGCGCGAGCGCCTATGCCTTGACGAAGGCGGGATTGATTGCCATGGCCCAATCCCTGCAGCCCGAATTGGCCCGTGACGGGATCACCTTGCAGATCGTCAATCCGGGTTTTGTGCGCACGCCGTTGACCGACAAAAACGACTTCCCCATGCCTTTTCTGATGGAGCCCGAGGCCGCTGCCCAAGCCTTTTACCGGGGTCTGGCCGGTGGTCGTTTTGAGATTACCTTTCCCAAACGTTTGGCCTGGTGCTTACGCCTCCTCCAGCTCCTACCCCAAAGCGTGGCCTTGCGCCTTACCCGACTGCTCTTGCCCAAGGATAAAAAAGAGGGACAGGATGACACTGAAACTGAGAGGTTTGATTCCTGATGCGCGGGATCCGATTGGCGGCATGATCAACGACTCGAGTAACCGCGAAATTTTGGAGCGTTATGTCGCGTTGTTTGAATCTTTGTCCCTGGAAAACGTAACGGATCTTGCGGAACTCTGCCGTGAGGACGTGCTCTTTAAAGATCCCTTTAATCACATCCAGGGTGCGGCGGCCTTTGTAGGCGTGATGCGCCAGGCACTCGAGGATTTGCATGAGCCTCGCTTTCATGTAAGCGATGTGGCCTTCTCAGAGAAAGCAGAGGAAAATCGGCTGTGCTACCTGCGTTGGACTATGACATTCCGCTTTCGCCCGAGTGGCTCTGAGAAGCGCATTGAGGGGATGAGCGAGTTGCATTTCGCCGCCGATGGTCGGGTGCAGAGTCACATCGACCACTGGGACGCCGCCCGCCAGTTCTATGAGGACCTGCCAATGCTGGGCGCCCTGATCAGATTGGTGCGTCGCCGCCTGACATTTAAGGGGTAGGTCGTCTAAGACCTAGCCGCCTCTTTCAAAGCCCGACGAACCGTGGTTTCCAAGCGGTCGAGAAAGCGCGAGCGATCAGCTTTGGAAAAGGGGCGCCCGCCGCCGGGCCGAAAAGGGTCGGCGGCACGCAGGTCGGCCATCAGGTCGCGCATGGCCAGGGCATTTCCGATGTTGGCGGTGGTAAAGGCCTCGCCGTTGGCCCGCAGGGCCTCGGCCCCGGCTTCCAGGCATTTGGCGGCCAAGGGCGTGTCCTGGGTGACGCAGATATCGCCGGGTCCGACGCGCTCGGCAATCCACATGTCCGCCGCGTCCGGGCCCTCGGGCACGATGACCGTTTCCACCAGGGGCGAGGGGTTGGGGCGAATACCTCCATTCGAAACCACAAAGACTTTCACCTTATGGCGCGCCGCGACACGCAGCGTTTCCTCCTTCACCGGGCAAGCATCCGCATCGATATAGATCTGGGTCATAAAACGGCTCTCGGGCAAGCTGGAAACCCTCTCCCTAACGCTCTTTCGGCGTGGTGAAAAGCGACAATTCTTCAGCGCTTGCCATGGCAAAATCTTGAGCCTATGGTAACAAAACGCGCGTCCTGGGCGCATCCCGTCCGCGGGAAGGGCCATGCCCACCAGCCTTGTGTGCTTGAGACAAGAGCACCTCTTTCTGCCTGATTTTGCGGACAACAGGCTTTTTGAAGGAGGGCGCGATGCCTAAAAATCCGGCCAAGTGCGGGCTTTTACCCGCTGGCGTGAACATCGACTATCTCAAAAAGCAAGCCAAAATCCTGCTGCGCGATCTTCAGGCGGGCGAGACCAATGCCATGAGGCGCGCGCGGGACATTCACCCCCGGCCCTTGGATCCCAGGTCTGCCAAGCTCAGCGACGCGCAATTGATCCTGGCCCGGGAACAGGGCTATGGGAGTTGGCCTAAATTGAAAGCGGATCTCGATCGGGCGGCTTCCGCTGAGTCTTCAGCGGCACTCCAAGACGAGGAGAGGATGGTACCCATGGTGCCGCTTCGGGACTTGGTGATCTTTCCCGGTGCGGTCCTGCCCATCTTTATTGGCCGCCAAACCTCCCTAAACGCGGTCGAGGCGGCGCTGCCCAGCAAGGTATTGCTCTTTTGCACGCAACAGGACGGTCAAATTGACGAGATCGCGCCGGGCGACCTTTATAAAACCGGCACGCTTGTCAAACTCCTTGAGTTGGCCAAACTCCACGATGGAACGGTTAAGGTTTTGGTGGAAGGACAGCAAACTGTGCGCATCGAAAGGCTTGAGTTGGCCGACGATTATTTTAGGGCCACCATCGCGGTCCCGCCGTCACCACACCGGGGCCTGAGCAGTGAGGCGACAGCCGCCGCCCGAGCGCTCTACCTCAGACTTGCACCGCTGCTCGGGCTCGCGCCCGACGTGGCGGACCGTATCGGCCAAAGCCACGATCCCGAGCGATTGACGGACCTGGCGGGCCAGAACTTTTTTCTGGAGGTTGAGGAGCAACAAAAGCTGCTGGAAATGACTGACCCCGTTCAGCGCTTCGAGACCGCCTATGCCCACCTTGGGGCGCTCGAAAAGGAAATCGAGGCCCTGGATTTGGCGGATTACCTGGGTCGCTACCAGATTGCTTCCGATTTGCTGTTGAACGTCTCTTTAGGGGACGGCACCTTGCAGGTTGATACGCCGTGGGATCGCCACGTCCTTTGCCCGAGGGGACATGACCACTTCTTGCCGCGTCAGGATCCAGATGTCCCAATATCCCAGACCGCAGCCCGAAGCCGTCGAGTGGGTAGGCTGCCGGTTGCGGCCGGGCCCGCCTTGCCTCCGGTCCGCTATCATTTTGTGCGGGATGAGGACGGACAGCTGGCCGGCTTGGTCCGCTCCGACTGGACCGGGGCCTGGCCGACGGCGTGGCGCGAGTCTTCGGCGGCGCGGCGAGGCAAAACTGAAGATGTCGCGAGAGAAGTGATGGCCCAGCATGTGGGCCGTTACGAACATTCCCCAATGAAGCAAAAGTCGATCTCCTGGCACGGGGGACATCTTAATGTCGACGGCATGGTGCTGCGGCCTTTGTCCCCTTACGACTTTGTGACGATGGATCAGCCAATCCGCCTGTCCTTCAAGCTAAACGACCGGGGCGAGACCATCGGACTGCGGTGGCGTGCGCCCTTTGAATCTTTGCATTTTTATAAGATGAGTTGAGGCCTCGGGCTTTCGCAATGGGTCGGGTGGCGGTGATGTACGCGTTTCACACCGCCCGATCCCTTTTTTGGAATCCCATCCATGTTCCTAGGAAATACCGTCAGCATAATTAGGCGATTTTTTGGGCCAGATCTTTAATCCAGGCTCGTGCTGCTCTTAGATGAGTAACGTCTTGGTCATGTAGGTGGTATTGCATCCAAAGGGGCTGGGCAAGGATTGGCGGCCCCGTCATGACGAGCCGAGAATCCTGGCGGCCGATGAAACAGGGTAAAAGCGTTCGGGCGACGCCGGCCCCGGCAAATTCTCTCAGGGTTTCGAAGTGATAGGCTCGGAAACGAAAACCTGCTTGGCCGGCCAACTTGATCATGGCCTCGCTGCCGGTGCTGCGATCATAGTCGTCCACAAGGCCGGCCCAGGGCAAAGTCTCAGGGTCCCGCTGGGCATGGCAAAAGACCGCGTAAGATAAGGTTCCCACCGGCTCGGCAGCGATACCCCGCGACTCCAGATTAAGCTCCCGCGCCTGATCTTCGATGCGGATCGCGATGTCCGCCTCGCGGCGGTGCAGTCCCCTGTTGCTGGCCGTTCCGATTAACTCCACCCTCAGCCGCGCATCGTGGGCCACCGGTTCGATGTTGGGTGCGAAAAGACTGGTTATGAGAAAGGGGGCCGCGGTAAGGCGTAGGTCCCGCCAGACTGTCGCCCCATCGTCCAACGCGGATTTTTGCTCTGCTTTTCTGATGGCCTCGGCCGCCGCCTCGATGCTGGCGAGAATGGGCTCGCATTTGTTGGTCGCAACCAGTTTGTCGTTGTCCCGTGAAAAAAGATCAAAGCCCAAGACCTTTTCCAAGTGCCTGATTCGCCGGCTCACCGTGGTGGCATCAATCTTAAGCGCTCGACCTGCTTCGGCGTAGGTTCCAAAGCGGGTCACCGCCAAAAGTGTTTGCCATTGGTCCCAATTTACCATGGGTTTTCCTTAAAAGTTGGGGGGCGGTCCAACGGGAATTCTATGATGAATTGTTGACGTTTAACACCTGCGTTTGTGCAAGGTGGTGTGCGATTTTCCCAGCTGGACAAGCTTTCACCCAAGGGACAGGATTTTGATCTGACTTTCAAGAGGTGCGCCCGTCGCACCGCTAAACCTTAATGAAAGAGATAGGAAAGCGAATAGACAATGTGGACAGGGAAATCTGTTGGTTATTTTCGTCTTGGGCGGAACCTTGTTTTGGCGAGCCTTTTGTTGTGGCCTGCCGTTGCGGCCAACGCGAACGAGGCGCCGAGCGCGGGAGAGATTTCCGCGGCAGTCAGCGACCACACCTATCAAGGCAGTATGAGCAAGGCCGGGTCCGGTTTTGCCGAGTATTACGCCCCCGACGGCAAGATCCACGCCGATGGCTATTCGGGCGCTTGGCGTGTTGACGACGGCATCATGTGTTTTCAATACGGCGATAATCCGGAACGGTGTTTCGAGGTCCGTCTCAATGGACCGTCCATGGAGATGTACAAGGACGGAGAACTTGACGGTAATGGCATGCTGATCAAGGGCAACGAAAACAATTTTTGATCTTATGTGACGGCTGATTTTAGGGAGAGTAAGCGATGTTTACGTGCACGCGGGCGAGGGTCCTTGCATGGACCGTGATGTTGACGCTTGGCGGTGGCGCCTTTGGACAGGCGGAAGCGGCAACGGATTTGGTGGTTGTTTCTTGGGGCGGTGCCTATTCGGCCAGCCAGCAAAAGGCCTACCACGAGCCTTACATGGCGGCCAATCCGGGCATCAAGATTCTCAACGACGACTCCGCCGCCGAAGGGCCCTCCAAACTGCGTGCCATGACCGAGGCCGGCAATGTCACCTGGGATCTTCTGGACATGGTCGCGGCCGACGCCATCGTTGCTTGTGACGAGGGTTTGGTGCTCGAGATCGACCCGGACCAAGATCTCGCCGCGGCGCCCGACGGCACTCCGGCCTCCGACGATTTTTTCGAAGGCATGCTGAGCCCCGGCGGCAGTAATTGTTTTATTCCCCAGATCGTCTACTCGACGACCTTCGGCTATCGTACCGATGTCTTCGGGGAGAACGGTCCCCAGACCATCGCTGACATCTTCGACCTGGAGAAATTTCCTGGCCAGCGCAGTCTGGAGCGTCGGCCCATCGGCAACATGGAATGGGCGCTGATTGCCGACGGCGTGGCGCCCGATCAGGTCTACGATGTGCTCTCCACGCCCGAGGGGCTGGACCGTGCCTTTGCCAAGTTGGACACCATCCGGGATTCGGTCGTCTGGTGGACCCAAGGGGCGCAACCGGCCCAGCTTCTCGCGGACGGGGAGGTGGTGATCGCCTCCGCCTACAACGGCCGGCTTTTTTCCGTCATCGAGGAGGAAAAACAGCCGGTTGCCATGATGTGGGATTGGCAGATCTTCGATATCGACGGCTGGGTCATCCCCGCGGGCGGCAAGAATATCGAGGAGGTCAAAAAGTTTTTGAAATACGCCACCGACACACAGCGGCTCGCCGACCAGGCCAAATACATCTCCTATGGCCCGACCCGCCACTCTTCCGCGTCCCTGGTGGGCAAGCACGCCGAACTGGGCATCGACATGGCCCCCCACATGCCCACCAACCCGGACAACGCCAAGAACACCTTGCTCTTTAACTACGAATGGTGGGCCGACCACCGCAGCGAACTGGACGAACGCTTCCAAGCCTGGCTGGCCAACTGACAGACGGGGCAGGGTGAGCAGCGGCAAGGCTCGCGGCCAACCATCCGCGCAAAGCCCTGCCGCTGCCGCCACGGCGCCAGGCAAGACGACACTACCCCCTCCAAACCAAATCGCACCCCGCCCCATCTGTCTTTAGGATGGGGCGGGGTTGGCGTTGGGGGGCACTTTTTGACGAAGGTGGATGTTGGGCGGTTTCCGGCTTGGCACACTGTTAGGCCTGAGGTCTGTCAAAATAGGCCCGGCGGCGCTGCCGCCAAAAAAACCTCCTGTTCTCCTTGCTTGTTAAAGGATAGGAGTGAAGAAAGATTTGGAGACGTCAATGACTTCGATATTGGCCAAAATCCAATTACATCAGGCTTTACTGTAACTTTGACCAGTTGATACCTCACCGCACACACTACCCAATTCTCCTGACGCCCCCCATTGCAATTTTAGCCTTGGGCCGTCATCGTAGCGGGGAGTATGGCAGGGCAGGGGTGGCCAGCGAGTGGTTGGGATGGTCTCAAAGAAATCTGGCGGCGGATCCTGCGGGCGATCTTGGCGCTCCGCTCAGGTGGCGGCCGGTCTGGTGGCGGTTTGCGGCCTAGCTCTGTTGGCTTGGCCCGCGGTCGGCCTGGCGGACAGCGATAGCTTCATGTCGCCCATGGGCCACATCGCGGCCGAACAAAAATCCCACTTTATCTGGGTGACCCTCTTGACCATGGTCGCGGTGGCGCCGGTCTTGATCCTGCTGCCCCTGATCCTGCTGCGCTATCGCCGGCGCAGGGCGGATGGCCAAGGAGCACCCGGCAAAGGCGGCGCCTTTCGCCCGAACTGGGAATTCTCCCTGCCTCTGGAAATCACCATGTGGGGCCTGCCGATCCTTTTGATCATTGTGATGTCGGTGGGCTTGTGGAACTCGACTCACCAGCTGGATCCCTATCGCCCGATTGAGGCAGTGGGGGAGGCGGAGGGCGACGTGGGCCCGCCGGTGCGGGTCCAGGTGGTGGGCCTGGACTGGAAATGGCTGTTCATCTACCCGGATCTGGGCATCGCCAGCGTGGGGGAAATGGCCGTGCCGGTGGGGCGGCCCGTGGCCATGACCTTGACCACGGACACGGTGATGCAATCCTTCATCATCTCGGCCCTGGCCGGTCAGATCTATGCCATGCCCGGCATGACCACCGAGCTGCACGTGATGGCCGATCAGCCAGGCAATTTTCAGGGCGAGAACATGCAATACAACGGCAACGGCTTCGTGGATCAGAAATTCGTCACCAAGGCCCTGCCGTCGGCGGATTTCGAGTCTTGGGTGGCTAAGGTGAGCGCTGACGGCGTCGCCCTGGACGAGCGGGCCTACAACACCCTGGCCGTTCAGGGCAGCCGGGCCCAGGCCCACCAGGCCCTGGCCAGCGATGCCATGCCGGCGGACGCGATCTACTTCACCCTGCCCGATGCCATGCTGTTCTCCAAGATCGTCGGGCGTTACCACAGCGGCGCCCCCCTGGCTCTTGATGAACAGCCGGGCACCCCGGCCTTTGCGGCCTCTGTGGAAGGGGCGGTCGATGGGGCTGGTGAGGCGTCTGAGGCAGAGGAGGGTGTCCAATGACCCTGTCGGACATCTTCGGGCGCTTGAGTCTGGATTCCTTACCCTTTGTGACCTTTTTGTTGGACCCTAGCCTGAACGAGGCCATCGCCAGCGGGGCCGGTGGCGTGGTGGTGCTGGGCGGTCTGGTGGTTTTCATCGGGCTGACCAAGTACCGTCTTTGGGGACCCCTCTGGCGGGATTGGCTGACCAGCACCGATCACAAAAAGATCGGCATCATGTACATCGTCTTTGCCCTGGTGATGATGACCCGCGGGGTGATCGAGGGCGTGGTCATGCGCACCCAGCAAGCCTTCGGCCTGGACGGGGGCTTTTTGGCGGCGGATCACTTTGCCCAGCTCTTTAGCACCCACGGCACCATCATGATCTTTTTTGTGGCCATGCCTTTTGTGGCCGGTTTCATCAACTATGTGATGCCGCTTCAGATCGGCGCCCGTGACGTGGCCTTTCCGGTGATGAACCAGATCAGCCTGGGTCTGACCGTGGCCAGCGGCGTGATGTTGATGGTGTCCCTGGTGGTGGGCAAGTTCTCCACCGGCGGCTGGTCCGCCTATCCGCCCTATACAGGTGCCGCCTTCAATCCGGGGGTGGGGCCGGATTATTGGATCTGGGCGATCGTGGTCTCGGGGGTGGCCAGCACCTTGAGCGGAATTAATTTCGCCACCACCATTTATAAGATGCGCGCGCCGGGCATGACCTTCATGCGGATGCCGCTTTTCACCTGGACCGTGGTCTGCGCCTCGATCCTAATGATCTTTGCCCTGCCGCCGCTCAACGCCGCCGCCTTGCTGCTGGGCTTGGACCGTTATATGGACTTCCACTTTTTCACCAACGATCTGGGCGGCAACATGATGAACTATGCCAATCTCTTTTGGCTGTTCGGCCATCCGGAGGTTTATCTTCTGGTGCTGCCCGCCTATGGCATTTTCTCGGAGGTCTTTTCTACCTATTCGGCCAAGCGCCTTTACGGCTATCCCTCGCTGGTCATCGCCACCATGAGCATTGCGGTTCTGTCCTTTACCGTTTGGCTGCATCACTTTTTCACCATGGGGCAGAGCGCTCTGATCAACGCTGCCTTCGGCATCGCCACCATGCTGATTGCCGTGCCCACGGGGGTGAAGGTCTATGACTGGATGGCGACCCTCTATCGCGGTCGCATTCGCTTTTCCGTGCCCATGATCTACGGCATCGGCTTTTTGGTGCTCTTCGTGATCGGCGGCCTGACGGGCGTGATCCTGGCGAATCCGACCATCGACTACCAGGTGCACAATTCTCTTTTCTTGGTGGCTCACTTCCACAACGTGCTCATTCCCGGCGTGCTCTTCGGCTTGCTGGCGGGCTACAGCTACTGGTTCCCCAAGGCCTTTGGCTTCCGCTTGAACGAAAAGCTCGGCCGGCGCGCGGCCTTGCTCTGGATCGTCGGTTTTACCGTGACCTTCTTCCCGCTTTATTTTGTCGGGCTAATGGGCATGCCACGCCGCTCCTTCTCTTATGCCGATCCGGCCTTCGTGCCCTATATGATTGTCGCGGTGATTGGCGCCTTTTGCATCTTCTCGGCCTTGATGACAATGCTGTGGCAGCTCAAGGTTAGTATCGCGGAGCGGGACCAAAACCGGGTGCCCATCGGCGACCCCTGGGACGGACGCACCTTGGAATGGTCCATTCCCGCGCCGCCGCCCGAATACAATTTCGCCATTGTCCCCGATGTAAAGGAAAGGGATGACTTTGCCGAGGCCAAGGTCGCCGGACAGGCCTATCAGCCCCACGGTGCTTATGAAGATATCGAAGTACCCAAAAACACACCCATCGGCATTTTGCTGTGTGTGCTCAGCGGCGTCTGGATGTTCGCGCTGGTGTGGTGGATTTGGTGGCTGGCGATCGCCTCCACGCTCGCCATGCTTTTGGCGGTGATCGTCTGGAGCTTCGACATCCATAACGAGCGGGTCATCCCGGCCGAGGAAGTGCGCCGCGACCACGAGGCCTGGCTGAAACGCATCGGGGATACCCGACCCGTGAACCGGGATCATGAGCACGATCCCGCCAATCTGGGCCTGGCTCAGACAGAGTTAGGTCCGGAGCCCGAGGGAGAGTCGGCGCTCAATACCCAACAGGGCGCCCCACAGGGGGTCAAGCCATGAGCCAGACGGACAGCAACCTGCATCCCGGACTCAACTTGGTTGGCCATCCCGACGTTCACCACGACTCCTCCGGAACGATCATTTTCGGCTTCTGGGTTTTCTTAATGAGCGACCTGGTCTTTTTCGGGGTCATGTTCGCTATTTACATTACCATGATTGGCGCGACCGCGGGTGGACCGGGACCGCGAGAGCTTTTCGACTTCACCTCGCTTGGCCTGCAAACCGCGGCCCTGCTGGTCAGCAGCCTGACCGCGGGGATGGCCTCCCTGGCCCTGAAATACGAGCAGGGTCGAACCCGGCTGGTCGGCTGGCTGTTGCTCACCTTGGTGTTGGGGATCGCTTTCCTGGTTCTTGAGGTGCGGGACTTCCTGTCCATGGTCGCCCAAGGCGGCGGACCTTGGCGCAGCGGCTATCTCTCGGCCTTTTTCGGTCTGGTGCCCTTGCACGGGCTGCATGTCACCATGGGCTGCGTGTGGCTCGTCGTGTTGCTTTTTCAGATGCAGATCTTCGGGCTCGTTCCCGTGGTCAAGACCCGGCTGATGCGCTTTGCACTCTTTTGGCATTTCCTGGATCTGATCTGGGTCGGCATTTTCTCGGTGGTCTATTTTGGAGGCTGGGTCTATGGATAAGAATGCCGCTTACCGCCGGGACCTGCGTCTTTACCTGATCGGTTTTGCCTTGGCCGTCGTCTTGACCGTGGCTGCCTTTGCGGTGGCCCTGAGCGGTGCCTTTGGCGCCGGGACGACCCTGGCCATCGTCGGCATCTTAGGGCTTGTGCAACTGGTCGTGCACCTGCGCTATTTCCTCCATATCGACCGCAGCCGGCAAAAACGTGAGGATCTGGATCTGGTCCTCTTCACCTCCCTGGTCGTCCTGATCATTGTGCTTGGCACCGTCTGGGTTCTAGGGGATTTGGCAACCCGCATGCATATGCACCACATGCATATGTAATGGGTGCAGCGTCCGGCCGATCAGTGCCGTGTGAAGGGGTTTAGTTTTACCCCTGACGGACAAAGTGCACCGTGGCATAACCTGGTTGGCCACGGCCGCGGAAGCTCTTGGGCCAGGGCTTGGTCAGGTCCGGGCCGTTGTGGCAGATGATCAGGCGGTCCCCGTCCAAGGCGTAGATGCCCAGCCAGCGTCCGAAGCGCTCTTCGCTCTCGTGTTGATCGAAGGCGATCTTTGAACGGGCTCGTCCAGGGAGCAGTTCAAAGTGACCCCCGAACCGTACCTGGCCCCAATTGGTGACCTGGAAGCGATCCCCGGCGATGCGCAGGTGCTGGCCCATGGCATTTGCTACCCGTTGGCCCGAAATGGCGGCCTCCACGGCCAGCCAGGTGCCTTCCAGCTCGGTAACGGGCGAATTCATGGGACAAAGCTTGCCCTCGCCCAAAAGCGCCGCTGAGGTGTCGTCGATGGTTTGAGTTCTTTCCATGTCCAAATCCTCCGTTAGCAATCCAATTCCAGGTAGGCGTGTTTTACCCTTGGCGAACAAAGTGAACCGTCACGTATCCCTCCTTGCTCCACTCGGCAAAGCTGATCGGGCGTCGTTTCGTCATAGCGGCTGAGTTGTCAACGATGGTCAGGGCGTTTCCGCTGCGCTCGTAGATTCCCTGCCAGGTTCCCATCAGGGTTTCACTGGCGGTTTGATGAAAGCGGATGCGCGCCGGATCATCTTCGGCCTCGGTCATGGGGTCCAAGCTGAAGGTTCCCCCATAGCACAGGCGCCCGTCCTTGCTGATTTTGAAGCGGCGGTCGCGGAAGCTTAACCGCTGGCCGACAATCTGGGGTGCGGGTTGCCCCGACACCGTGGCGGCCACCGCCATCCACACCCCTTCAAGTTCGGTCTCGGGCCCGGACAGGGGTTGTACCGTCGTGAGCGCGGTTCCGCATTCCAGTGTGGTGCGCTGCTGATCCGTCGTGTTGATTACGCGATCCATGGCTCATCCTCCTTAAAAACGTCCTCAAGGTGGATGTGCGATTCCGGTCTTGCCGCGCCGTGGCCATAAGATGAACTCGAGTTAATCCAAGTCTCTTTTCGAACTTTATGACCGATCGGACGATGAGTTTGGGCCCATTTGGAACATGATTAAGACCGGTAAGGAGCACTCGCGAGACCTGGCCTGGGCGGCTATTCCTCGTTCGACGATCTCGTGCCAGTCTTTGATGGGAGCTGGGAGCCTTTCTCGACGGCCTGACCTTTGGAGAGCTGTTTGGTGATCGCGGATCTTACGAAATAGGGTAGCCGATAAAAAATAGTGCGCAGGAATACAAAAAAGGTCTTGTAAAAGGAGATACAGCGACCCACCAAGGAGTCTGGAACTAAATAACCCTTTATGGGAACTGACTTGTCGGTCCAAGCCAATTTATAGCCTTGAATTCCGGGACCGAAATCCAGTTCGTGGAAGCCCTTGTCAAAGGCCCATTTGTAATCGGCTTCCTCTAGAATATTGCCTGGCCCGTACTGCTTCCAGTCATGGTCATAGGTGACGAAGATGAGCTGCATTACCTTGCCACAAATGGCGCTGTAACTTGCCGCGACTATTCGGTCGCCCACTTTCAACAATCGGACAAACAGGATTTTTTGCGCCAATCCCGGATCAAAAAGGCCAATCGACCATTGTCGGAAGTTGGGCGAAAAAGCGTAGTTTACGACCTTTCCATGGCGCACGCCCCAGTCGGATTTGTGTTTGGCTATCCAGTCGAATGCCTGTGCCATCTCGGATTCAGTGTGGACCTGGACAATTTCTATGTCCCCTTTTTCGGCAAGCCGGCGGTAACAACGGCGGCGCTCGCGGCGGAAACGGGAAGAATGGGTTTGGTTGTAAAGACTGTCCCAATCCGGATGGCCGCACAAAGGCATCCTCAGCACATCGTTGCCGGCCACGACCTTATAATTGGACTGTTTTATAACCTGCACCAAAATGGAATCGTCGCTTACATAGCCAAGGTCAAATAGATCTGCCGAGACGACCTTCTTGATGTAGGACCATGCCTTCTTGGCTGAATCTAGCTGATCGAGCGACGGATCGATCAGCAGGTCCGTGTAATTATTGTAAGGGCCGGCGCTGAGTATTTTTCCCAGGCGCCAAAAGAGGCGGTGAAAAACGACCATCGGAAATACGAGAACTAACCGGCCCTGATCCCGGCCCACGACAACCGCCAATTCGCCGGAACCATTTTGATAGAACTCTTTCCAGGCGCCAAAGGCATAGGGAAATGTCTGATTGTAGTGATATCGATCGCATCTATCACAGAGGGCAGACCATTCGGTTTCGAGCTCTGAAAGTCCTTGCACGGTCTTTACGAGGCTTAGGTCCATTAAATGGTCTTTGGTTCAAAATAAGGAAACGATTTACCGAGCGTCGATCAATATCAATTTGAAAAAATATGAGGATAGACTAATTTACATCATCCTCAAAATAAACATAATTTATTCACACAAATTAACCATCTGCTTGAGGCGATAGTTTTTGCCCGGGTCGATTGACCCGCTCTCTGTGAGCCTAACCTCCGGCTAAAATGAAGGCTCCTTCGCCAGAATGGGGGCTCAGCAATCGAGCCAGAAAAATTCTCGTTTGTTGGATGAAACCAGCTCGGATGAAATAGGCGCTGGTGTCGTCGTCAGAGGACAACTGATCGGTTCTCACGGTGCCCATTTCCTGCTTCCTGGCGTCCGGCTTCTTGGCTCCCTGCTTCTTGGCTTCTTGTTTCACGCGATTGAGGAGCGCGCTGGCGCAGCCGTGACGACGATGAGCTTGTCGGCTTTTGGCCAAGAAACAACTTTGCAACCGCCGATCTTATGGACATGGGCAGGCGGTAGAAGACAGTGCGCAGGAAAACCAATAGGGACCGGCAGACCAAAAGGCAGCGCCCAATATTTGATTGGGGAATAAAATATAGTTTGGCGGTAATGGATTGGGCATCCCATTCCTTCTTATAGTTGTCTGTTCCCGGCCCGAAATCCAATTCCCTTATGCCGTTTTCAAAAGCCCATTGGAAATCTGCATCCATGAGAATGTTGCCCGGTCCATATTGCTTCCAATCGTAATCGTAGGTCGCAAAGATGAGCTGCATCAACTGTCCGCATACGGCATTATAACTGACGGCGATCGTCTGTCCGTTGATTTTCAACAGGCGAACGAAAAGAAATTGTTGTGCAAAACGTGGTGAATAAAGCGCCACGGAGAGGTCGCGAAATTTTTCTGAAACGGCGTATCTGACCATCTTGCCATGGCGCGCGCCCCAGTCGGACTTATACTTGCACAGCCAATCGAAAGCATATTGCATCTCTGCTTCGGTCTTAACCTCCTCAATGGAGACCTCTCCTTTCTCCGCCAGTCTGCGGTAGCGGCGGCTGCGGCTGCGGCGAAATCGAGAGCTGTGGACACTTTTGTAATAGCTATCCCAGTCCTCATAGCCATCAAAACGAATATGAGATACGCTGTTGTCATGACCAAAGATCTTCAGATTTTCTCCGCCAATTGCGCCTAGCAGATCGGCGTCCTCTTTGACCGTGCCCAAATCGAAAAAGTCAACCTTCAGCGCCTCTTTGATGTAGGCCCACGCCTCTTGAGACGCCTTCCGTCGGTCGAGGGAAGGATCGATTAAAAAATCCGTGTAGTTATTGTAGGGTCCGGCGCTAAGCATTCGGCCGGTGCTCCAAAAAGCGCGCCGAAAGACAACCATCGGAAACACGAGGACCAATCGTCCGTCCTCGCGACCGATCAAAACCGCCAGTTCGCCCGCGTTGTCTCGATCATAAGTCATCCAGGTGCAATGAATGTATGAAAATGTCTGATTGTACAAAAAATGATCTGATCTATTACAGAGGGCATGCCAGTCGGCTTCCAACTCTGAAAGTTCACTCTCAGTCTTTATCAGGTTTAGCTTCATAATAAGGGAATTTGCTCGAGTTCACTTGTATTCAGCTAACCGATTAGCTCCAGTAATACCCGATATTAGAAATCCGGTATATAAATTAGTAATAAAATTATAGTGAAAAAATTCTTAGTAGTGGGTTTTTGAATTTTCCCGAAATGATAGGTTCTCTTAGAAGAGGCCGATTCAGCGACCAGTTCGAGCCCCAGCAACCTTGGGAATATAGGACAATTTGGTTAACGGCCTCTTTTCACAGCCTCTTTTCGGGGATTTTCGCGCCGCAAGACTCTCGGAGGATCCTATTTCAGGAACCCGAATATCCCGCCGATCACACCGATCCGACGATGTGGTCTTTGGGCCGAGATGTTTAGGTATTATGGTTGAGAGATAGGAAACTTTTCTTTCCCCGGATACGGGCGGCGCACAGATTGCCGTCTCTACGGTTGTCCGCCTGACATGCGCTCCGTGCTGGCGTTCTTTAGACTCAGCAATCAAGCCTCAGGTATTCCCGTTTGAGGATAAAGCCCGACCGAGCGAAACAGGCACGGGCCGCGTCATTGAAGGACCAATGATCGATCCCCACCTCGCTGATACCCATTTTTTGCGCCGCCTGCTTCACATGATCGATCAGCGCGCTAGCGCACCTTTGACGGCGATGGGCGCGGGCGACGGTAAGCGCTTGGATGTAAACAAGACGCCGAGCCTGTTTGAAAAGGGTTTCGGGATGGCTTTGAACGCAATAAAGGCATAGGGCGACGGGTCGACCTTCCCGACAGGCCAAGATCAAGTCTTGATCCGCGCTCTCAAGAGTTTCGTGAAAAAAAGCCTCGAAACGGTTATCCCTTTGCGGCCATCGAAAGAAGGTGGGCTCCGCTGCCGCGTGCAGGGATTGGACCTCTTCGAAGAGGCCGTAAACTGCGCCTTGATCCCCTTCCCGTGCCGGGCGTATCTTGATGGTCTCTATCGGGGGCATGATGTTGTCCTATCCCCGGCCCTGGGCAAGGGGCCGCCCTGTTCCAGCCATTGGGCGCAGTCCGGGGTTAGCAAATGGGTGATCTTGTCCTCATAAAGGGCCAAGTCCTCGTCCCGGTAGAGGCCTTTCCAGCGGCCACCGATGCCACGGTTCAAAAAGCGTTGGGCGCCGCCCAGGAAGATCTGATCAATGTCGGGTGTGAGTTTTGCCGCATCGCGCCGCATGGCCTCTAGGCTGGCCGCCGCGACAATCTTATCCAAAAGGGATGCGCTGAGCTCAATCTCCAAAAAGGCCGCCAGGCGGTGGATTTCGCCCGGCAAGTCGGCCTTTAAGTTGGTGTAATGAAGCATCAGCAGGTTGGGAAGATGGCGTTGATCCCACCAGCTTTGTTGGAAGTGAAAGTATGAGGTGTTGGGGAATCCGTCCGACTGCCAATCGCAGACACTTTCGGTGAGCCAGCGGTGAAATTCGTCGGCCGGATTCGGATGGGGGGTGGGAAAGGGCTTGCCCAATAGGGGTTCCTTCATTCCAATCTCATCAAGCTTTTCGGTCATCGCGGGCTGGTATCCCATGACATGATTATGCCAAGACAAGGCCGCGTCCCGGCCGTCTCGGGCTACGTGGATGTACTTTACCTGGTCATATAAGGGCAGTCCGTCCAAGGGCAGATGGGATTTGAAAAATCGCCGATGTGTCAGGCTTGCCATGGCCTTTTCTAATTGGGCTTCTGACATCAAGAAGCGACAGTCGATCCAAGGAGAATGATCCTTAAGCGTGACCGGTTCGGCGGTCTTGAAAACAAGGGAGGCAACGATCCTTTGGGTCCAGGTGGTGCCGCACTTGGGATAGGTCGCGATCACGATGTCATCCGCGCGGGGTCGGTACAGCGCCCAACGCCGGCTGTCCTCTGTCCAGGTGCGGTATTCCCGTGTCGGTGCCTGCAAGAGTTCCATAGCCCTCAACCGGCCCTGCCTTATCTGGTGGCCACCACGATGCCGGTGCCGATCAAGGTAGTGCCCAGCACCCGTCCTAGGATTCTGCGCCAGCCGGATTGCTGAAACAAACGCCGGGAGCGGGCGGCCAGGGCCGCATAGCCCGTCAGCAATCCGGCAATAACGGCAAAGGCGGTGGCCGAGAGCAGCGCTGTGTCAATGACTGACAAGCGCGCCAGGTCCACAAAGGCCGGCAAAAAACCCAAATAAAAGGCGATGACCTTGGGATTGCCGAGGGTCAGGGAAAATCCTGCCAAGAAGGGGCCAAAGGCTCTTTTTGTGGTCTGGCTCGTGTCTGGCCGCCGCTCTCGTGCCTCTGGCGCGGCCGGCGGGTTGCGCCACAGGTTAAGGCCCAGCCAGATCAGATAGGCCGCGCCGGCCAGTTTGACGAACAGGAAAAACTCGCCCAGGGTTTGGGCCGCCACGGCCAGGCCAAAGACGGCCAAAAGCAAAAAGACCACGTCGCCCAGTGCCACGCCCAGGGCCATGGCAAAGGCCGAGCCAAAGCCCCGGCCCAGCGCCGAGGTAATCACCGCCGCCCAGGCCGGCCCCGGAGATAAACCCAAAATCACCAGCGCCACCGTCAGCGCCAACCAGGTTTCGTTTGTCAAAGGCTCGGCCTTTCGCCTCTTAGCTCCTTCCATACCGTGTTGGCATCGTGGCCCAGAAGGACGCAGAGGTTGACGAACTCGATCTCTTCCAGTTCGTCGATGTCGCCGTCGGCGGTGATGATCAGATAGGCGACTCGCAGCAGGGTCCGGCTGCGCTTGGCGTGGCCGTGCATCTTGCCGACTCGGTCGTGCAGGCGCTGAGTGGCGACCGCGCCATTTTGCCTGAGGTCTTCCAGGTCTTTATCGAGCAGTAGCGTAGCCGTCTCGCTATCAAATTGGCTTAATGCTTTATCTTTAGAAAGAATAGCATCAATCTGATATCGCTCGGATAATTTAATCTTTTTATCCGCATAGGCAACCAAGGCGCAAGCGGCCATGGCGGCGGCCAAAAAGTCACGGTTCAAAAAGCGATAAATCTCGTAAGAGAGTTTTTCGCGGATGGTAAGGCCGTCTTCCATGGGTGGCGGAACCCTTATGTAAAGGTGGGGCGGGTGATAGCGGAAAGCCTATCTTGGCGCCCATGGGCTGACAAGCTTTGCACCGTGGGGATGTGCGGCTGGGTAAAGCGATGGGGCCGGCGGCTGGCTCAGGCAGCCGGTGTCTTTACCTTATGGGAACAGCTTTTGCCCTAAACTGGCATAAGGATGGAACTCTGATTGATGTTTTTTGTTTGACCTGTAGAGCCTAACCGAGGCGACCCATATGACCGGCCTGCGTACCCAAATGAAAACGCTTCTACTCACCCTTGGCCTAACCGGCAGCATTGCCGGCGGCTTGGCCTCCGTCGGATCCTTCGATGCGCTGGCCCAGGACAGCCTAGACAGTAACGACTACGACACCGAGCTTAGCACGGATCAAGACATCGATACCTCGGATTTGGAACCGGACGATGCGGGCGAGGCGGATGCGGATAGCAGCGGGCTGAGTACCGGTTCCTTGGACGCCGACATCGATCCGGATACCTTGGCGCCCTACGAAGACGGTGCGAACGATCCAGCAGGGTCAGGTGTTCAGCCGGTGCCCCTGAGCAACGATTTGGATATCGACGCCCAATCCGATCAGACGGATATCGACAATCAAAGCGACACCAGCGACGTCGACGTGCCCCCGGTTCCCGACGCCCCGGAAATCGACATTCCCGAAGCGGATCAGGACGGACTTGGCCAGTAGCGCCGAGCGTTCTTTCTAGCGCACTAAAAACTGAACGCCATACCAGCGAAAGCGCTCTGGCGCGGCCCACTGGGTGCAGTTGATGCGCGCGCGCCCGACGGGGAAGGCTTTGGTCAGGGTGACGGTGACGCGCTCCTCCCGGCGCGAAACCGGCACCGTGCCCATGCCCGGGGCATAGCAGGCGATGTCGGCCGGACCGACCACCTGGGAATCGACGGAAAAGGCAAAGCTCGGCGGGTTTTCAACAATTAGAGGATCGGCCGGTCTCACATCGTGAACCGGAAAGGGCAGGGCCTTGACAGCGAGTAAGAAGCGCTCCTCGTTCCCATAGGCCTGGTTCATGGGAAAGCGGGGCAGAGCAAAGGGATCGGAGGCCCGGTTGGCCACGCCTGATTGCTGTCCGAAAGCGACGGTATAGCCGGCCGCGGCTGCCAGTTCCTTTGTTTCCAAGCTGAATTCGCCGTAGGGATAGGCAAAGAGGTCCGGAATGGCCCCTAACTCCTCCAAAAAGCGTTGATTTGAGCGGGCCAAATCGGCTGTCACAAGTTCTTGGGGATGGTCGGCCATGTGTCCATGACTGGCGCTATGGGCGCCGATGGTCACCCCGGCAGCAGCGAGTTCTCGGATCTGGTCCCAGGTCATAAAGGCTGCACCGCCTCGGTCAATTTCGTCGGTGGCCACGAAGAGGGTAAAGGGCATGCCGGCGGCCTGCAGCCGGGGAAAGGCTTCCCGATAGACCGAGGCAAAGGCATCGTCCACGGTGATGGCAACGGTCTTCTCGGGCAAAGGTGGGCCCTTACCCAACAGGCTGGCGACGATCTCCGGCAAGGCCAGGATCTGAAAATCCCCCTCTTGAAGCAAGCGGATGTGGTCTTCCAATTGCGCCACGGGTGTGTTCGTGCTCGGAAAGCGGTTCTCGCCAAAGCGATGGTAAATCAAGATCGAGGCCCCTCGGTTGGCCGGGTTTTCCGGGTCGAAGGCAAGACTTTGCGAGGGAACGAAAGGGCCAAAAAAGCTAAAGTAAATTATAAATAAAAAACAATAAAATATTGCTGAATAATTATTTCTAAGAACTATTATCATTTTAACTCGGCCTTTGGCGCCATAAGAAGATGGGCCGTAACGGCCCGCTTCTGGTATAACCGAGCCATGCCTGAATTGCCAGATATCGCCCTTTATATTGAAGCCATGGAGGCACGCCTAACCGGCGCTCGCTTTGGCGGTGCGCGAATCAAGAGCCCCTTCTTGCTGCGCACGGTGGATCCGCCGCTGCGTGATCTAGAGGGGCGGGCCGTGGTGGACCTAAGGCGTTTGGGCAAGCGAATCGCCATCGGCTTGGACGGGGATTTTTGGATTGTGATCCATCTCATGATCGCCGGGCGCCTCCACTGGCGGGACGCTCTCGCTGAGGGGAAACCGCCTCTGCCTGGCGGACGCAATGGTTTGGCCGCCTTTGATTTCTCCAGCGGCAGTTTGATGCTGACCGAGGCCGGGTCCAAGAAGCGGGCGGGCCTCTGGCTGTGCCGCGGCGCGGCGGCGCTAAACGACCAAGATCCGGGCGGGCTTGAGGTCCTCACCGCGGACCTGGCCGCTTTCAAAGCTGCCCTTCAAGGGCGGAACCACACCCTTAAAAGGGCTCTGACCGACCCCCGAATCTTTAGTGGGATTGGCAACGCCTATTCCGATGAAATCCTCCATCGTGCTGGGCTGTCGCCCGTGGCCATGAGTCGCGACTTGACCGATGAACAGGTTGGGCGTCTTCATACTGCGGCCCGGGATGCCCTAACCGATTGGACCCGGCGTTTGCGGGACCAGGCGGCGGGCGCTTTTCCGGAAAAGGTCACCGCCTTCCGCCTTGGCATGGCGGTCCATGGCCGCTATGGCAAGCCGTGCCCAGACTGCGGCACGACGGTGCAACGTATTCGCCACTCCAGCAATGAGACAAACTATTGCCCGCGCTGCCAAACCGGCGGCCGTCTCCTTGCCGACCGCTCTTTGTCGCGCTTGCTCAAAAAGGATTGGCCCAAATCCATCGAGGCCCTGGAGCAAGGCCAAGGGCCTTCAGCAGGGCGAGCGCACAAGGTGCGCTGAGTTGGCAAACATCAAACTTCACTTTTTGGGGCGGCTGTTTTGGGCGAGCCGGGAAAAGCCATGATCATCGGCCCCGACTTTTTGAAGCGCAATGACTTCCGCCTATCCAAGGACCCGACGACTCTGTCCCAGTCTATGGAAAATCCGGCAGTTCTACCGCGACGGTGCGTACTGCCTAGCCAGGGTGTGCATCCAGGAAAAAGGCAGGTGCCGCGATGCCTTGGCCCTTTTTGATGGGGCTGGCTTTTTATTGCCGGCTGATTTGTTTCTGACTTTTTTTTGTACGGCTCAGGGGTCAGACTAATACCCGAATCTGTTTAGACCCCGAAGCCCTCATGTCCCAAGCCAAGCAAGACATTCCCGGCCGGAAGCCCGACGCGGAGGGTGATCACGACGATGGGGCAATCGGGACCCTGGCGCAGGGGGGCATCGGCCCCTTTGTCACCTGGACCGCCCATCGCCTGGCGGAAGACCGGGCGCTTTTGCGAACCTCACGGCGGCACCGTAAAGGCTTGGCGCCTTTGCCTGCCACCTCACCCGCGGTCCATCCTCATTCCTTTGACCCCCGCCTCTTTGACCCTCGCCTCTTTGACCCTCATCGTGCCGAGCGCATTGCGGGGTGGCGTTGGCTGAGAATTTGGGCGCCGTCGCGGCTGGCCTGGTGGATCGCCGTGCTTTTCATGATCGGGGCCGCCCACTTTGCTCTGGCATCGGCCGTAGCCTCGGCGGCGGCCTGGCCCCAATCCCATTTGGCCGTCGTGCTGTCCCCGGACGGGATCGCCTGGACCTATTTCTTGGGATCTCTCTTTTTTACAACGGCGGCCTATTTGCAATGGCTTGAAGCGGTAAATGGGGCGCTGAACCGGGTCGGCCCCGACGGGCGACGGGGGCCATGGCGTTATTGGGGCTGGGCGCCCCGCAGTCTGGCCTATTGGGCGGGTGCCATTCAGTTTGCCGGCACCTTGCTGTTTAATATGAACACGGGCGATGCCCTGATCCTTCAATTGGCTGCGCAAAAGGCGGACTGGACGGCGCAGGACCTGCTGGTCTGGGTGCCCAACATGGCAGGGTCGGTCTGTTTTCTTACCGCCAGCTATTGCGCGGTGATGGAGGATTCTCACCGCCTGTGGTCTTTTCGGCCCCGGCGCCTTGCCTGGTGGATTGTGATGATAAACCTGGCAGGCTCGCTGCTCTTTCAAGCCTCCGCCCTGGCCAGTTTCGCGCTGCCCGATGCTCAGACACTGGCTCTAGAGGCCGCCAACATCACCACCCTAGGCGGCGCCCTTTGCTTCTTCTTTGCCGCCTACCTGCTCATCCCGGAACTCTTCGAGAAGGAGTGATAATCCGCTCCGTGTGGACGGTTTTTGGCTGATCAGATGGATCGCGCCAAGGCGCTCGCGAAAGAATGTGCTGGGCGCGACTACAAGGACTGCGGATTGCCGGTCGCGGAGTCTTGAAGGGTGACACCTCTCTGGGGTCTTGTCGCTTCCCTCCGCCTAAGTTATCCCTTTGAATATGAGGTCCATCCATTTTGAAAGATAGAACCATGCCCTCTTTTGTGACCAACACCCTCTGCCTGGTGTGTCTGAGTGTCCTCTTGGCGGCGGGCATGGTCCTTCCGCTTCAGGCCGGCAGCAAGTTGGAGGATGGGAAATTAAGCGGAGAGGAGATTGCCGCCCTCCTGACCGACCGCACGGCCCTGGGCGAACATCGCGGGGTGCCCACGCGGCAGTTTTTTGCGGCTGCCGGTTGGACCGACTATCTGGCTAAGGGGACGCAGCCCGATCGGGGCCGCTGGAAGGTGGACATGGAGCAGGGTAAGTACTGTTCCGAGTGGAACAATTCAGGCAAGTGGCCCTGCTATGACATCATGCGCGAGGACGGTACCCTCTATTGGGTGCAGGGCGATCACTACAAATCCCCCTTCTCCATGACTGACGGCCACAAGATGAGTTTTGCGGAATAGGAGCTTTACGGATTTTTATAGAGCGGGTCTTTGTGCTGCCGATAAATGAAAATCGGACTGGACCAGGCGTTAAAGCCGTCCTCGGTGGTTATTCTTAGCCATAGGGGATTATCACCCTCCGGCGCCAGGGGCAGTTGGATCAGACGCGCCATATCCCGGCAATCGTTCACGTCGGGCAACCGGAAGAGGCGCATTTGTCGGTTCAGGCCGCCCGCCTCCAGCATCAAGTCCTCAAGTCCAATCTCGTCTAACGCGACCTCTGCCGTCACTGGCCCCGAATCAATCTCCAGTCGGGCGTCGGCAGGCGCCTCGATCCAAGCATCAAAGCCGCCGAAGTTCCCTGTGGTGAGCGTATCAAACGTCACTAAGTTGTCCCCTTTTAACTCGGTGGGCCGCTCGTGGTTCCAGGCGTTGATGGGCGCAATGCGGGTAATCCGCCCGCTGGAGACGCGCACCTGGCCCTTCCAATAGCTCTGCCGCCCCCGGCCCCGGTATTCCGCGCCTTCCCAGATAATCCGGATACGCCGGCCCAGGTTTTCTTGTGTGAAGGCCCGCAGGGTCCGAACCACCGTCGTCCCGTTCAGCACCTCGATGCGCTCGATCGGGGTTTGGGTGATACAGCGCAGGGCCAGTTCCACGGTCTCCTCGTCAGTCTGGACGATGTCCCCCATCATGGCCTCGCGGGTCGGCTGACCGGCATCGGGGAAGAACCGCGGATCCCGCTCGAAAAGCACGGCCGTGTCCTCGAAACGGGCCGTTACCTCTAAATGGAGGCGATTGCCTGTCGTGCCGTAGTGATGGCGCCGGCGCAGGCACTCAAAGATACTGTCGCGGGTAAGCTCCTTGGCCAGAAAACAGGTCAGGCCCCCGTAGGCGCCGAAGCTGGCCGCGCCTGGATAGCTGGCACCGGGCCGACCTTTGTGGCCGTCGCTGTTACAAACCACGCCGGCGCGGTGGCCCAAGGCAAAGCCATCGGTCAAAAGCCATTCGAAGGTGCCCCAGGCCGAGTGAATCTCCATAGCGCTTTCCAGCCGCGGATCGTGGGCCTGCTCGATGTCCGCATAGCGTCCGCCCACGTGGGCATAGACCACGCAGTCCTCGTCTTGCAAATCGCTAAAGAGTTGGGCCGCCGTGTTGGCATCCGTCTCCAGATCCGAGCGATCGGGCAAAAGGGCGTGAGAAGAACGACGAATCTGACGTCCTTCGCGCCGGAAGTAGACGTTACGATCGCCGCCTACGGCCGTGTTGCCCGACCATTCATAGCCGGGAAAGGTCACGAAGCGATGGTCTTCTTGATAGTCGGCGCTTAAACGGTTGATCAAATCCCAAAAAGCGTTGTTGATCTGAAAGTCGTTGGCTTGGTGTCCCGTGGCGTCCAAGAAGGCTAGGTTCCGGGCAAAATGGAAATATTCCTCAGCGGTGTTAATGCCAACGGACTCGCCGCTTTGCCCATGCATGTCCCCCCAATATCCGGACCGCTCCCCCGCTTGCAAGACAAGAGGATTGCTTTCCGCCACGGTCGTGCCGTCGCGGTTGATGACGGTAACGCGCAGGGTGCCTTCTTCGGCCACCGACAATCCGTCCAGCACGACAGCTCGTTGACCGGGGGTGAAATCTATTCGCGCGGGCAGACCGTCGATAGGCAGGGAAGTTTCCAGGTACAGGGTATCTTCCGCCTGATCGGTGGGATTGCCCCATAGATCTTCCGCCTTCAGACCGAGGCGAAAGACCTCGCCCGGTCGGCGTAGGCTGGGCAATACCGCTTTCCAGCGGGCTGGCGGGCCGGGCACGATAGAGATTATGGGCGTATCGGGGATCGGCAGAAAATGACCGGTCGCACAGACATCGGCCAAGACCTTGAATTCAAAACCACTCTCGCAAAAGGTTTGCAGCTTCAGCCCCGGCGAGCCTTGCGAGCGATCCCCAAACAGAATGGTAATCTGATCCCCCTCGTATAGGCCGTCGCCCCGCACCGTCACCTTGAGAGACCGGTACCAGGGGCGCTGTTCGCCCCCATCCTGATAGGCGAGCTGCAGCCGCGATCCGTTGCTGGCCCGGGCGGTCACATAGTTGTAGCCCGCCGGGTCGTCGATCTGCAGGTAGCCCCAATCGTTGGAATAGCGGTGTACGATCTTGATCGCGCCCGTGTCGTCCAGGCCGAAGCGCCCTGCCGTATAGGTCAGGGTAAAGCTCTGTAAGCTCCGTGCCTCAAAGGCGCCGACCGGGTCCAATGTGGCCTGGCCGTAGAGCACCGGATCGGTCCCCGGTTCGGCATCCGACCAGGCATCCCCCATCAATTCGCTTTTGACTTTGGGCATTCGATCCTCTGAACTCTGACGGGTGGAGTCATGAAACGGCGGCCATCCGAACACCGCGCCGTCTCTTCTGTCAAGCGCCCCAAACTGCTTCATCGATAGCCAAGGCGGATGTCATACTGTAGCGTTATTAGGCACAAGTGAGTAGGGGACGGATGACCGGCGACCAAAACAATCAAGCAACTGCTTTGGACGGGCCATCCATCCTGGCGCGCTTGGACCGATTGCCGGTCTGGCCGTACCCCAAGTCCGTGCTTTGGATCGTGGGTTTTGGCTTCTTTTTTGCTTTTTTCGACATCGTGACCATCGGCTTTGCCGTGCCGGTGGTGGCCAAGCAGTTCGGCATCTCCTCGGAGCTGGCCGCCTGGGCCATCACCGCTAGCCTGATCGGCTATATCTTCGGATCCTTCTTCGACAGTCGGATCGCCGACCGATGGGGCCGTCGGGTCAGCCTCCTGATCTCCGTCGCCTTTTTCACCGTCGGGTCCTTGTTGTCGGCGACCAGTCCCGACATCTGGTGGTTGATCTTTTGGCGCTTAATTTCTGGCATGGGGATCGGCGCCGAGATTTCGGCAGTCAGCACCTATTTGGGCGAGCTCTCGCCGGCACCCCGCCGCGGCCGCAACACGGCTTGGGCCATTGCGGCGGGTATGTTGGGCTTTGCCGTGGTGCCCTTTGCCGCCCTTGCTTTGGTGCCCCATTTCGACTGGGGCTGGCGGGCACTTTTTGTTGTCGGTGGGTTGGGCGGCTTGGTCATTGGCCTTATGCGGCGCGGTCTGCCGGCCTCGGCCCATTGGCTGGTGTGCCATGGCCGCCTAGCGCAGGCCGAGGCGGAGGTCGCGGCAGCCGAACAGCGGGTTAGGGCTCAGCTGGACGATGACCTACCGCCGCCCCAAGTGCGCGCCGATTGCACGCCTATCGGTCATAGCGCGCTCAGCGATCTGATCCGGCCGCCTTACCTAAGGCGTCTGATTCTCATGACCGCGGTGTGGTTCATTTATTACCTTGGCAACTACGGCTGGCTTACCTTGGCGCCCACCCTCTTTGTAAAGGAAGGCTACAGCCTGGCCCACAGCATATCTTTTATGGTTCTAACCGGAATCGGGTTTGTGGTGGGGGCGGTCTGTGCCGCTTGGATCAGCGACCGGCAGGAACGTAAATCCACGGTGGCGCTTATCTGTTTGGCTTGGGCCGTGTCCCTGGCGGCTATCGGAAGCGAGCCGTCCATGGTCATCATCATGGTTTGCGGCTTTATCGCCTCGACCACCATCGGACTGCTGATCCCGATCCTCTACACCTATACGGCGGAAAACTTCCCCACCGGCATCCGGGCTACCGGTGTGTCCGCGACCGATGGCATGGGTCATTTGGGCGGCGCTTTGGCGCCGGTAGCGGTTCTGGCCGCCTTCGGCCATTGGGGTTTTGTCGGTGCTTTTTATCTTATGGCCCTAACCGGCGTGGCTACGGCCCTTCTCCTTCTCTTTGGCGTGCGCACAACCGGCCGATCCCTGGACGAAATCTCACGATCGGCTTCGAAATAACAGGCGGGTATGGTCAAGTGCCCCAAGGCCATGCGCGCACCAAAAGGCGGCCCCTGAAGCCGGGTTTGGGTTTGTCCCTGGTTCTCTGTTTAAACCCGATAGGCACGTCGAATTCCCAGAATTCATCGTTTACCCAATCCAACTTGACCACTTCTTCAGGCCTATTTTTGTTGTTGTTCAGCGATGATAATCGGTAACTCACACGGGTATCCTTGCCTTTCAGCAAGACATGAAAGGTCAGGGTCTCCTGGAACAGTTGGCCGCCCTCAAAATGCTCGTCGAACCAGAATTGCTTGTCGATTTCATAGACCGGCACCTGTATGCCCAAATCGATCCGGAACGCCATCTTTTCGCCTTCTTGAGTGCTGCCAGTTGTCTTTTTTTTGGCACCGCCTTTCGCAGGTTTGTTTGTAATGGCGCTTTTCAGGAGATATCCGCTGAACAGGTAAACCGGTTCTTGCGTGTGGGCAAGGTCCTCATATTTTTTGCGTAAGGCCGACTCCTGTGTCACCCGGCGTTCGTTGACAAAAACCCCGAGCCCGCGAATGGCGGCGGCTGACTCGATATAATAGGCGGCTTTGATTCGGCTACGGTCCTCGCCGACTTGGGCTTCCACCTCTTCAGGCAAGGTTATTTGATCGACGACCAACCTAATTTCCACCCGGATATTGCCGAACAAAAACCGTCTAAGGTTTTGATAGCCTTCCTCAGAGTTGACGATGCCGTAGTGACCGCTATGACTGCGGTGGACAAAAGCGCGGGGCGCCTTGTCGACGGCCGCGTTTTTGATCATCACGAGTCCATCGCTCAGAGGACCTGTCCCTTTTTTTGAGAGGCCGAAGAAGGCTGAGTAATCCCGATAATTGGTGCCGACGAGGCAGAAAAAGCGATTGGGATCGAAAGCGCCGTTCAAGGAAGAGACGTTCTCGCTCCCTTTCGGCAAGGCAAGGTACTCGCACATGTAGTCGCGGTTAAAATTGCGCACATGCAGCCAATCCAAACGCCCGAAGTCGCCAACGTTGAACCCGGCAACTTCAATTCCGTTATGAGGGGTTGCGTAGGTAAACACCTTGTCCACCATCTGGTCGGCGGGAAGTTTGCCCAATTCCAATTCTTTTGCTTCCGCTGCCTGATCCTTAGCCGATGGGACCTTAGGATCCTCCGGGTCTTCTCCATAGACCGCCTTGAGCCCATGTATGCACAGGTTTTGCAGGTAGCAGCGACAAATAAGGCCGCCCATTGAGTGGGCGACCAGATAGACCTTGAAGTTCTTGCGGGCTTTGGCGCTCTTGCCGCAAACGTGGTCGCGGACTTTTAAGATGAATCTCCGCAGGTCTCGCGCGAAATTGGGGATGGTGCGTTTTTCCCCATCCCCGATATCTTCGGAAACCTGTTCGTAATACCGGAAAATCCAGACGCTCTTGGCGGGAACTTTTTCTCCCGGTCGAACAAAGTCACCATCCTTGTAGGCATCTTGATAACCCTCATCTTTCATCAACCTGATGAGGGGCGATTCGAAAATGAAACGCTTGATATCCCCCTCGTAATCTTGGCGAACCTTTGTGGCGCCCAGGTTAAACCCCATATAGGGTGTAGCGACGGTTTCCTCGATCTCGCTGCGGGTTGCGGCATAGCCGCGCACATAGATGATGGGATAGTATGGTGCTTCGATGGCCATTTTGACGCCTCCCCATTTTGTACTCTAAACACCTACGACGTGCAGCGTTGCACAATACTGAAGGTTGAGTCAAATCAGGATGGCGGCAAACTTTTCCGAGCGAACCGCTATTGGCACGAATGATGCCAGGCGCGCCGGCCCTCAAGACACGCTTATCTTGAAGCCAGGCTAATCATCGATACAGGCCCATCATTAAGCCAGGCCCGTCATTAAGCCAGGCCATTCTTCAAGACGGGCAGGGCTTAGTGGAAGCGGGACCAGGCGCGTCCGAACCCGGCGGCGATGTCGTCCCAGGCTTTTTCGAATTTTTCCCGGTGCTTTTCCCATTCGTCCGCTTGGCTTTGGACCAGACTTTGCATCTTGTCTTCCGCATCAGCGGCCAGGCTGCGCATCTCGGCGATCTGGTCGGCGTAGCGGGCTTGCGCTTCTTCGGACGCGGCTCTCATCTGAACCTCGGTTTTTCCGATCTGCTCATTCCACTCGTCGATTTTCTTTTTCAGCGCCTCGGCATATTCGTCGCGGTTCATGGCTGGTTTCTCCTTTCTTCATGGTCAGAAATGACTCGGGACGCACATCACGTCCTTTCATCTTATATGGCGAGGGGCGCGTTGCTTGACAACGGAAATTGGCGCCACCTTACCGCCAATTCATGCTTGTCCCAGGTGGACCCGGTCAAAGCCCGCCCGTCAATTATTAGCCTTGGCGTCATAGGTGAAAAACACCTTCTTTACATCCTCGATAATGTCCCAAACCAAGCGTTCGCCCGGGCGCGTAAAGAAGCTGTCGCCGGGTGCGAAAAAGTACTCGCTGCCATCCTCGCGCTCAAGACGCAGGCGCCCTTCCAGCAGGGTCTGTAACTCCTCACCCTGTTCGATGCACTCAAAGGCGCCTTCGCTGCAGGCCCAAATGCCCAGGCGATGGGTCTCGCCCGGACCTCCCAGATCAAAGCGGCCTCGGGCCTGGGGGTTGCCGCGTAGGATCTTGTATTGAGAATTCGGATTGTCAAAGGGCCAAGGGTCCAAATCCTCTTGGGTGACTTTTTGCGGATAAAACTTCATGGGCGGTCCCTTTAGAATTGAGGCGACTTAATCTTGAAGCGGGTAGTCTTGTGGCAAGTATTCTGTTGGCAGGGGAGAAGCCGTAACCGGGAACAATTGCCCCTCTTCTAAGTGGTAGCTTTGGTCTGCCAGGCCAAGAGGTCCAGGCCGGTGGGAGATCAGGAAGACGGTTTTTCGGGCGAGTAGGGGCGCCAGAGTCTCCAACAGTTTGGCCTCGGTTGCCAGGTCCAGCCCTTCGGTAGGCTCATCCAAAAGCCAGATGGGTGGGTCCTGCAAGATCAGGCGCGCAATGGTCAGGCGCCGGGCTTCCCCACCGGAAAGGCGCAGCCCGTGATCCCCCACCCAGCTCTCCAGCCCGTCGCCGAGCTGTTCGATCAGATCCCCCAGGCCGGCTTGGGCAAGGGCGGCTATCATCTCCGCCTCGCTCGCCTCGGGCCGGGCCAGGGCCATGTTCTCCTTGATGCTGCCCGACAGGAGCTGCGGGCTTTGATCCATGATGCCAACGAGTGCCGCAAGATCCTCTTCGCCCAGGTGGTTAAGAGGTAGGCCGCCGATCTCAATGGTGCCTTCTTGTGGATCATGGTGCCTTTGCAAGAGCGCCAATAGGCTGGATTTCCCCGCGCCGCTGGCCCCCCTGATGGCCACCGTTCGCCCTGGCTCCACGGTCAGACTCAGGTCCTTCAGCACCGGACCTCGGGCGGTCTCATAGCCGAAGGTGACCGCCTGAAATGATATCGTCATATCACCCGGCGGGGCGGCGCTTTGATTGGGCGCTGGAAAGATCACCGGCGGTGTTTGCGCGGCGATTTGGCGCAGGCGCTTGGCGGCCTCAAGGGTCTGCCCGAGAGATTGAAAGGCATTGGGCAGGGGGGCCACGGCCTCGAACACCGCAATGACGCAGAAAACGATCAGCGCCAGTCGGGCGCCCGGAAAGCTCGCGCCGTCGAAACCGCCGGCCTGCAAAAAGGGAATGCCCAATGTCAAGGCAGCGACCACGGCAGCACCCAGCAGCAGGACCATGACGGCCTCGCCGGTGGCGGAGAGGCGGGCCAGGCGAGTCTGGGCCCGGATCAGAGCGTCGCTGGCTTTTTGGATGCGGGCGATCTGGGCCCCACCACCGTCATAGGCCCGTAGGGTGGCCAGCCCTTCGATCAAATCCAAAAGGTCGATCCGAAGGGTGGCCGCGCGCACGGTCAGGGCCCGCGCGTTGACATGAGCCGCCCTCTGGATGAGGTAAGGCAGCAGCACGCCGGCAACGGCCAGCAGCGCCAAGGTGGATAGCGCGACCGCGGGCAAAAACAGCCACAGGAAAAGCGTGGCACCTGTGACGGCGAGTACGGCGATGACCGGCGGCACCAGAATCTGCAGATAGAGATGATCCAAGGCATCGATGTCGGCCGTGATGCGGGCCAAAAGATCACCCTTGCGATGGACCAACAGGCCGGCCGGCGCGAGGGGGATGGCTTGGCGGAAAAACCAGCCGCGCAGATCGGCCAGGATGCGCAGGGTCGCGTCGTGGCTGATCACCCGCTCGCCATAGCGCCCCAGCGTGCGCACCACGGCCAGGGCTCGAATGCCGGCCGACGGCAGCAGAAAATTAAAAATCTGGCCACTGGGCGCCAGGACCGACAGGGCGCAGGCGGCGATAAACCAGCCCGACAAACCCAAGAGTGCGATCATGGCCAGCAAGGTGATCAGGGCAAGAAAAGCGCCCAGTACCATGGTACCGCGCCGCTGCCGCCAAAGGCTCAGGAAAAAGCCCAAATCTTTCATGAGAGGCGCTCTTCAACAGGTCTCGGCTCGGAAAGATTGCTAAGCAACACCACCCGGTCCATGCGGCTGATCACCGCAGGGCTGTGCGTGGCCACCAAGACGGTGCGCCCTTCCATCAGGCGGTCCAAGGCGGCCAGGATCGCCGCCTCGTTTTTTTTATCCAGGCGGGCGGTGGGTTCGTCGAGCAGCACGATGGGGGCATCGCGCAAAAACGCCCGGGCCAGGGCTACCCGCTGAGCCTCGCCGCCGGATAGGCCGTGGCCGTCTTCACCCAACGGGGTGTCCATGCCATCGGGAAGGTCCTCGGCAAAGGACAAGACTTCCGCAGCGTCGGCGGCCGCCAAAACCTCTTGATCCGTCGCGCTGGGTCGGCCCAGTCGAATGTTGTCTGCCAGGCTGCCGTGAAAGAGATGAGGCCGTTGACCCAGCCAGGCCAAATGCGTGACCTGCAAGGCAACTTCTTGCCCTGCCGGGCCCATGGCCAGCATTTCCCCGCCATCGGCGGCCGCAAAGCCCATCAGTGTCGCGATTAGAGTGGACTTACCGGAGCCGCTGGGGCCGACCAGCGCTACCTTTTCCCCGGGGGCAATGGTCAAGGTCACTTTGTTCAGCACCGGCCGGGTACCCGCCTCGAAAGTCTTGCTTAGACTCCGGATCTCCAGGCCGAGGGGGCCGCGGTCTGGCCGGGACGTTTCTGCTTTGTTAGCGGGGGGAATATGGTCTGATAGTTGCTGGGCCAGCAATCCCTCCAGTTGCTCGGCCGCGGCCAAGGCGGTCGCCCTTTCATGGTAATAAACGGCCAGTTTCCGCAGGGGCAAAAAAATCTCGGGCGCCAGCATCAAAACAAAAAGCCCGATAAAGAGTGTCACATCCTCAGCCGGTCCCAGGTGAAACAGGTCCAACAGGCTCATGCCGATGTAAAGGGCAACCATGGCGATGGAGATAACGGCAAAAAACTCCAGCACCGCCGAGGACAAAAAGGCCAGCCTCAAAACCCCCAGGGCCTTGTCCCGATAGTCATGAGATACCCGGATCACCGCGGCCAGCTCCCGCTCGGTTTGGCCGAAGCTCTTGATGGTGGCCAAGTTCCGAAGCCGGTCCAGAAAAAAACCGCTCATGCGAGCCAATGCGACGGCTTGCCGGCGGCTGGCCGCGGCGGCGCCCATGCCCACCACGGCCATGAACAGGGGCACCAGGGGCAGGGTTATCAAAAAGATTGTCCCCGCCAGCCAATCCACCGGGAAGACCGCCGCAACCATGGCCAGGGGCACAAAAACCGCCAGCGTTTTTTGCGGCAGGTAGCGGGCATAATAGCCCTCCAAGGCCTCGCTTTGGTCTTGCGCCGTGGTCAGCAGGGCGCCGGCACGTTGGCCTTGGCTATGGGCGGGACCCAGGTCGTGGATCTGTCGGGCCACCGCCAGTCGCACGGCCTGGCGCACGCGGGCGCCCGCGGTAAAGCCGGCCACGCCTTGAATGTAAGCGGTGATGGCGCGCGCCAGGTAAAGCAAGGCTAAGCCGGCCAGCGGCCAGGCCACCTGAGACAAAGCGGCGCCGGCGAGGATTGTTTGGCTCAAGATCCACGCCAAGAGGGCGCTTTGCCCGATCACCAGGAGTCCGCCCACGACACCGGCACCCATGGCGGCAACCAGGGCGTGGCCGGCGCTTGCGGATTGGGCGGTCAGCCACCTGGCGGCAATCTTGGCTGCGGCCTTATCCGTCGCCTTATCTGCTGCTGAGGCGCTTGGCTCTTCGCTTGCGGTCGCGACGGCCGGTGCGGCGTCGATGTCCTGCCGTCTTACAGCGGCGCTGTTCGTCGCCTGCCTCTCCGCCTGCGTCTTTTGATCTGCCCTCTCTTCGCTCATGGGAGCAAACTAGGCATAAGCGACTGTCTTTGCAAAAGACCTCGGTCCTTATTGTGAATTATTTTACCTGCAGAGGTTCCAAATTTGGATTGACCCCGCTGCCGCGGTCGGGCAAGCAAGGCGGCGGAAGCATCATCAAATTTCATGGGTATCGAGGCGGCTATGGCTCCTGTCTTTTCGAGCTTTGTGGATCGCATCGGCGGGGAAGGTGCCGAGGCCTGGGAAGTTCATATCCTTGCCAGCAGGCGCATTAAGGCGGGCGAGGATGTGGTCAACCTGAGCATTGGGGACCCGGATTTTGTCACCGACGGGGCCATTATCGATGCTGCGGTGGACAGTCTGCGTCGGGGGCGCACCCACTATACCAACAGCCGCGGCGAGCCGGAGCTTTTGGCGGCGCTGGCGTCCCACTATAGAAAAGCCCTGGGGCGGTCTGTTTCCCCCGGCCAATTTGCCGTTTGTGCCGGCGCCCAGAATGCCCTTTTCGCCAGCCTGCTATGCCTTTTGGATCGAGGTGACGAAATCATCGTGCTCGAGCCCACCTATGTAACCTACGAGGCGGCCATCGGGGCCAGCGGCGCGACCCAGATGCAGGTTCCCTTGCGGCCGGAGAATGGCTTTCATCTGGACCCGTCGGCCTTGGCTGCGGCGGTGACGCCGCGTACGAAGGCCATTGCCATCAACACGCCCCATAACCCCACCGGGGCGGTGATGACCCAGGCTGAGCTGCAAGCCGTTGCCGACTTGGCGATCGCCCATGACCTCTGGGTCATATCCGATGAGGTCTATGCCCAAATCACCTTCGAGGGTGACCATCACTACCTGGCCAGCCTGCCCGGCATGGCCGAGCGTTGCGTGATCGTCTCCAGTCTTTCCAAGTCCCATGCCATGACCGGTTGGCGCCTGGGCTGGATCATGGGTCCCGAGGTCTTGATCGGACATGTGGACAATCTGCTCGGTTGCATGCTCTATGGCTCGCCGCCCTTTATTCAAGACGCTGCAATCCATGCCCTGGGTGCGGGGCAAGCTGTCACTAAAACCATGGTCGAAACCTATCGGAAAAGGCGGGACTTCGTCTGCGATCGCCTGGCTCGCATGCCCTTGATTGCGCATCACAAGCCCGAGGGGGGCATGTTCGCCATGATCGACGTGCGCGCCACCGGCATGAGCGGTCAGGACTTTGCCATGGCCCTTTTGGAACAACAGGGTGTGGCGCTGCTACCGGGGGAGGCTTTCGGGCCCAGTGCGGCTGGCCACGTGCGCTTCAGCCTTGTTTCGGGCGAAGCGGACTTGACCAAGGGCTGTGACCGTTTGCACCGCTTCCTGACGGACTTGAAAACCCGCTCTCCCCAAAACGTGAAGGCATCATCATGAGCAAGGACATCACCTGCGGCCAAGCCTTGGTTGAACTTTTGGAGGCCTATGGAGTCGATACGGTCTTCGGGATCCCGGGCGTGCATACCTTGGCGCTCTATCGGGGATTGGCGGCTGGGTCTCTGCGCCATGTCCTGGTGCGTAACGAACAAGGAGCGGGTTTCATGGCCGACGGCTATGCCCGGGCGACCGGCCGGCCAGGGGTTTGCTTTTTGATCACCGGACCCGGCGTCACCAATGCTGCCACGCCCATGGGGCAGGCTTATTCAGACTCCATCCCCATGCTGGTGATCTCCTCGGTGAACGCGACCCGGGATCTGGGCAAGGGCTGGGGCCGCCTGCACGAGATTACCGAACAGCGCGCGGTGACAGCGCCGATTACCGCCTTCAGTGCAACGGCCTATTGTCCCGAGGATCTGCCCGAGTTGATTGCGCGTGCCTTTACGGTTTTTGCCTCCGAGCGGCCCCGTCCCGTGCACATCGAGATTCCGTTGGATGTCATGGACATGATGACCCCCGGCGGCTGGCGGCCCCGGCCCATTGTGCCGCCGCCGGCCCCGCGGCCCGAGGCCATCGATGAGGCAACGGCGACGCTGGCCAATGCCACATCGCCGGTGATCCTCTTAGGGGGCGGCGCCATCGATGCCGGCGCGGCCGTAACCGAACTCGCGGAAAGCCTCGGCGCCTTGGTGATCACCACCAACGCCGCAAAGGGCGTCATCCCCGAATCCCATCCCTTGAGCTTGGGGGCTTGCCTGAGCACGGCCGTCGGTCATCGTGTGGTGGCTGAGGCAGACGTGGTCCTGGCCCTGGGGACCGAGCTTGCAGAGACCGATACCTGGGTATCTGAACTCACCTTTAACGGACAGCTCATCCGCGTGGATATCGATGCAGCAAAGCTGAATGACCTATACCCCGCGGCCATCGGTATGGTGGCCGACGCGGCTCTCACCGCCGAGGTGCTGGCGGCCGAGACCGACCGGGCCGGTCCGGATCTCGACATGGCGGCTGCCACCGCCCGCCGAGATGACTTGCTGGCTGAAATAAAGGGACAGCGAACGCTCTTGGAGCAAAAGCACGACCGTGTTTGCGCGGCCTTGCGTGACGTCTTGCCCCGCGAGGCTATCATGGCCACGGATATGACTCAGTTGGCGTACTCCTCTTATGTTGGCTTTTCCATGGACGTGCCGCGCGCTTGGTTTCATCCCATGGGCTTTGGCACCTTGGGCTATGCCCTGCCCGCGGCCATCGGCGCGAAGATTGCCCGGCCAGAGGCGCCGGTCGTCGTCTTTGCCGGGGACGCGGGCTTCTTATTCACGGTGCAGGAATTGGCAACCGCCGTTGAGGAAAAGCTGCCGCTCGTCATCATACTGTGGAACAACGATGCGCTGGGCCAAATCCGCGACGACATGGTGGCCCTGCAAATCTCTCCCATCGGCGTCTTGCCGCAAAATCCGGACTTCCAAATGCTGTGCAAGGCCTTCGGTTGCCACACGGTCCGTGCCACGGATCTGGATGACCTCACGGCCCAGGTCGCCGAAGCGCTGACCCGCACCGACGTTCCCACCGTCATCGAACTGCACCAAAACGACGTGGATTGAGAGGGTCATTTATGTCGGAAGAGAACGAGTCCAATCCCATCACTCTCGCCGGGATCGATCATATCGTGCTGCCGGCCTATGACCTTGAGGCCATGTTGGGTTTTTATCGGGATGTCTTGGGCTGTGTCTTGGAATGGGCGCGGCCCGAGATCGGGCTTTATCATCTGCGCGTGGGTGGCTCTCTGATTGACCTGATGGATCGCTCAGGGGACGGGGGCGAGGGTCCACCCGGCGTGGTGGAACACTTTGCCCTGGCATTGAGCGAGTTCGATGGCGAGGCCATCACCAAACACCTTAAGACCCATGGTGTCGCTGTGGATGAGATCGCCATGCGTTTCGGGGCCACCGGAAAGGGGCCGTCACTTTACATAAAAGACCCGCAGGGAAATGCAATCGAACTCAAGGGCCCGGCCGAGCAGGACTGACCGTTTGCCAGCTCCGACCCTCGGCCAAGCGATGGTCCGATTTTAACATTTCGGCCTAAAAAGCCGATCAGCGCTGAGGGCCAATCGGCTTTTAAAGCCAATCAGCAATTGAAAATCGTGGTGTGCTGGTTGTTGTCGTCGCCCGACGCCTCATCGGATTCCAAGGTCGCCCCTTGGCCGTATTGGGCGCAATGGGATTTCGCCAGCTTGGAAATCTCTTCCAAGGTCGTATCGTCCGCGTTCCAGCTATAGGAGACGGAATTCGCATCGCCAGTGATCACCTGATAGGCCGGATCGGAGCTACAGCCGACTGTCAGAAAAGCCAAACTTGCGGCAGCGATCAGGACAGTCCGTGGTGTTTTCAATCTATTGCTCATTGTTTCCTCTCCCCCAATAACTAGATCCAGAGCTAATAAAGGGATTATTCTATACAAGTTTGGGTAAGTCATCCCCTTTTTTGGCAAAATATTCCTTTGTTAAGAATAAGTACCAATACAAGAAGGTTTTTCAAAATACTCGGGATCAAGGCCCCTTTTGCTGTTGACCGATTGGGCGTCCTTTTAGATCCAATTTCATTCCAAAACGGGGCCTGGTGCATTAGATTGCTCAGAGGATCCGGGAGGCCAAAAGCTGGGCCATCCGTCATAGGAAAATGAGCATTGGAGGGGCATGAGCGTGAGCGAAAAGGCTTTGACAGAGGGTATTGATCATGTGGGTCTGACCGTTGCCGATTTGGCGGCGACCCTGGGCTTTTTCACGGATTGCCTGGGCTGGAAACAGGTTGGTGGCCGGCCGGATTATCCTTCCGCTTTCATCAGCGATGGGCGCTCCGTGCTGACCCTGTGGCAGGTCGCCGATCAGGACAACTATGTGGGCTTTGATCGGCGCAATCACTTGGGCCTACATCACCTGGCCCTCAAGGTTCCCGATTTGGAGGCACTCCAGCGCCTCTTCGACAAGGTGAAGGACTGGCCCGGCGTGGCGGTTGAATTCGCGCCCGAGCCCTCGGGTAAAGGCCCAAAGATTCATGCCATGATCAACGAACCCGGCGGCAACCGCATCGAGCTGGCCTTCGACCCCCGGTGATTAGCGTGATAATCGCGGGGCGTGCCCGATCTTGTGCGTCCTGAAAGATGAGCATTTCGAAAAAAGATGAAAATCGTTTGGCTGAGTGACCTGCATTTGACCCTAGGCGGTCAGGATCTTTTAGGGGTCGATCCGGAGCGGCGCTTGGTGATGGCCATTGACAGGATCAACAGGGATCATGCCGATGCAGCCTATTGCGTCCTAACCGGGGACCTGGTCGAGGCGGGCAACGAAGAAAGCTATCGGGTGCTGAAAAAACACTTGGATAGACTGAGCGTCCCCTATCTTCCTTTGGTGGGCAACCATGACGAGCGCGCGAGTTTCTTGGCGACCCTGCCCCTGCCTGATCTCGTACTGGAAGGTTTTGTCCAATACCGGGTTAAGACACCGCAGGGGTGGATCATCTGCTTGGACACACTCATGCCCGGGCAAAGCGCCGGCGTGCTTTGTAAGGAACGCCTGACTTGGTTGAGGGACGCCTTAATCGATGTTGGCGATGAATCGGTGTATCTCTTCATGCACCATCCGCCGGGGCCGATCGGTTCGCCCATGCAGGACGGGGAGGGACTCACCAATGGGGACGATCTCTTGGCCCTCTTGGCCGATTACAGCTCTATCCGGCACCTATTTGTCGGTCATGTGCATCGGCCGATCAGTGGAAGCTTTGGCCCTGTCCCCTTTACGGCCATGCGCTCGGCGGCCTACCAGGCACCGCCACCTTATCCCCCTTGGACCTGGGAGACTTTTCAGCCTGCCAACGAACCGCCGGCCATGGGCGTGATCCTCATCGACGGCGGCAATACGGTCGTTCACTTTTGCCAGTTTGGCGAAGAAGAAAAAGCAGCACAATAACCTGGCCCTTGAACGGTGCGCGACGCGATGAAAATCTTCTTTGACGTGGACGGCGTTTTGATTCGGGGTTGGCATGTCAATCCGGCCTATCGAAGGCCGTGGGATCTTCACCTGGAGCGAGACCTAGGCATCAAGCGCGAAGCCCTGGCCAAGGCCTTGTTCTTGCCAAGCTCCGATGGGGCCGATCCACCCATGGCGGACTGCGCCCTCGGCCGCGCCGACTTGAAAGAAGTATTGGCCGCGCTTCTTCCCGATCTGGGATACAAGGGCTCCGTGGATCGATTTCTGGAGTACTGGTTCACCAAGGACAGCGACCTTAACCGGGATGTCATGGCGGTCGTGGGCCAGCTCGCCGCCATTGAAGGGGTCGAGCTTTACCTGGCAACCGGCCAGGAGCACCATCGCGCTCGTTATCTATGGCACGACCTGGACTTGAAACACCATTTCACGGAGGTGTTTTTCACCGCCCAACTTGGCCTCCACAAACACGACCCGGCCTTCTTTCAAGAGATCAATAAGCGTTTGGAAATGGCAGAGGGCGAACAACCCCTGTTCTTCGACGACGCGCCCCCCGTCGTGGCCGCGGCCCGCGCCGCGGGCTGGGACGCTCATGTTTTTGAGACGGTGTCTGACATCACAAGCAGTCCGCGCTTGCAAGAAGTATTGACCTAACCCGTTCAATCGGTGCTGTTACCCGACTGGCAGTGAAAAGCGGGTCCTGACGTCCACGATGCATCTCTGTCGCGAGGATTGGGCGACCTCATGGGGGGCGAAGTCGGACTCCACGCCATCCAGGAAGTCCACCAGTTCGTGCAGCAGAGGCAAGTGCTGCGCCGTTTCCTCGATACGATCCAGAGCTATCAAGTGATCCACGAAATCAACAGCGGCCTGTTTGAGAAAAACGCTCTCGGGTTGCCCATCTCGCGTGCAGACACCATAGACGCCGGCCAGGAAGTTGACCCAGGTAGCCTCGGCCCGGTCTGCATCGAATGCGGCGATCACCTCCGGGGCCAGCGCGTCCAGCCGGCAGCCCAAGCTACCGCATAGAAAGGTGCTTTTCGCCAGGCCGTAGCGCGCTTCGAAATAAGCGCGCGCGCCGGACTCCGATTCCAGAGAGAGGCGTTGGATCGCTTTGACCCAGTCCAAATGGCCTTTCAGATGAAAGCGATAGGCATCCTGCCTTTGATGGTTGGCGACAAAGGATGAGGAGCGAATATCCAGGTCCAGTCGGTAAGAGGCGCCGGGCAAGATCCTTTTGATGAAAAGCGCGTTCAACTCGGTCGGAGATAGGCCCACGGCCTCGGCAAAGTCCCGCTCCTCAAAAAAATTGCTATACAAATAGCTCAGCAGCATATGTCACCCTCCCATAACGGCCACTCACCTTACAGGCAGCAGACAAAAAAAGCTTCGGCCCCGCTCGAAGTATGTCCGCTCGAAGCATGCCCGATAGGACCTTGCCCGATAGAACCATGCTCGCTCGAACTATCTGTGGCCAACAGCCGGTTGACCGGATTGTGACTTGGATGATCCCGACACCAGGCCCTATACTTTCTGTTGAAAACAAACGGCATTCCTTGAGGCCTGGAGGTTTTTTTCATGCTGCAGTTTGCGGTCTCTCAGGCAGGCCCGTGCGGGCAATGGCGTTGGCTTTTTTGCATTGTTTTATACGGCCTTGTGGCTGCCTTGGGTGTGGGTTTCTCGAGTCAATCAGGATTGGCGAGAGATGACAGGTTCTTGCCCGCGGACCAGGCCATGGACCTGGCTGGCAAGGGCGATATCATCTTAATCGATGTGCGCTCGCCCCAGGAATGGCAGCAGACGGGTGTGCCCGCCGGCGCTCGTACGGTGACCATCCATGATCCCGACGGGCTGCCCGGTTTCGTGGCCGCGATCCAGGTGGAGCTGGCGGGCAAGAGCGACAAACCAATCGCCCTTATCTGCGCAGCGGGCAACCGCTCCACCATGGCGCAAGCAGCCTTAAGGGAGGCCGGATTTTCGCGAGTCCTGAACGTGAAAGAGGGCCTGTTCGGTAACGACAGCGGACCCGGATGGATCGCTCGCGACCTGCCCTTGGAGCCTTGTGCGGACTGTTAGTTCCTTTTACCTCACATGCAAGACAGTAAACTGCGCTGCTGCTTAGCGCGAGAATCTTGAGAACGGATTTGAAACTCGCGGCGCAACGATGTTACATCTTCGGCACTCATCGCTGAATTCGGAGCGGCCACGCTTTGCCTAAATCGATTATCCCGCCCGGCCTTGAAGACTATGTGTCAGATTGGAAAATGTCACCGGGACTTGAACACGATGGTTTCCTTTTCATGACCGGATTTACTGGCGTGACTGAGCACGGCACCCTCGCAGATACTCCAATTGAGCAAATCGAGGCCGTGTTCGAAAAAATTGGGATGGTTCTTAAACAAGCTGGCCTGAGTTTTGAGAACCTTGTCGAAATGACAAGTTATCACGTGGGACTTCGCGACCATTTGGATGATTTCAAGGCGATAAGGGCCAGATATGTTGTCGATCCTTATCCGGCTTGGACTGCAATTGAAGTTGCCGGATTCGTGCGCGAGGGTGCAGTGATTGAAATCAGATGCATTGCACGCCGACAATAAGCTGCTTTTCCCGGGATCTGTTCAAAAACATTTGAACGCGTTTCCCCGTGGACAGGTCTCAGAGTGCAGGCTTGCCCAATCTACTCCGCGCGATATTTGGCGACCGCCTTTTCGTCCCAGTTGAGACCCAGACCCGGCTTGTCGGGAATGGTCAGGCGCCCACCGGCGAGGGGGTAGGGTTCCTGCAAGATGGGATCGGCCCAATTTTGCCACTCCAGCCAGTGGGCGGTTTCCGTGACCCTCAGCACGTGTGCCGCCACCTCCGGGTAGAGGTGGGAGGACATGGGCACCCCTCGTGCACCGGCGATCGCGGCGGCCCGCAGCCAGCCCGTGACCCCGCCGATTCGCATGAAGTCGGGCATGACATAATCGCAGGCCCCCCTATCCAGCGCGGTTTGCAGGGCACGGGGGCCGTAAAAGTTCTCGCCGATCTGGATCGGGGTTTTGAGTTCGCGAGTAAGCTGGGCAAATCCGGCCAGATTGTCATAGACGATGGGTTCCTCTATCCAGGCCAAGTCTTCACTGTCGAGGGCGTGACAGCGGGTCAGCGCCTCCGCCAAATCAAGGCCTTGGTTGAAATCCACCATTAAGGCCATGTCTTCGCCGATGGCTCGGCGCACGGACTCGACCGTCGCAATGTCGTCTTGCAAGCGGTCTCGGCCCAGGCGGAGCTTTAGACCCTCAAAGCCGCCTTCATCCCGCAAAACCACCGCTTCCTCGGCCACCGCCTCGGCCGCCTTCAGCCACAAGCCATTACTGTTATAGGCCGGCAAGCTGCCGGTAGTGCCTCCTAGCAAGACACAAAGGGGGACACCTTTCGCTTGGGCCAGGGCATCCCAAGCAGCCATGTCCACGCCGGAAACGGCAATCATGGAGAGGCCCTCGTAGCCTACGAAATGAAGGGACTTTTGCCCGATAGTGAAAAGCTCTTGGGGTGCCAGGGGCCGATCTTTCATAACATCAGCCAGATCCGATAGCATGGGCACAAGATAGGCCATGGCCTTGGGCAAGTAGGGCTCCAGGTAACTCCGCCCAATCACACCCTCCTGGGTATAGAGATCGATCAGGATCAGGGGCCACTGTGTAATGGTAGCGATACGGGCCACGATGGGCCGTTTCAACTCCAAAAGGACCGGGCGGGCACGGAGTCCTTTGAAGGTCAGTTGCTCATCTGTCATATTGCTTATCCCTCCATTTTGGCTCGGTCAAAGGCCAGGCGCCGGACAACCCGGCAGAGCCTTTTCCAAGGCCATGGCCAAGGCCAGGACCAGGTCTTCCCGCCAGGGTGGGCCGACGATTTGCAGGCCGATGGGCAGGCCTTGGTCCGTCATGCCGGCGGGAATGACTGCGGCGGGCCAGCCCAAAAGGTTGAGATAGTATAGGTGTCCCCACATCTCCTGTCGGTTGGGGATCAGGTGGTCGCTGTTCAGTTCTTGGGCGGCAAAACAGGCGGCGGGGCAGAGGATCACATCGAAAGGCTCCATAAATTTAAGAGCTGCGATGCGAAAGCTGTCCACCTCCCGCAGCACCTTGGACAGATCGGCCCGAGCCTGGGGCGCGGTGGACTCGTCCGCCAAGCGGGAGGCCAGTGGTGCGCCCGGTGGTGACAGGCCCAGGTCGGCCAGGTAGTCCCGCAACCATCCCGATCCGCTGCTATAGCGCAAACGCAGATAGAGGTCGCTGACGTCCGCCAAGCCGGGCGGGGCCGCTTCGGTGATCCGGCTGCCCAAGTGTCCCATGGCCTCAGCCGCTGAGTTGACGGCCCGGGCGATCTCCGGGCAGGGCTCGGGTAGGCCGCCGCCCGTGTAGTGGGCGATGCGCAGATCGGATGGCAAAACCGCGTCCGGATCTCCCAGAGCGGCCGGTGGCACGGCGGGGTCATGACCGTCCGGGCCGGCGATTACCTTGAGCACCATGGCCAGATCCGCGGCAGAGCGGGCCATGGGGCCGATTTGCGTGAGGCTATCCACCGCGCCCAAGCCATAGCCCACCGCGTGGCCGGTGCGCGGCACCCGCCCGCTGGTGGGCTTGAGGCCGGCGATACCGCACACATGAGCCGGCTCGCGGATGCTGCCGCCCGTATCGCTGCCCAATTCGATGGGTGTGCCCCGGACCGCGAGCAGGGCAGCCGAGCCGCCGCTGGAGCCGCAAGGGGTTCGGGTCAGGTCGTACGGGTTGACCGTTTGACCGTAAATCTCGTTGACTGTTTCCGAGCCCAGAGTGAATTCGGGCGTGTTGGTCTTGCCAATGATGATGGCGCCCGCGGCGCGCAACCGGGCGGTCACCGTGGCGTCTTTCTGGGGGATAAAAGAGTGTCTGCCGGGTGTGCCCCAGGTCGTCACAAAGTCAGCGGTATCGATGGAATCTTTCAGGGTCATGGGCACCCCGTGCAGGGGCCCCAAGGGTGCGCCCGTGGCGTGCTTCTGGTCGGCCCGCCGGGCCGCTTCGAGAGCTTGTTCCGGCGCCTGTTGCACCACCGCGTTTATCTTAGGGTTGATTGCTTCGATCCGCGCCAGATGGGCGGCCACGGCCTCTTCAGCCGACAAATGCCCCGCGCGAATGGCCGCCGCCATCTCGGTAGCCGTCATGTCGATGATGTGACTCACGACCTGCTCCTTTGGAAAAAAAGGTAAAAAATGCCTGCTGGCTTTTTCCCTATTAGAGCGGACAATTACGGTAAATGGCCAGAGGGAAATGAGGCTTGCCTGTTTTTTTGACAGCCAAGTTATATCAGGCTTGTCAATAGTTTAGGAGATGATCGGAGACCAATCCCGTCGTGTACTCCGCCCGGGAAATGCGTGCCTATAAGGCCTGGGCCAATGATCTCACGCCGGATGCTGTTGGCGAGCCGGTTTGCTTTTCTTTTATCGGCGGGCGCCCCGGCCGTATCACGCGCTGGGTGATCGCGTTGCACAAGGTCAATCACGCGACTGATCATCGGGGCTATGTGGACGACATGCTCTATCACGTGCCGGCGGTGGCGCCGGCAACGGACTTTACGGTTTTCCTGGGGGATCAGAGGCTCTCGGAAGGTGCTGACCCTTAAAAAGGGGACAAAATAAAGATCACCAAGGCGATCTGGCGATCAATTTTTTAAAGCAAAAGAAAAAGCGGTGCGTTTTTCGATCTAAGCCGGAAGCCACACCGCTTTTAAAATTCCTAACAGAACGTCCCCGGGTGGGTAGGGCCGTTAGTTGGCCGCGCAAGGATTACAAGGGTTGCACGGATTTGCGGACGCGCAGGGATTGCAAGGATTACAGGGGTTGCATGGGTTGGCCGAGGCGCAGGGGTTACAGGGATTGCAAGGATTGCATGGGTTGGCCGAGGCGCAAGGGTTACAGGGATTACAAGGATTACAGGGGTTGCACGGATTGCTGGAGGCTGCCGGGGCATCACTGGAATGACTGGTGCTGGCCACGTTGCACGCGCCCAGCATGGCTATGCTGGCAACGGCCATACTGGCCAGAGTGGCCGAGCGCAAGCTGGCGGAAGAAAGCAATCTGGAACGGCTGGATTTCATTGAGAACCTCCCCATTTGAAAAGGCCAATCCGCACCACGCGCGATCGGTCCAGGTAAAACGAGATTGGCATTAAAGCTTGCGTGCGGATATTCGCAAAGTAACGTCCCGTCACAAGGTTGTTATGTTTCTTTGTGCACTTAGCACGCTTGGGTCCGCGCTATGCATTGCGCCTCAGATCTCACTCATAGGCGTAGGGTTCCACTAGACTTTCCCGCGCAATGATCGTGACGGCCAACGGGGCGCTCGGATCGTTGGGAAAGTCGGCCACGTCGCTAAGATCAGACTCAATGTCGAAGCGATAGGCTTGGCTGCCGGCGGCAAGTCTCAGCCGGCTTTGGTCGAGGTCAATATCCACGTCGGCTTGGGGTCGCACGATGGTGACGGCCGATTGCTCGGCCTGGATGGAAGCGGCGGAATGGGGCAGAAAGACCAGGCAGTGGGCGTGGCGCACCTCCATCGACCGCCCCCCCACATTGAACTGGCGACCGTCGCAGTGCCAGCGCAAACTGTCCTGGCCATGCCAATAGAGGACGATCTGGGCTTGTTGTGCGTTAATCTCAACCGGCCCTGTCCAGGGGCGAGATTCCCAGCCCTCGGCTGTGGCACTCAACTCGGGCGCGGCCTGGTTGGCATAGTCAAAATCATCCCCATCAAAGGAATAGACAATAAGGGTGATGCCGGCCACCAGCAGCACCGTGACGCTGCCGATGAGGATCAGAACGCCCTTGCCCAGTCCGGCAACCCGCTGTCCAAGGCTCTTGGTCTGCCTGTCGACACCCGACTGTTGTTCCACATATTGGCCGGCCAAGGCTTCGGGTGTGCCAAATCGGTCAATCAGGGACAGGTTATCCTCCGAGAGGGCGGCAATATGGCCTTCAATTTCCAGGACGACGTCGTCACGGGTTTTGCGGTCCAGGCCGCGCAGCGCCTTTTTTAAGGCAGCGATGTATTCGGGGCCGGTCATGGTGGGGTCTCCTGAGCCTCAAGCGCGCGCGACAGGGAGGCGAGCGATCCCTGGACCAAGCGCTCGAAGGATGCCGTATTGGCCTGGTAGGTGGCGAGCATAGGGGCCAGCTGATTTTTGCCGACCGCACTGAGCTTGTAAAAACGGCGGGGATGCCCTCCGTCCACCGGCGTTTCCCAGTTGGACTCCAACCAACCGCTCTTATGCAGGCGATTGAGCAGGGGGTAGAGCGTACCCTCGCGCACGTCCAAGCCGGACTGCTCGAGGACATGCAAAAGCTCAAGACCATAGGACTGCCGCCGTTCCTCGAGGATGACCAGGACGCAGAGCTCCAAAAAGCCCTTGCGCAACTGGGACTGCCATTTTTCAAAAGCGGGATCAATCATGAAGCCTATCAAAACAAAAAATACTATGTAATGCCAAGTATTTTTTGTTTTGATTTATGATGAGCCGGCTGGCTGAGCTGAATTTTTGTCAAAGCACTGATTTATAAGATTTTTCATAAGAAAACGGCGGCATTGCGCGCGTCGGCATCGCTTGGCGTATTTTTGGAGACCGACCGGGATCGACAGGCGACGGGCCGTCAAATCTGGGTGAAGGTACTTCAGATCCTGCTGATAAAGGATAAATTAACCATAAGCAGGCTTCCATATGTCCGTCAAAGCCCAGGGAGAGCAAAAGACAAAGAGGCTGATATGACGCAGACCTACGGGTCCGGAAAGCCCCCGTCGCGCCAAAAAAGGCTCGGTTCCCGGCTGGCGTTGATGGGGTATACCTTTGTCGTGGCATTCTTATTGCCGGCGATGCTGACGCCTGTTGACAAGCCTGCGGCCTTGGATGCGCGCCCGGTGGCGTTGGTTTCCATGGTCGAGGAGGTGGGACCAGCATCGGGCCCCGATTACCTTTCCGCGGCTGTTTCCTCCACTGGCTTTGCCCGTCTGCAAGACTTGCTGCCCGACCCGCAGGCGGCTTGCCTACCTGTCGACGCGCCGGGACGCAAGCTGGGCCAGCAGGCCGAAATTGACCGGCTTATCGGCCTGACCAAGCAAAGCCCGCTGGGCGCATGGCTGCTGCGGCAAGCCGCTTGGCGAGATGTTCTGATTTGCCTGGACGATACCACCACTTTGAACGGCTATTACCGCGCTGGACGCCAAATGATTGGGATCAGGTCCGGCTTGGAAGAGGCCCGACGGATCGCGATCCTGGCCCATGAACTGGCCCACGTGCCGCAGCACCCCCGCTTTTCCAATAACCGCTATTTCCCGCCCGAAGACGTGATTCTGCTGCACAGAATGCGCGAAGCCGCCGCCGAAACCGTGGCCACCCGGGTGATCTGGCAGTTGAAGGAGCGCGGCTATCCAGCGCCCTGGCAGGCCAAGGCCGCTACCCGCTTCATCGACATGATCCAAAGTTTTGAGGAGGCCATGGCGGGAGAGCGGGGTTATGCGGCGGAACGCCGGGCTGCCCGCGCCGCTTTTGCTACCTGGTTTGCCGCGCGCTGGCGCGTGAACTTTTACGACCAGCTGATCATTGGGCACATCCGACACATTTCCGAAGACGACATGGGGCTGGTGCCGCCGCGGCGCCACCTGACCGACGATTTTTTGCGCCGGCTGGGATGGCTGGACGGGGAAAACTACCTCCATCCCGCCGGGCCGGATAATCTGACCGAGGCGCCTTACCGGGTCACGCTTTCCCCCCGCAATGCTGATATGCTCGAGGCCATTCTGACCGACGCCTTCGGTCCCATGCCCGGCCCTTTTAAACCCATTCCCACCCAGATCGCGTCGCCGTAAGGGCCCAAACCCGAAGACTTTGGTGTCACCAACTATGGAATGGGGACATCGGACTCCAAATGCGGTGCACAAAAAAACCGGCGGGATCGCGCCCGCCGGCTTTTGTTTGTGGAGGAGAACCGGGGCTCAAACCGCCAGACGCTCCAGGGTTTCGTTGCTGGGGACGCCGTCCGTGGTCCAGCCGCGGACCTGGTAGTATTCGGGCAGCATCTTGTCCAACTGGTTGGTCAGACCCTTGGCGGGGCCTGTCTTTGCCGCATCCTTCAAGAGGCGTTTGGGCAGATTGTCGTCCTTGCCCGTAAAGCCGGCCGCCAGATTGAACTGACGTTCCATGTTCCAGATGCGCTCGCCCACTTCCAATAGGCGGTCGACCGTCCACTCGCCCTCGCAGGCCGCGTCGATCTGAGGCGCCACATCTTCCAGGGTCCAGGCAAAGGAGGTGAAAATGCAGATGCCCGCTGAGTCGAAGGCGGCGGTGGCGTCCTGGAAGGCCTTGACCAGACCCGCCTTGCCGTCGGCCACCAGGGGATCGGTCTTTTCCGGAATTCCCAGCACTTCCGATGCGACCGTATAGCCCCGCAGGTGACAGGCGCCCCGATTGGAAGTGGCATAGGCCAGACCCATGCCCTGAATGCCCCGAGAGTCATAGGCCGGGAATTCCTGACCCTTGACGCTCATGGAAAGCTCGGGATGACCATACTTTTCGCAGAAAAGCTTGGAGCCCATGCCGATTTCCGCGCCGAAGCCCTCGCCGCGGCCGCACAGCTCGGTCACCTGGACTAAGGCTTCGGCACTGCCGAACTTCAGGTCGATGCCGCCGGTCTGCTCGGTGGTGAGCACGCCGTCCTCAAAGAGTTCCATGGCCGCACCGACCGTGGCGCCCAGGGAGATCGGGTCAATGCCCTGCTCGTTACAGACAAAGTTGGCAAAGGTCAGGGCGTCAAGATCGTTGACCCCGGTGGCCGCGCCCAAAGCCCAGGCAGCCTCGTACTCCAAGCCGCCCGAGGCCTTTTGATACTGAGGCCGGTCCTTGACCGTGAAGTGGGTGCGCTCGATCTGCGAGACCCGCTGACAGGCGATGGTGCAGGCAAAGCAGGCCTGATTGCTGATCAGGTTGGACTTGCCGTCGCTTTCCCGCTTTTCGGCCATGGCCTCGGCGGAGATGTCGCCGGCCCCTTCGAACTGAACGTCCCGGTGATTGCGGGTCGGCAAGGCACCGGTCTCGTTGATCACATTCATCAGGACCTGGGTGCCGAAAGCGGGCAGGCCCTCGCCGGTGACCGCATTACCGGCCAAAACCTCCTTGCCAGCACTGACGGCGGAGAGAAAAGCCTTAGTGTCCTTGACCTTGACGCCACGGGTGCCGCGAAGGGCCACGGCCTTCAGGTTCTTAGAGCCCATGACCGTGCCCACGCCCGAGCGCCCGGCGGCCCGGTCCATGTCGTTGACCACGCAGGCAATCTTGACGCCTTTTTCACCGGAGACGCCGATGGAGGCCACGCGGATCAAGGGATCGCCGTGCTTTTTCTTGATGCCTTCTTCCGTATCCCAGACCGAGGTGCCCCAAAAACCGTCCGCGTCGATCAACCGGGCTGACTCGTTTTCCACCAGTAGGTAAACCGGCTTGGGCGAGCGGCCCTCGAAGATGATCATGTCCCAACCGGCATTTTTCATTTCATTACCGAAAAAGCCGCCGGAATTGGAACAGGCGATGGCGCCGGTCAGCGCCCCTTTGGTGACCACCGAATAACGCCCGGCCGTGGAGGCGCAGGTGCCGGTCAGTGGACCGGTGGTCATGATCAACTTGTTGTCGGGTGAGAGGGGATCCACCTTGGGATCGATTTCCTCCATCAAGTATTTGGTGGCTAGGCCCCGTTGGCCCAGATATTTGTGGGCCCAGTCCATATTGAGGGCCTCGGCCTTGCAGGTGCCGTCGGTCAGATTGACGCGCAGGATTTGTCCTGTCCATGCCATGTTCTTGTCTCCCTCGTTTGCTTAAGACGAAGCTTGCGCGCCGCTATCCGTGCGGGATGCCCAGGCGCGCATCTTGTCCAGTCCGGTCCAATCCGCATCCACATAGGTGATGGCGTCGGTGGGGCAAGCTTTGGCGCATTCAGGATCGCCTTCGCAAAGGTCGCACTTGATGACCTTGCCGGTGGACTGGTTGTAGTTGATGGTCCCGAAGGGGCAGGCGATGGTACAGACCTTGCAGCCCACGCAGACATCTTCAGCAACAATCTTGGCGCCGGTGGCCATGTCCACGGAAATGGCGTCCACGGGACAGGCCTTCATGCACCAGGCCTCGGCGCACTGGGTGCAGGTATAAGGCACGACACGGCCTTCGTCGTGAAACTTAAACACCTTGATGCGGGACTTGGCCGGATTAAAACTGCCCTCGTTGTCCAAGGAACAGGCCATCTCGCACTGCAAGCAACCGGTACACTTTTCCGGATCAATCAACAGTGATTTCTGCATGGGTACTCATACTCCTCCAGGTTTTCCAAAGGAATCTGGGTCGCCGGGATTGACGACATCCAAGGCCCCTCTGGCCTCCCACGAAAGGTTGACTGCAGCTTTTGATGAATTTGGAGCCTGTTCCGCAATTTCCGCACGCGGATGGCCCGTACCTGCAATGCCCTCTCAGGATCTTTATAGATAAAGTCTAGTGCAGATTCTTGATAGTTTCAACGCAGCTTTGGGGATAAGTCGTTGATCCGGATAGGCGCCCGGTTTGTTTTGCGAGGAAAACCATCGGACCGACACAGCGAGTTAACCGCCGCCCCGTTGATAGGCCCGGTCGAATAGGGTCAAAAAGTCCTGCTGTTCGGCCGAGGTTAGGCCCTGAAATGAAAGCTCCACCTGACTGCGCGGCAGCACCATGAGGGCCGTAATACGCCGGTCCGCAAGGGCCTGGATCGAGATAGCGACTCCGCGTGCCGCCCCGCCGACGACAATTGTCGCCGCCTTGACCGTTTGGGCGGTTACCTCATAATCCCAACCGCGCACAGCTCTGGGCAGCAGGCGGATAAAATCCGGCGGCGTGATGCCCATTTCCTTTGAGACCAGCACGCGATCGCCTTCGCCGGGCGACGGGGATTGGTTTGCGGTCATAGCAGTTTGCCCAAAATTAACGGGAACCGTCCCGATTCTATCTGTCGACCGGGGCCACATCCCATGTTCCAGCGATGGCGTCAAGAATGGCGGCTTACCTCCTCGATCTCCCCCGCTTCACTTTTTCACGAGATTGCGCGTCACGATGCGGCGGGCGGTAGAGAATGGTGAGGTTCTTGATTAGAGGAAGCCCCTGGCACACATGAAAGACCGAACCCCCATAAAGGACCGGGCACACATCTTGTGAGCAGTTTGGGGGATGACTTATCGAGGCAGGCCCGCTTCTGGACAGTTAAAAATTAAAACTTACTATTTAAATCAAAGGATTGCACGGCATGTCTGACAAAAGAGTTTGCTTTGACTTCGAAGTGGATTTTTCAAACGGTGGCGGCATTCAGGGCCAGGGCTTTCGGCTCGATATCACCGGCGATGATATCTCCGACCAGGATTTGGCCGCCCATATCATCAAAGACCTGCGGCTCTTGATGGTCGGCGAGCTTCGCATCCTCAACAAGGAAATCATTGAGGAGGCGCATAAGCGGTCCCATGAGAACGAAGGGGACGACGCCCTTGATCAGTCGAACGACGGGCAGACCCTAATTGATCTCAGTCACGTGATCACCGACGGCATGATCACCTACAAAGGGTTACCGGCGCCGCTGATTTGCGATCATCTTTCTTTTGCTGACTCTCACGCGGTCTATGACCAAGGGACCGAGTTCCAGATCGGCAGGATCGAGATGGTGTCCAACACGGGCACCTATTTGGATGCGCCCTATCACCGCTATCGCGACGGCGATGATCTGGAGACCCTGGCCTTGCACAAGCTATCCGATCTGCCCGGTTGCCTGGTGCGTTTGCGGGGGCACCAGGGGCGGGCCATTGATTGGCCCTCCTTCGCGGCGGCCGAGGTAGCCGGGCGGGCGGTACTCGTCGAGACAGGTTGGAGTGATCACTGGGGCAGCGACGCTTATTTTGAAGGCCACCCCTTCCTGACCGCGGCGGCGGCCGAATACCTGCGGGACCAGGGCGCGGCGTTGGTGGGCATCGACTCCTTGAACATTGACGACACGTCGGGCGGCACCCGACCGGTGCATTCCATCTTGTTGGGGGCGGGCATTCCCATTGTGGAGCATTTGACCAATCTGGCCGCTCTGCCTGCCAGCGACTTCCGTTTCTGGGCCATACCGCCCAAAGTGCGCGGTATGGGAACTTTTCCGGTCCGGGCCCACGCCCGGGTTGCACCGGCCGCATCTACGTGAACCTTTTGACTTCAGTTGGCCCGACTTAGTCGCGTCAATTCCGCTGCCCCGCCTTAGCCGCCTGCCACGGGCGGCCAAATGGCGACCGTATCCCCGTCATTCAAGGGCGCCGAGCTGCGTTGGCTGGGCGGAACAAAGGCCCCGTTCAAGAGGACCAGGTGGCATTTTTCCTGCGGGACTTTGAACTTTTCGATGGCCGAACCGATGGTCGCGCCCTCTGGCAGGCTGACTTGAATGGCGTTGTACTCCGCCCCAGCTGGCAGGAAATCCCCCAGTGACGCAAAGAGTTTCAAGGTGATATCGGCCATAGATCACTTTCCCTACAGGGCATTTATTGTCAGGACCAAGGTTTTCGTCAGCCTAGCATGCCATGGCGATGGCGGGAAAGTGTCTGGCCTGGCGGCGTTCCATTGTAATGGGATCGGGAGTGGGTTTGAATTCTGGAGTCTTCAGTTACTGGGAGGTCGGAGATCACAGAATAGCGGTGCGCCTTCTTTCCCTGCTGTTTGATCTTGTGAGGATATCTTTGTAAAGCCGCTTAAATTCGGACAGACTTGCGGTGCTGGAGGATTAACCGCCGAGAGCGGGCATCATTGCGGAAAGGCGCGGGAAAAGGCGATGGCTTTAAAAAGTATGGTGATGGAATTCGGCATGGGCACGGATGTGCTGGGCCGTGATTGGACCAAGGCGGCGGTGCGGGCGCTGCACAACACACTGCGGCAAAACTCCATTTCCTTTGCCGATGCCTTTGACCTGCCGCGCACGGCTATGCAGGTGAAAATCGTCATCGGTGCCGGTCAGCCCGAGCAGGTGGATCGGGCCGCGGTGGCCGCCGTATTGCCTTATGGCCAGGCCGAAGTTGAGGTGGTGCAAGGCGGCCTGGAAGTGCCCCGCGACGGAGGCAAGGACCCCATGCTGGTCGCCAATGCGGCCCTCACCGTCTTCCTCGACCTGCCGGAAGAGGGGACACCGCAATGAGTGCCAACAATCCCAACCATTCCCATAAGGATCTAAAGCCCCTCATCATGGAGATGGGCCAGGGTATAGCTCTGCACAGCGGTGACTACACCAAGGCCGCAAAGCGGGCGGTGCTGGACGCGCTCCACCATTCTTCCCTAACCATCTTCCGCAGCCTGGGCCGGGATCCGAATGATATGGAAATTGAGCTCACCATTGCCGCCCAGGCGCCCGACCAGGTGGACCTGGCGGCGTTGGTCGAACTCTTCCCCTACGGCCATGTCACCCCCCGTGCCGTCCGCGGCGGCCTGGACGTCACCGATGCGAGCACCGGCGACCCTTGCGTAATCGTCAACGCGGCGGTGGTGGTGAGGTTGCGGGTTTAGGGATGTAATGCCCTAATCAGGACCCTATTCCCAAATTTCACCGAAGCCCTTAAACTTGTGACCTGTTGGTCGGTTGGTTAAACCTGAACTGACAGATGTTTCGGAGCTCGGCAAAGTGAGCGATCAAGGGGGCCGATAAGTGGCGGAGCGGCAGGATTTCGGTGGGCCCGAAGGCAAAAAAGGGGCCGTTCAGGTGGCCGGGCAGCCGGCCGTCGCTGCTGGCCGCCTGCCTTTTGGCTTTTGGGCTTACGTGGCCACCGCCATCTCGGTTTTCTTTTGCTATGCCCATACCTTGGTGGAGCTGATCGCGCCGGCTTTGGGGACCATGCCCTTTGCGGTCAATCCCCATCTTCAGGCGATTTTTATGTGGGGTTTTGCCCTTGCGGCGGTGATCGCCCTTTATCGGGATCGCAGCACCCACGGGCGGTCCGGGCCCTTGGTGCTAGGGGCGCTTGGCATTGTCGTAATTTTGGGCACTCTCTATGGTTATTATGATGTGCTGATCCTCATCTTGGGCTATCTGTTCCTGGTGGTGGCGGTGCTGCTCAATCCGGCGCAACGACTGCTCCAGCTCAACCGCTCGGTCAGCGATCAGGCCCATCAGCTTGCCGAGCTGAACGGCAGCTTGGAACAGCGGGTCCGTACCCAGGTGGATGAGATCGAGCGCCTGGCGCGCCTGAAGCGGTTTTTGTCCGCCGACGTGGTGGAGCTGATCACCGAGGAGGGCAATGAGGCCCTCTTGAACAGTCACCGCCGGGCCATCGCCTGCCTGTTTTGCGATGTGCGCAACTTCACTTCATTTTCTGAAGCCGTCGAGCCGGAGGAGGTGATGGACGTATTGCGCTCGGTGCACGAGGAGATGGGCAAGCTGGTAGCCCGCCAGGGCGGCACCATCGGCTATCGCGCCGGCGACGGCTTGATGGTGATCTTCAACGATCCCTTGCCCTGCGAAGCGCCCGTCGCCCGGGCGGTGGCGTTGGCCCAGGACATGACGGCGGTTTTCGCCGAGATCCAGTCCCATTGGCGTCGTCTGGGCCATGAGCTGGGCTTTGGCATTGGCATTGCTTATGGCTATGCCACCTTGGGGCTGATCGGCTCGGAAGGGCGTTATGACTATACGGCGATCGGGAATGTGGTAAACATCGCCGCGCGTTTGTGCGACCGGGCCGAGGACGGAGAGGCGCTCATGGACCGGCGCGCCGTGGTGGAACTGGAGCAAGGCATGCAAAGCGAGACTGGGACCGTTGAGTCGTTGGGTCCCGTGGAGCTCAAGGGCTTGGAAAGGCCCGTGGAGATCTTTCGCTACACAAGCTGATCCTTCTTGCCTTGGCAACACGCCTTCCCGAAAATGACATTTTTTGTAAGGAGAAAGGTGAGGACCTTGAACCGCAATTTATCAATCACACGCCGTCGGTTGTTACAAGGGACACCTTCCTTGATAACCGGCATTGCTTTGTCTGCTGGCGCTGTTCCAGCCTGGGCGCGCTTGGATCCGGTGCCCTATCCCCTTTATCGGACCCAGAATCAGCAAAGTCAGGAACACCTTACGCCGGCCCAGGCCTTGCAAAAACTGAAAGAGGGCAATCAGCGCTTTCGGGAAAACCGCATGCTGCAACGCAATCTGCCCCGCCAGGTGGAGGACACGGCCAAGGGCCAGTATCCCTTCGCCGCCATGGTGGCCTGCATTGACTCCCGCACCTCGACCGAGGTCATTTTCGATCAAGGCTTGGGGGATGTGTTCGCCGCGCGGGTGGCCGGGAACTTCGTCAACGACGATATTCTGGGGTCGCTGGAATTTGCCTGCGCCATTGCCGGGGCAGTCTTGATCGTGGTCTTGGGCCACACGGCCTGTGGGGCCATCCGCGGCGCCTGCGACGATGTGGTCTTCGGCAATCTGACCCACACCCTGGCCAATCTGAAACCGGCGGTGGCCGCGGTGGAGGGTTTCGAGGACGACCGCAGCTCGGCCAATCCGGCCTTTGTCCAAGCGGTGGCGGACAAGAACGTACTCCTTACCATGGCGCGCATTCGCCAGCGCAGCCCCGTCCTGCGCGATCTGATCGATGCTGGCGAGGTGGGGCTGGTCGGTGCGATGTATGACGTTTCCACCGGTGAGGCCGTCTTCCAATGAGGGCGTCCAGCCCCGGCCCATGAGCCAATTTCTAAAACGGATCAGCAATGTGGCCCTGGTGCGAGGCGATAAGGTGCTGGTCTTGCGCCGCGCGTGGGATCGACCAAGCTACCCGGTACCTGGGCCTTGCCCGGCGGCCATCTGGAGACCGGTGAGACGCCTGAAGGTGCAGCCCGGAGGGAACTGCAGGAGGAACTGGGCGTAGACCCGCGGGCTTTGCGCGGCCTGCATGATATCCGCAATGAGACGGCCGGCGGCCCCGTCCTATTCCATATCTTCGCCAGCGATGATTGGACCGGCGGCGAGCCCCGCATCCTCCAGCACCATGAGCATAGCGAGATGGCTTGGCTGGCTCTGCCGTCGGCCCAAGCCTTGGCCCCCCTGGCGCTGGACGGCTATCGGGAGAGTTTTCGTCTGGCGTTAGAAGGGCGACGTTGGTAATAAAAATGACTCTGAGACCGCCTGAGACTTTTACAAAGACGCCCTTTTCTTGCGGAAGCCGTGCCTTGCCGGTGCGGGGGCGGTCTTCCGAAACGATGCCACCGATTCGCTGGTGGTGCGCTACTTGTGTTGGCGGCTCTACGATAGCCAGGCCACGGCCATGTCGAATCCTCGGCTCTTGGGAGACCAAATGCCTGGCGGATTAAGTCGGTCGATCATTGTCGATGCCTCCTTGAAAATGCGCCCGCCAGGATGATCGGCCGAGGTCGACTGGCTGGGCAACGCAATCTTGCTAAGTCTGGCCACTTGGAAAATTTCAGGATCAGACTAAAGTGATCAGATCGTATCAGTTAAACTAAGACAGGATCCTTTTCATCTATGACTGCTGAATATGAGGTGGCCGTCGTTGGGGCCGGCGCGGCGGGTTTGTCGGCAGGTGAGGCCTTGCGTCAAGCAGGCATCGACTATGTGGTGCTCGAGGCCAGCAACCGGTTAGGTGGTCGCTCTTGGACCGACCATGGAACCTTTCCCGGAATTCCCTTCGACCGGGGCTGCCATTGGCTGCATTCGGCCTCGATCAACCCTTTGCGGGCTTTTGCGGACCGGCAGGGGCTGGCCTATGACACCGGCTTTTCCTTTGACGACCGGGCTCATTTCATGGGCGCCGAACGGGTTTCTCAGGAGACCGAAAGAGAGATCGAGGCGGCCCTGGAAGATGCCTTCGAGATCATCGCGGACAATCTGGCGGAAGACCGCCAAGGCGAGGGAAGTGACTTGGCGACCAGCGATTTGGTAGAAGACTCTTCGCCCTGGTATGCCCTTTTTGAGGACAAGTTCAGCCTCATGACCAGCGGCACACCAAGCACCGTCTCGGCGCTGGACTTCGCCCGCTCTCGCGACACCTATCAAGACTATCCCGTCGAAGATGGCTTGGGGCATCTGATTCTCGAGCATGCTCAGCACGTGGAGGTGCGTCCCAACACGGCGGTGAATTCCATCGATTGGTCCGGCAAGCGGTTGGCCTTGGGCACCAATCAGGGCACCCTTCGAGCCCAGGCGGTGATTGTCACAGCCTCCACTTCGGTGCTGGCGGATCGGGCCATCCGCTTCACACCCGAGTTACCCGAGGCAACCGGTTCCGCTCTCGAAGCCTGCCGCTTGGGATGCTACGAAAAAGTCGGGCTCTTGCTGGATGCCCCTCTGGTTGGGCTGCCCCACTGCATCACCACCATCGACCCGAATGGGGAGCGCTCGCCCCTCAGCTTCGTCATTAATCCCTTCGGCCGGGCCATGGTGGTGGCCGAGGTGGGCGGCGCCTATGCTCAAAGCTTGATCGAGGAGGGAACGGCTGCGGTTCTTGATCACGCCGTAGAAAGCCTGGCCGGTGCGCTCGGTTCCGGCATCAAAGCCAAAATCCGGCAATCGCTGGTGACGGACTGGCGTCATGACCCTTGGATCCGGGGTGCCTATTCCCATGCCCGACCGGGCCATGCCCATAAACGCAGCGCCCTTAGCGCGCCCATCGGTGAGCGGATCTTCCTCGCCGGCGAGGCCACCACGGAATTTTATTTCGCCTCCTGCCACGGCGCCCATATGAGCGGCCTCACCGCCGCCGAAAAGGCCATTGCTGTGGTTAGGGCGTGAGGAGCGAGATCAATTCGTCGCTCAATCGGACGTCCCCGAAGTTGCGCAGTATGTTGTACAAACTGGATTGATGTTCTTCGTCGGTTCGAGCGGCGTTGGCATCAGCAACCATAATGACCTTATAACCTAAGGAAAAAGCATCCCGCACCGACGACTCGCAGCAGATATTGGTCAGCACGCCTGCAATAAACAGAGTGTCGATCTTGCGTTCTTTCAATAATCCATGCAGATCGCATTTTCCTGGGAAAAAGGCACTATAATCCCTTTTCTGTACCTGGATATCGTCGGCTGCGGGAGAGAGGCTATCCGGCAGTTCTTTGTGAGGGCTATCGTCGGCCGTTTCCATCACATTTTTTTGAAAGAAATCCGGTCCCCACAGAGCTTCGACGAGGGCACCCTCCAGCGACATGGGGCCCGAGTATACCCAGGCGACTGTGCCGCCAGCCGTCCGCAAGGCGGTTGCCAAACGGTTGATCGGCTCAACAACCGAGCCAGCGCAGGGCGTGCCAGCGATAAAATTCTGCATCAAGTCAATGACCACAAGGGCGCGTTTCCGGGGCTCGATTACCTCAAAAGCAAAGCGCTGTCCTCGTCGTTTGGTCATTTTTCGGACCGCCCAGTCGGGAAGGCTATTGTCGTGCTTCGATCCCATCGGGCGCAAGTCGGGCTTGAGTGGAGGCATTTTGAGATCGATCTCCCTACCGAAATGGTTCCATCAAGCGTTTTAGTCGGGTAACTAACTTGTCGCGATTCGCCTGAAGTGCCAAGACTCACTGATGACATAATTCGGTAAATGCGTGAGCCTTTAATTTAAGGGGGGGCAAACCCATTTTTTGGCATGAGGTGCGCATGACTCTTGATCAGTGGCTAAATTTTGTGGGCATTTGAACCTTGGCCGGTCTGCCCTTGGGGCCGAATGTTCTAAATTGCACTGTTCTTTCCGCGCAGAAGGGCTTTGGTGGTTTCCTCTCTCTAGAGTAGAGTCTTCATATCGCCAAAAACCTCGCTGTGAGACGCCCCATGCTCACCCCCCGGAGCTTTGCCTTTATCGCCTGTCGTTTGATGGCGATTTATCTACTGGTTCAAGCCATTGACTTTGCCGCGATCTTTGCTTGGTCCCTGATGCGTTTGGAGTTGCCTGACCTGTGGATGGCTTCTAGTCCCTCGGCTATCATTGGATTGATTGGCCTGGTGACTTTTTTTGTCCTGTGGTTTGGCGCAGGCCCGATCAGCCGATGCATCACCCCAAAGATCGCACAAGAAAACTCGTCGGAAGATTGGACGCAACAGGGTTTGCTATCCGTCGGCATCGTCCTTATTGGAATTTGGATCATCGCCGTTAACCTGCCGGGCCTTGTGGGTTATATCTATGTCTTCGCGGATGATGTTGTTGTGGACCCAAAAGGAATAATTGAACTCGTCCTATCACTTGTTCTCGGGGTTTTTTGCCTAGTTGGAGCGCATGGCCTCACGCGATTTGTAGGTAAAATGAGGCGCTGGTAAGGAAGGAGACTTTGCCGTGCCTTTAGAGAGAGCCCCCCCAGAGACTTTCACAACGGCGGGCCTCACGTTGCGCAGGCCCCGGCTGGAGGATGCGGGCGCGGTCTTCCGTAATTACGCCACCGATCCCCAGGTGGTGCGCTACTTGTGTTGGCGACTCCACGAAAGCGAGGCGGATACGCTTGAGTTTTTGCAGTTCTGTGAGCGGGCGTGGCAGGAAGAGATTGCTTTTACCTACGCCATAGAGCCTTTGGCAGACTCAACCGGTCCCATCGGCATGATCGACATGCGGTTTGAGCGAGGCCAGGTTCACTTCGGCTATGTTCTGGGGCGCCTCTTTTGGGGACAGGGTATCATGAGTGAAGCGCTCACCTGCTTGGTGGATTGGTCCTTGGCTCAAGCCTCCATTTGGCGGGCGGCGGCCTATTGCGATGTTGAGAATCTTGGCTCGGCCCGGGTGATGGAAAAAGCCGGCATGGTCCGCGAGGGTCTCCTGCGGCGCTATGCGGTGCATTCCAATGTTTCACCGGACCCTCGTGACTGTTATCTCTATGCCAAGGTACGTTAAGAACGTCGACGCAGGTCCAAGTCTTATTTCCCAGCCGTCGGGCGCTTTAGGCAATAGAGCTGAAAGTCGTGGAGCCGAAGGAAATGATCCGCTTCAAGTCGGTCATGCCCAGCCGCTCCAAAAGTCGGCGCGAGGGCAGGTTGTCTTTATCGGCGAAGGCGTAAACGAGGGGCATGTCCAGCCGGGTAAAGGCGTCGTCAAGCACCGCTTCGGCCGCTTCCCGCGCCAGGCCCCGGCCTCGCGCCGTTGGAACCAGCCGAAAACCCAACTCAGGCTGTCGGCTGCCCTCGATGTCCTCCCAGTTGAGGCCGCAATAGCCTGCAAAATTATGTCCCTTTTTTTCAAACATGGCGTACTTGGAAAAGCCGCTGGCCTCTTGGCAGGCGATCCAGCCGTTCATCTTCTTAAGCCCGGCGGCCGCGTCCAAAGTGCCGTCGATGGACCAGATCATAAAGTCAGGATCGGCGAAGTGGGGTAGGATGATCTCTGCATCCGCTTGCGTGAAGGGACGCAAAATCAAACGGTCGGTTTCTAGACGCATACTCTCTGCCCTCTCAAGACTCCCATGTCATCTGATCGCAAAGATCCTCGGCAATGTCTTTAAGCGATCGGTTGTCTGCTTCCACCGCCAGGTCGAAGGGGCAGGTTTCTTCGAGCGAACGGGCCAGTTCGAGAGTCCGCTTCAGGTGCCAGTCGAGCCCTGCGCCCATCTCCCGCTGCCGCACCCGCGCCAGCAAGGTCGCCTCGCTTGCGCGCAGATGACAGAGGGTGGTTCGGCTGCCGGGCACCGCGGCGGCGATGGCCTCCCGCTCGGCCGCTGTCTCCACCACCCGGGCCACGATAAGGTTGCGAGCGCCGGCTGCCCGGCAGTTCCGCCAGACATCCGCCATGTTTTTGAGCGCCAATCGGCTGCCATAGGGATCGCCTGCCGGCCGCGGAAAGGTCTGCGCCAAGGCATCCAGATCGATAAAGCTGTGGGGAACCCATTGTTCCATCAGCTTAACCGAAAGCTCATCCCCCACACTGGACTTGCCCACCCCGACGGGGCCGGAGAGGATAAGGAGGGGCACTGTCATGTCCGGCAATGGCCTATCCTCCGCCCAATGACAAAAAGGCGGGTTGCCGCAAGTCGTCTAAGCAAGCCGGCGCTGGCCGCTTGCTCGGGTCGGCGACGAAGTCCGACATGGTCTGCCGGGCACAGCGATCACTTCCGATTTGGCCATGCCCGGTGGCGGGAAAAACGAAGTGATGACTGTTGGGCAGGTGCCGGGCAACTGCATCGCCATATTCGATAGGCGTTACGGGATCAAAGGCGCCGGAAAGAAGTAAAACAGGGATTTCGCTGGCCACCGCCTTTGCTTCGATGGGCTCTAATTGCCCGGTCGGCCAATAGGTGCAGACGCCCTTTGTCTTAAAATGTTCGGACCAGCTATAAATGTGAAAGGCCAAATCGCTGCTATTGGCAGGCAAAGGTTTTGGGTCGTGAAAGTATATTTCTCGGCACCATACGGACAGACTCAGGCCAAAGGCGGCATAAGTCGCGAAGGAGTTATAAAGGTAGTCCTCAAGAAGCGGGATGATCCGACGATCCTCTCCCTTTGCCAAACCATCTATGGTCCAGGGAAGTTTGGTAATTGGCTGGTTTCGGTAGAGCGCGTGAAACAAGACCTCCAACAACACATTTCGATCAAGCAAAGCATAGAGCGGCTCGTGCCCTTGAGCGTTCCAGATTTCAAGAACGACAGGCTCGTTTTCGAGACGGTCGAGTAAATCGACAAAGTCCCTTTCCAAATTCGGATAGGCCTGATGACATCGGTCGTGATCGCGGCAAGCGTCAAGCAGGCGCTCAAAGGCCGCGTGGCTTTGATCGAAGTAGTCGCGCTGAGCGTCAGCTGCGTGGAGCACTGAGTCCAGAACCGCCGCCTCGACCTGCTCGGGAAAAAGATCCATGGTCGTCAGGGCCAAGTGGGTGCCGTAGGAAACGCCAACCAAAATGGCCCGATCATACCCCAACAATAGTATAAGCGTTGCAAGGTCTTGCGCGGATTGGCGACTGGTGTAGGCGGCCAGATCGTGACCCTCCTCAAGGAGTTGTTCGTAACAGGCCGTCAGGTCCGTTTTTTCTCTTTGCAGGGCATCGTCGAACGACTCGGGATTATTGGAAACGGCCGCCCAATGCTCCGGCAAATGGGCGTTTGGACAGTTCAAGGCCGGCTGACTGAGCGGTGCGCCCCTTTGATCAAAAACGATCAAGTCGTGGCCAGGCACGTCAAGGTCCGCAAAGCGGCGCCATCCTTCACGCCGGTTCTTTTTGTCAATGTTGGTGGAAACACCTGGTCCACCGGTCAAAAAAATAACCGGTACCGCGTTTTCTTTTTTATTCTTGGCCTGGAACAGGGCGACGGGCAAGTGGATGCGACGGTCGCCCGGTTCTTCCCAATCCTCTGGCACGTCCAAGTATCCACAGATGCTGGCAGTCTCCACGCCCTTTGAGTTCCAGCAATCTACTTTTTCGAAACTAGATCTAGCCGCGTTCGCACTTGCCGCATTAGCAGGCGTGATGAAGCCCACGAAAACCGTCAACGCAGCCAGAACCGCAAGCAAGCCTCTAGCCCTATCCAGGTAACGGCAAAGTTGCCTCATGAAGGTGACCATTCCATCCAAGTGTGGGTATCATGATACTCTCCGGTTACCCGAAAGCCCAGGCGCTCATATAGAGATAGCGCACGATTGCCTTTCAGCACGCGCAGTCGTATCGGCAACGTGATTGCATGTGCCTCAGTCATAACATCTAACAGCAACTGCGTTCCCAAGCCCTGATTTTGTTGGGCCCTTTGGATCTGTATTTCACGTAGCCACAGATGATCCTTTTCCCTTTGCAGCCAAAGCACCCCAATAGGCGCACCATCGCATTCTATTATTTGGTAAGCACCTGTGTCCCATTTGCGGTCGAAGTAGGAATCCTGAGCAGCGGCGTCCCAAGAACCGAATTGCTCAATGGCAAGGTCACGGTAAACTTCTTCGTTGAGTGCATTGGCAAAGGCTTTGTCCGCTTGGTTTGATGGCCGGCGTCGCAACCGGTTATATGACACACTCATTATGAATCCTGTATCTTCCTGATCGCCCAACGGTGCGCTTCTTCCATCAAGTTCTCGGCTGCCTGACTGAGGGAAATCCACTCCGGGTGATGATCGGGCTCGGCGATGGGACCTTGCTTGCCCACAAGTTCAACCCGATAGAACTGGCAGAGCTTGTTGTAACCGGTGCCGTCCCGATAGGAGCGGACGAATTGATTGGCCCGGCCGATAGGGCCGAGCAATTGGATCTTAAAGCCGGTTTCCTCGCGATATTCCCGCCGCAAGGCCGCCTCCATGTCCTCGCCCGCGTCAATACCGCCGCCGGGCAACACCAAATGCTGCCGCACCCGCGCCACAAGGACGCGTCCGTGCCAGTCGATGGCGATGCCGTAAACACCGGGCCTGTCGAGGTATGGCTCGCCCGGCGCTTGGGTGCCGAACTGTAGCGGCTCGTTGATATCTTTTTCGGTCATGGTGACCTTTCTTACACAATCAAGATTGCCTCAAACAACACCCTAAGACTTTGTCTTTGTGGCGGCAGGTCCATCTGCGAGAGGCTGCTCCTGACGGGTTGTTGTCAGGAGCCGGCCGCTATTCTGCCGCGAAGGAATCGAGGCCGGAGGCGAGGCGGGCAGTGTCCTATGAGGATCGAGAAGGCCATTTGACGGGGCTGTTGTTGGTGTCGGCTTCGGCCCTGCTGTTTAGCGTGGCGGGGGTTTTGACAAAGATGATCGCGGCCGAGGCTTGGACCATCGCCGCCTGGCGCGGTTTGCTCGGGGGGCTTTTGGTCTTGGCCTATGTGGCCTGGGACCGTCGTCGCAAAACCTCAAAAACGACCTCAGGCGCGGTCTTTCGTTTGGGGTGGCGAGGCTGGTTTTTGGCCACGGTCGGTAGCCTGGCGAGTTTGGCCTTCATCTATGCCTTCAAGTTGACCTTTATCGCCAATGTGGCGGTGATCTATGCGACCGCGCCTTTCATGGCGGCCGGCTTGGCTTGGCTCCTGCTGCGCGAGGTCGTGCGGGTGCGCACCTTGGTCGCGGCCGGGTTTTGCGTTCTGGGCGTGACCATTGTGGTGGCCGGCGGTTTGAGCACGGGCAATTTGATCGGTGACGGCGTGGCGCTTCTCATGACGCTCGGCAATGCGCTTTACATGGTCTTGGTGCGCCTCTTTCGCGAGACGCCGGTGGTGCTCGCCGGCGGTGTGTCGGCGCTGCAGCTCTTTGCCGTTAGCTGGTTCTTCGCCGATCCCTTGGCGGTGACCAAACAAGATGCGCTTTTGCTCAGTATTTTCGGACTTTCATTTGCCGCCGCCCTGGTCCTCTGGACAGAGGGCACCAAGCGGGTGACCGCGGCGGAGTCCGGCTTGTTCGGCGCCATGGAAACGCCCTTTGCCATTTTGCTGGCTTGGCTATTGCTGGCTGAATGGCCGCCCTTGGCCAGTTTCCTTGGCGGCGGGCTTGTGCTGGCGGCGGTTTTCGCCCATGCGGGACGGGATGTCTTCGACGCCCGACGGACGTCTTCTTAAACTGAGAAAGGGGTTGGTGTCACTTCCCGAAGAGGGCGTCCGCTTCGTCAAAAAAGGCGCCGTTGCGGGTGTTGCGAAAGGCTTTGAAGGGGATGTCTTCCTGCTTCAAAAAGCCCTTTTGCGGCAGGGTGCCATTGGCCACCATCTCGATCACCGCGCAGACCGAGGCCGAAGTGGTCCAGGCGATGGCCCGGCGGGCCTCGCCGCTGATTTCCAAGGGCAGATAGGCGCGCACAAATTCCTTGCGGATCAGCTGCTGGCCCTTGGTGCCCTCGGCGGAGATATGCAGATAGACAACGTCGTCCTCCACCGGCGGCTTGGCGTGGGTTAGGATCTTGCCGGCCGCCGCCCGGTCCTCGCGCATGAGCAGCTCGTGGAAGAAAAAGTTCATGAGCTGCACGTGGCCCGGATAGCGCAGGGTCTTATAGTCCAGGTTCTCCACCTTGCCCAAATAGGTCTCGCACATAGTGCCCAGCCCGCCGGAGGTGGTGAAGGCCTCCAGCTTGACTCCGCCCACGTAGACGGTCTCCAGCCACTCCATGGAGGAGACGGTCTTGTGTTCACCCTCCTCGATCACCTCGCAGTCGTTCAGGTATTCGTTCACCACACCCTCGGGCGACCAATTAAAGGCATAGGCCAAAAGGCCACTGGGGTGCTGGGGCAGGGCGCCGACCCGCAGCTTGATGGCGCGGACCTTGCGGAACTGCTTGGCCAGATGGGCGCCCACGATGCCCACAAAGCCCGGCGCCAGGCCGCATTGGGGCGCCATCACGGCCTTGGCCGTTTTGCTCAGCTTTCGGATCGCCTGGGTCGTGGGTACGTCCTCGGTCAGGTCGAAATAGTGGATACCCAGCTTGTGAGCCACCACCGCCAAGTTTTGATTCAGGGCATAGGGTAGGCACGACAGCACCGCATCACAGGGCGCCAAGAGCTTTTCCAGCTGGGCCGGTCCGGTCAGCTTGGACTTGCGGGTCTTGAAGGGAAAGTCCTCCTGCGCCGCCTGAGCGTCGATACCGATCACCTCAAAGCCGGTGTCGTGCAGCAAGCGCGCGGCGAGAGAGCCCACCTTGCCCAGGCCCAAAACCGCAATCTTTTCGATGGTCACGAGAGGATTCCCTTCCAAAACCCAGCGATAGTATTTCAGTCTAAGCCGCCGCCGCGAGTCGCTTGAAGGTGTAAAATAAGTGACAAAGGTACCCTGCAGCTTTACTTTCGCGGCGATGCAACGGACAACGCCTCAATCGCCATCGCTTAAGAGCCTATGGACCTCATCTTAGATACGGATCGCTTAAGGCTGCGCCCTCTGGAGGAGTCCGACGTGGACCTGGGGCTCGAGATGCTCACGGACCCGCAGGTGATGCGCTACGTGGGACAAGCCATGAGTGCCGAGGCGGTGCGCGCCGAGATGCCCATTGTAACCCAGCGGGCCATGGGCGGCGCGGTGGGGATCTGGTGCGTAACCGTGAAGGAGAGCGGCGAGAAGCTGGGCACGGGCATCCTCTTGCCCCTGCCCATTGAGGAAGACGACACGGACTTTGATCTGGTGGTGAACGATGACGTGGCTAATTCCGAGATCGAGGTGGGCTACCTTCTGAAACCCGGCGCCTGGGGCCGGGGATACGCAACCGAGGTCTGCCGCCGTCTGCTGCAATTTGCCTTCGAGGAAACCCAGCTCGCCGAAGTGGTTGCCACCTTCGATCCGGAAAACCTGGCATCGCGCCACGTGCTGCTCAAATGCGGCCTAGTGGACCACGGCCTGCGCCGCGCCTATGCCGAAACCGTGCCCGATTTCCGCATCACCCGTGAAGAGTGGCTGGCCTCACACCCAGGCAAGTAACCTTAGTGTCGCCGGTGAGGCGCCAACATTTCGACAAGACCTTCGGGAAAGACGGTTTCCGTCGTCTCGGCCAGTTCGCTCACGGACCACCATTTATGGTCCTTGATAACCTTGGACTCCACGCCGGTCATGGCGCTTCTATCGATGGTCACAGCATCGCAATGGACCAAAAAATATCGTTCCTCGGAAAAAATCTTGCCGCCATCCGGTCCTCGGAAGGTAATTTCCCGTCGTCCAATTTCGCCTAGAATGGGCGCCGCCAGTCCGGTCTCTTCGCGCAATTCCCGCAGGGCCGCTTCCTCATAGCTCTCCCCAGCCTCCAGTCCGCCACCCGGCGTGGCCCAATAGGCCTCTCCGGCAAGAGGGCCGTCGTCGAAGGAAAAGAAAAACAGTAGCACCCGGTCCTCGGGATCCAAAATCAACAGGCGGGCAGAGGGTCGATTTTGCATAATGAAACCAAGCCAGACCTAAACTCTAAATCAGCGCGGCCAAGTGCGAGGTCGTCCCGGAGGTCAACTCGTTCCCCCCCACCTGAGCCACATCGTTAGCGCCCTCCTGTGTCAGGTGATGAAGCGCCGAAAGGCCGCCGACGCCGCCCCCGATCACAACCACGCGCGCTTGATTTTTCATGGATGAGTGACCCCGGATGCCATGTCTTAACCAAAGTCCCGACCTTTCAAGCCTTAAAGGCCTTAGGGGCAAAGCTCAAGCAAGTCATCGATACGGGGAGGCAAGGGCTGAGAAAAGCCGCGGGACGGGCGGCCACGGGCCAGCAGCCGGTCTAAGAGGGCGAAGCAATCGGGCAGGGGGTGTCCCATCACAATGCCGTCACAGATGACGGCCAGGCTGAAGGAGGGGGCGTAAAAGGGGTAGAGGCACTTGGCAAAGCGTCGCCGCGCCCGCTCGGCAA
>JBCCHN010000004.1:0-92646 GCA_039028695.1 Pseudomonadota bacterium
ATCCAGGGCGGACACGTCGACGCGGCGGTGAGGAGCCGCCTGACTACCGTCGAGCAAAACCTTGGCGCCCGCTTCATGGGCAAGGCGGATGACCTCTTTTACCGGCACAATCGTGCCCAGGGCGTTGGAGACGTGGGTGACGGCGACCAGCTTTGTGCGATCCGTCAACAAGGCCTCATAGGCCGCCACATCGAAGTTGCCCAACTCGTCGATGGGGACCACTTTTATGGTGATGTCGATTTGATCGCGCAGCAGCTGCCACGGCACGATGTTGGAGTGGTGCTCCATCACCGTTAGGATTACCTCGTCGCCCGCTTTCAAAAAGCCGCGGCCATAGCTTGAGGCCACCAGATTGATAGCCTCGGTAGTACCGCGGGTGAAGGTAATTTCATCCGAGGAACCGGCACCGATGAAGCCGGCAACCGTCTCGCGGGCTTGCTCGAAAAGCTCGGTCACCTCTTGGCCCAAGCAATGGGCGCCGCGGTGCACATTCGAATAGCTGTTGCGGTAAAGCTGATCCATGGCCGCGAGCACCTGATTGGGCTTTTGTGCCGAGGCCGCACTGTCCAGATAAACCAGGCGCTCGCCGTGCACCTTGCGTGACAAAATGGGAAAGTCAGCACGCACTGCGGCCAAATCGAAGGCCAGCGTCGAGTTGGCGCCGGCGCCGAGCTTTGCCGCAGAAGGGGAGCTGTTCATCGGGAGTCCTTAAGTTCTTGTCCGTCGTCTTTTTGGTGTATCAAGTGTCCGCTAGCCAGTGGCCGATCGAGGTCATTAGGGCAGGGCAAAGGCCCTCGGCGGCGATGGCTTGAATGGCCTCGGCCAGGAAGGCTTCGATCAAAATGGAGCGGGCCCGTTCTTCGGGGATACCCCGAGCTCGAAGATAAAAAAGAGCCTCTTGGTCCAGGTCCCCAGCGGTCGCGCCATGACTGCAGAGAACATCATCGGCGTAGATCTCCAATTCTGGCTTGGCGTCTATTTCCGCCTCGTTGGAGAGCAAAAGAACCTTGGAGAGTTGATGCCCATTGGTTTGTTGCGCATCCTTGTGGACCACAATGCGGCCTTGAAAGACGGCACGGGCCTGGTCGTCAATTACCCCTTTGAAAGTCTCCCGACAGGAAGTGTGGGGAACCATGTGATCGATGATGGTTGTATTGTCGCAGTGCTGGCGGCCGCGCATCAGATAGGCGCCATTCAAATGGCATTCCGACCCTTCACCGGCCAAACGCACGGAAACTTCATTGCGAGACAGTTTCGCACCTAGAGATAGGGTGAAAGAGTCATAGGAGGCGTTGCGTTCCAGCTGTGAGGAAATAGTTGAGAGGTGATAGTTACCCAGGCCCTCGTTCTGTAGCTTGTAATGCCGCAAGAGTGCATCCTGCCCAAGGGATATATTGGTCACCGAGTTGGCAAAGCTCTCACCATCGTCCAGGCCCTGATAGTGCTCGATGACCGTAGCCTGGGCGCCCGGTTCAAGAACCATGAAATTGCGGGCATGAACGGAGAAAGCTTGGGGCGTTGCAGCACTTAGGTTCAAAATCTCCACGGGCTCGTGGAGGGTCACGCCTTTTTCGATGTGCAGCACGTAGCCGGTGCTCATGAGGGCAGTGTTCAAGGACACCATAGGCTGATGGATTTCCCGCTGCAAAGAGTTGGCAAACCATTGTTCAAACCGTTCTGGGTGCTGGTCTGCGAGCTGTTCAAAAGGCAACAAAGTCACGCCGGCCGGCAAGTTCTCGAAGGAACTAAGGTCCAGACGCAACCGGCCATTCACAAAGGTCATAAGAAAACAGCCGCTGGCGCCCGGCATCAGACGGGGCGCGTGGTCAATGCTGATCTGTCCAGCGATGCTATTAGCTGGTTTGAAGTTGCAAGCGGATAAGCTGTGCAGATTGGTATATTTCCAACTCTCATCACGCAGCGTTGGAAGCCCTGTTCCGGCAAAGGCGTCCATGGCCGCAGTGCGCAGGTCCTTCATCCAAGGGAGATCCTGACCGGGCAGGTGGTCCCTTAAGGACAGGAACTCGTCCTGGTAGCGGCTCGTATCCGGCGTCGTGGTTTGAATGTTCATCTGGGCGACGTATTTCCGCTTATGCCGCTGTACCGAGGTAACCGGCATAGCCGTTTTGTTCAAGCTCCAAAGCTAACTCTTTACCGCCAGAGCGGGCGATGCGGCCGTGGGCCAACACGTGCACATGGTCGGGCACAATATAGTTCAGCAATCTTTGATAGTGAGTGATGACCAGCAAGGCATTGTCAGGTGAGCGCAGTTGATTCACGCTTTCCGCCACCACGCGCAAGGCATCGATATCCAGGCCACTATCCGTCTCGTCTAGGATGGCCAGCGCGGGGTTGAGCACCGCCATTTGCAGGGCTTCGTTTCGCTTCTTTTCGCCGCCCGAGTAGCCCACGTTGACTTGCCTCTTCAGCAATTCATCGGAAAAGCCTAACTCCTTCGTCTTTTGCCTGAGCATTTTGACGAATTGCATGGCATCCAATTCCTCTTCGCCCCGATAGCGACGTACGGAATTGACGGCCTCCTTTAGGAATGTGGTATTGGGGACGCCTGGGATCTCCACGGGGTATTGAAAGGCCAGAAAAACGCCCTCACCGGCCCGCTCTTCGGGAGCCAAGCTCAACAAATCGCGGCCCTTGTAGAGCACTTCACCGTCCACCGCCTCGTAGCCATCCCGACCGGTCAAAAGGTAGGAAAGGGTAGACTTCCCCGACCCATTAGGACCCATGATGGCATGGACTTCGCCAGCTTTTATCGAAAGGTCCAGGCCCTTCAAAATTTCCTTGCCGTCCACCGTGGCGCGAAGGTTCTTAATCTCGAGCATTAAAATCGAACTCCAACTTCTCGGCTCTTTCGCTAGCCGACGCTGCCTTCCAAGGAAATTCCCACAAGCTTTTGCGCTTCAACGGCAAATTCCATAGGAAGCTGTTGCAGCACTTCCCGGCAAAAGCCGTTCACCACCAAGGCAACGGCGTCTTCCTCGCCGATCCCACGCTGGCGGCAGTAAAAGAGCTGATCCTCGCTGATGCGCGAGGTGGTTGCCTCATGCTCCACCTGGGCACCGCGGTTCTTACTTTCAATGTAGGGCACGGTATGGGCGCCGCATTGATCGCCGATTAACAGCGAGTCACATTGGGTAAAATTACGGGCGCCATTGGCGCGGGCACTCATGTGGACCAGACCTCGATAGGTACTTTGAGAGCGGCCAGCAGAAATGCCCTTAGCGATAATGCGCGAGCGGGTATTTTTACCCAGATGGATCATCTTGGTACCCGTATCCGCCTGTTGGCAGTTGTTGGTGATGGCGATGGAATAAAACTCGCCAACCGAATTGTCGCCTTGAAGGATGCAGCTTGGGTATTTCCAAGTGATCGCCGAGCCGGTTTCAACCTGGGTCCAGGATATTTTCGAGTTACGACCCCGACAGGCACCCCGTTTGGTCACGAAGTTATAGATGCCGCCGACCCCGTTCTCATCGCCGGGATACCAGTTTTGCACGGTGGAGTATTTAATTTCCGCATCGTCCAAGGCAACCAATTCCACAACAGCGGCATGGAGTTGATTTTCATCCCGCATGGGCGCCGTGCAACCCTCCAGGTAACTGACGTAGGAGCCTTCGTCGGCGATGATCAAGGTACGCTCGAACTGTCCGGTATTTTGCGCGTTGATGCGGAAATAAGTCGAGAGCTCCATGGGGCACCGCACCCCTTTGGGGATGTAGACGAATGACCCGTCCGTGAAGACCGCGGCGTTCAGGCAGGCATGTTTGTTATCGCCAAATGGCACCACCGAGCCGAGATACTTTTTAACCAGCTCAGGATGGTTCTGCACAGCTTCTGAAATGGAGCAGAATATCACTCCCACTTCTTCCAGATTCTTCTTGAAGGTGGTGGCGACCGAGACACTATCGAACACCGCATCCACGGCGACGCCCGCCAGCATTTCCTGCTCCCGCAAGGGAATGCCTAGTTTTTCGTACGTCTCGAGCAGTTTGGGATCAACCTCATCCAGGCTTTTCGGGCCGTCCTCCTTGGATTTGGGGGCTGAATAGTAGTAGGTGTCCTGGTAGTTTATGGGTGGGAATTCCACTTTTGCCCACTGGGGTTCAGGCATATCAAGCCAGCGCTGGTAGGCCTTGAGACGGCGCTCAAGCAGCCATTCGGGCTCATTTTTCTTGGCGGAAATGAAGCGTACAATATCTTCATTCAGCCCCATGGGGGCCGTCTCGGTCTCGATATCCGTAACAAAACCATATTTATAACGGTCATCCGCGACGGCACGGACTTGTTCCACCGTTTCCACCGTGGCTACCATTAAACTCTCCCACTCACACGATACATCTTACTTACTCACTACTCTTATGCAGAGGAAGCGCGCAGCGCTTGTCCCTCCGATGGGGCTTTGGGCGCGGGCAAGGATGCGACCGCTAGTTCGGCTAAAGATACCTTTTCCAAGGCTTGCTGTATGGTTTGGTTGACCTGGTTCCAGTGCCCGTTCAAAGGGCAATGGGATTCGGCCTCGCAGGTCTCGTTGGCCCCGTGGACGCAGGCCGTCAAAGCGATTGGACCCTCAAGCGCCTGGATGATGTCGGAGACCGAAATCTCCGACGCCTCCCGGCTCAAGCTGTATCCGCCGGTTGCGCCGCGGTGAGACACCACCAAATCCGCCTTGCACAGGGCATTTAAGATTTTGGCCACTGTTGGTAGGGGCAAAAGGGTGTCCTGAGCCAATTCGGGCGCCTTGTGCACCTTGGCCTGGCGGGTTGCCATCTGTGACAAGACGACGACCGCGTAATCTGTCAAACGGTTCAGCCTGAACATGCCCAACCTCAATCCTTACTGATTTAGTATAGATTAATTACGGCAATTGCCGACAGAATCAAGGGGGCGATCAAGAAAAAATGTCGCGCCGACGTCACAAGGTAGCGAAAATGCCAAGTGATCCATGGCGTTACGCGAACGCGGGGGGTATAACAGGCCACGAGGTGATAAACAAATAAAAGCGCGGGGGAGGCGCAGTTTTTATGCCGATCGAGAGCCAAGGCAATCGGTTTCCGGATCTTCAGTGCCAGGAGATTTCCCACCCTATTGTGCAACATAAACTCTCGCGGATGCGTGACAAGGTGACGCAATCGCAGGAGTTTCGGACCCTTTTGCGGGAAATCTCCTTTTTGCTGGCTTACGAGGTCTTGCGGGACTTGCCGGTAAAGCAGGTGGAGGTGGAAACACCTTTGACCACAGCCCTTTTCCCGGTTCTGGAGCATCCCGAGCCTTGTCTGATCTCGGTTCTGCGGGCTGGAAACGGATTGTTGGAAGGGCTTTTGGATCTAATGCCTTCGGCTTGTGTGGGTCATGTGGGGCTCTATCGGGATCCTGTTACTCTTAAAGCCATTGAGTACTATTTCAAGGTCCCTAGCGATTTATCCGGCCGTCCCCTTGTGGTGGTGGATCCCATGCTGGCCACCGGTCATACTTCGGTGGCCGCCGTCGATAAGCTGAAAGCGGCGGGTGCGAATGATATCCGCTTTTTATGCTTGGTGGCGGCGCCGGAAGGCATTCGAGAACTCAATAAATTCCACCCGGATGTGCGGGTTTTTGCCGCCGCAATCGATGAAAAGCTGAACGAGAAGGGCTATATCATGCCTGGGCTCGGCGATGCGGGTGACCGGATTTACGGCACCACCTAGGTTGTTGTGAAGGGTCGCAAAATAGGGACTTTCGTTAGTTTGTTAGGGGTGACGCGAAGATTTGAGTGGCTGGTTTAAGAAGGCCTTCAGGGCCCTCAATCCACAACTGGAGCCAGGAATTGCCCAGGCTTTTCAGGAAGCCGAGCAAGCCGGCCTGAAAATCGCCATCAAGGGCCGTTTGGTCGCCTTGGTGTTAATGGGCCTTTTCTTAGTCCTAACCCGATCCCAAGATCCGCAACGCGTTATCGAATTTTCCTTGGCCTTGGCGTTTTTTTGTCTCCTGGGATTGGGTCATTTCTGGCTCATCGGCTCGCCCCACGACCGTCCTTGGGTGAAATACATCTTTGTCACCATCGACTTTGCCGCTCTGTCTTTTTTGATTGCTAGTCAGCCCCTGTTGGATACCGTGGATCTGCCTCAGGTCATTACCTTCCGAAACGCCATTTTTCCCTTTTATTTTGTTATTCTTGGGGTTGCCGCCTTCAGCTTTTCGCCAGGTCTGGTCTTGTGGTCCGGTTTGGTGGGGGTGGCAGGTTGGCTCGGTGCCTTCGTCTGGTCAATCCGCGATATGGCCGTCACATACGACTGGACGGATATCGGGCCCTATCCCACGACGGAGCACTTTTCCGACATCTTCCTAAGCCCGAACTTTGTTGGCACGGGAAGCCGCATCCAGGAATCCTTAGCCTTTTTTGTGGTGGCGGTTTTAATTGCCGCTGTCATGTGGCGGGCGCGTCGAACCGTGCAGAAACAACTCGAGTCTGAGGCGCAACAGCGCCAAATCACTGAGATTTTCGGCAAGTATGTGCCCAAGCAAATCGCCGATGCCTTGATTGCCGACCAGGGTCTTTTGGAGCCCATTGAGCGACCGGCAACGGTCATGTTTTTGGATATTGCCGGTTTTACCAAGCTGACCGAGGCGGCCGGTCCGAAAAAGGTCGTGCCGGCCCTCAACGCCTTTTTTGACGGGGCGGGGGAAATCATCGGCCACTACAAAGGGGTCGTTACCCAATTCCAGGGGGATGCCATCATGGCGACCTTTAATCTACCCCTTGAGGACTTGGCGCATGCCCAAAACGCCGTTCAGGCAGGCCGTGAGATTACCCGCCTGGTTCAGGAAACCGAGTTTGAGGGACTACGGTTTCGTGTCCGGATCGGTATCAGCACCGGACCGGTTCTCGCGGGCAGTGTGGGCAGTCGAGGTCGGCAAAATTACACGGTCTATGGCGACAACGTTAACTTAGCGGCTCGCTTGGAAGCATTGAACAAAGACTACCAGACCGATGTTCTGATCGATGCGGCCACTCATCAGCGTTTGGAAGGCATTGAGTGCCGCGAGATCGGGCAGATCAGCGTGCGCGGCTTCAGCGGCGATGTGGCGGTTTTTTCTCCGTCGGAAAAATCTGCACCGGCGAAATGATTTGGATCAAAGATAGGAGTCTTCCAGGGGGCAATCGGTGAGAAGCACCGGACCCTGGTCGGTGATCAGCACCGGTTGCTCTAGCTTTACGCCCTCCGGGCCGTTTTCAGCCCCGACGTAAGATTCCATGCAAATCACCATGCCGGCTTCGAAGTGGCCGTCGTGGCCGCCTTGGTCGGCGTCTTCCGGATAAAGAATGAAGGGATATTCCACCGCCAGGCCGCAGCCGTGAAGCAGGTCTGCGTAGCGATTGGCCAAATAGGGCTCGGGCAAGACAAAGGCCTTTTCGGAGAATTCCCGAAAGGTGACGCCGGGCCTGAGCAGCTCGATGTTATGCTGAAGCTGCCGGTTGGAGAGGGCATAGATCCGGCGCTGGGCATCGCTGGGCTTTTGATCGCCCATCACCCAACTACGGGACATGTCGGCATAAAAGCCGTAAGGACCAATGAGGTCCGTATCAAAGGAGAGCAGGTCGCCTTTTTCCATGACCCGGTCAGCGGTTTCTTGAAACCAGGGATTGGTACGCGGACCCGAGGTTAAAAGCCGGGTTTCCATATATTCCCCACCCCGGGCCACGTTTTCCTTGGCCAAAATCGCCAAGGCATCTGATTCGCGCAGGCCTGGCTTGAGCTGGGCCTTGAGGCTTGCGACCGCATCGGCACAGGCATCCTTGGCGTGGCGTAGGGCATAGATTTCCTCGTGGGATTTGATGGCGCGGGCGTGTTCCATGAGCCCTTTACCGTCTTGGAGTTGAAGGTCCCCCTCCAGTAACGCCTGGACCGCAAGATAGTCGGCCCGGTCGACGGCCACGCGCCGGTTGCCGCCGCCATGGGTTGTCACTAGGTCCAAGATGTCTTGGGCCCAAAGCCTAGCGAAATCACGATTGCGTTCCCCCACCACCAGGTAATCCCAGGTGAGGGACGGGCGAATCTCATCAATGCCCTCCAAGCCCTTGGCCAGATGGAAACCCGTCGGCAACTCGAAAAGGACCAAAGGGCCGCCGTTGGCCAGGTAGGCATAGCGGCAAAGGTTGTGCATGGTCCAAACCTGCATATTCCGACTGCCGGTGGCATAGCGAATGTTGATGGGGTCGCAGAGCAGCAATCCTGCCAGGTCGCGTTTTTGAAGCTGCTCTCGGACCCGCTGTAGTCGATAGCGGCGGATTTCCGCCTCGTCCACATGGTCTTTATTCGCTCGATCCGCGGGTGTCCAATCCGGCTGAACTTTACTGTGTGGCTGTTCTTCCATTCTGCCCCGGCCTAAATAGAAAACTGGTCTCGACCCCAAATACTAAACGCCCAGGTAGGTATCGACGGTTTCCGCCTGCGCGGTAAGTTCTGAGGAACTGCCCTGCCAAACAATTTGGCCCTTTTCTAAGATAAAGTGACGGTCTGCGATCGCGGTCAAGGCCGAAATGTTTTTGTCGATGACCAGGATCGACTGCCCTTGCGCTTTGAGCTGGTCTAGAATCCGCCAAATCTCCGCGCGGATCAAAGGCGCCAGGCCCTCGGTCGCTTCGTCCAGAATAAGGAGCTTGGGGTTGGTCATGAGGGCCCGGGCGATGGCCAGCATCTGTTGCTCGCCGCCGGAGAGCTGATTTCCATAGCCTTGGCGGCGATCCGAGAGGACCGGAAAAAGCTCGAAGATCTTATTCTCGTTCCAATAGCCTCGACCTCGTGGTCGCGCGGTGGCGGTTAGATTTTCCCAAACGGTTAGGTTTGGAAAGATGCGCCGTCCTTCGGGCACGAGGCCAAGGCCCGCTTGAGCAACGCGGTAGGCGGGGAGGCCTGCGATTTTTCGTCCATCAAAGGTAATCTCGCCGGCGGAAGGCGTCAGTTGCCCCATGATGGTGCGGACCGTGGTGGTCTTGCCCATGCCGTTACGGCCGAGAAGGGACACGACTTGTCCTCCTTCCACCCTGAGACTTAAGCCTTGGAGCACTCGACTTTCCCCATAGCCGGCCACAATTTGGTCCACCGTGAGCATCATCTAGAGGCCTCAATTAGGCTGTCACCTAAATAGGCCTGTTGAACCGATTTGTTTTCGCGAATGTCATTTGGCTGACCCGTGGCCAGTACCCGACCATTGACCAGTACGGTGATGCGGTCAGCCAAGGAAAAAACCACGTCCATGTCGTGCTCGATAAGCAAGATGGTGAGGCTTGATTTAAGTGCCCGCAGGAGGTGAGTCATCGCTTGGCTCTCTTGCCGACTCATGCCGGCCGTCGGTTCGTCAAGTAGCAGCAAACTGGGCTGACTGGCCAAGGCCATGGCGATTTCAAGTTGGCGCTGTTCCCCGTGGGCCAGGATTTTCGCCGGCCGATTCGCCCGGTCGCCGAGGCCCACTTGTCGGAGGGTCGCCATGGCGGCAGATCGAAACTCATCCCGCTGAAAGGCGGCCTGCCAGAAGCGAAAGGCATGTCCAGCCTTGGCCTGCACCGCCAGGATGACATTTTCAATAGCGGTATTGTTGGGAAAGAGATTGGTGACTTGGAAAGAACGGGCCAGGCCCAAACGGGCGCGTTCGTATTGGGCCGAGCCGGTGATGTCCCGGCCTGCAAAGAGGATGCGGCCCCCATCGGGGCGCAGGGCACCGGATAACTGGGCGACGAGTGTTGTCTTGCCCGCCCCATTTGGGCCGATGATGGCGTGCAGCTCGCCCTTTGTGACGGAGAGGGTAACGCCATCGTTGGCGGCCAGGGCACCAAAGGATTTGTGCAGATCCTGGATTTCCAACTGGGTATTAGTCATGACTACCCATCCGGCGAGAGAGAGAGCCCCAAAGCCCCTGTTTGGCGAAGAGAACGATAAGCACCAGGATGGGCCCCAAGATCAGCATCCAGTGTTCAGTGACTTGGGACAAGAACTCTTCCAATAAGAGATAGGCGCCGGCGCCCACGACGGGCCCGAAGAGGGTGCCGAGCCCGCCCAAAATAACAATCACCAAAAACTCGCCCGAGCGATGCCAATCCAAAAACGAGGGACTCACGAATTCGGTTTGATTGGCGATGAGGGCGCCCGCCAGGCCGGCAAGACTACCGGAGATGACAAAGGCGGTCAGCTTATAGCGATAGGTGGGATAGCCCAAGGCTTGCATGCGGGACTCGTTATCGCGGATGCCCTGCAAGACACGGCCAAACCGGGATACCACCAAGCGGGATTGCAAAAAGAGAACTAGGATGACCAGAGCCAGGGTTAGAAAATAAAACTGTGTGTCATCGGCAAGATCCAGTGGACCGGCTGAGGAACGTTGAAAAAGGGATAAGCCGTCCTCGCCGCCGTATTCGCTCAAGGAGGTGAAGAAGAAATAGATCATCTGGGCAAAGGCCAAGGTGATCATGATAAAGGAGAGCCCACCGGTGCGCAGACAAATGGCGCCGATCACCAGTGCAAAGAGGGCCGCCACGGCCATGGCCAGGGGCCAGACCACAAGGGCGGACTCGCTGCCGGAGATCTCGACAGGCCAGAGAAGGAGGGGGTCCCCATAGAGGGCATGCTGGCTCATGATTGCCACTACATAAGCGCCGATCCCGAAAAAGGCCGCATGGCCGAAGGAAACCATGCCCCCATAGCCCACGATCAGGTTCAAGCTGATGCCGGCCAGGGCAAAGATCATGAGGCGGGTGGCGATCCCTATCAGGTAGTCCTCGCCGCCGGCGGCTGCCGCAAAGGGAAGGCCGATCGCGATAATGCTGACAAATGCGAGGGCGATCCGACTAGGCATGGGCCGGAAACAGCCCCTTAGGGCGCCAGGTAAGGATAATCGCCATGAAAATATAAATGCTCATAGAGGCTAAGCTGGCGGAAATGCCGTCGGCGGACGATGGGGGCAGGAAAGTCCGAAAGATAAAGGGCAAAAAGGCGCGGCAGGTGGTATCGACCAGACCGATCAAAAGGCCCCCGATTAGAGCGCCGCGCACCGAGCCGATGCCCCCGACGATCACCACCACGAATGTAATGATCAAAATGTCTTCGCCCATGCCCACCTCAACGGCGTAGATGGGCCCTGCCAAAACCCCCGCTAAGGCGGCCAATAGTGCGCCAATGCCAAAAATCCAGGTATAGAGCGATTTGATGTTCACGCCGAGGGCGGCGACCATTTCCCGATCGCTGGCACCGGCACGGATCAGCATGCCCAGGCGGGTCTTGGAGATCAGGACATAAAGGCCCGCGGCGATGACAAGCCCAATAACGATGATGGCTAGGCGATAGGCAGGGTAGGATAGGTCGGGTAGGACTTCTATGGAATGGGCGAGCCACCGGGGGCCATCGAGAAAAAGGGCGCGGGGTCCCCAGATGATTTTGGTGAGTTCGTTAAAGAACAAGATCATGCCGAAAGTAGCCAGCACTTGATCCAAATGGTCCCTCTCGTAGAGGCGGCGCAGCACGGTCATTTCCAGAGCCATGCCCACCAAAGCCGTGACCGGCAGGGCAACTAGCAAGCCAAGGACAAAAGAGCCGCTGGCACCGGCGACCGATGCGGCGACAAAGGCACCGATCATGTAAAGGGAACCGTGGGCCAGGTTCACCAAATTCATGATGCCTAGCACCAGCGTCAAACCCGCGGCCATGACGAACAGCATAAAGCCCAGCTGAAGACCGTTGAGCAGCTGTTCTATGATGAGCAGCGGGGACATGACAACTGGTCGCTAAATTTCAAGGGGAAGGTGCGGGGGCGGCATCAAATTTTGGGAGCCTCCCCCAGGTCCATGCCTTATCAGTTTACATCTGGCAGTCGGCGGCATAGGCATCGCCGTGTTCGGTGAAGGCCTTGCCGAGCGTCTTGTTGGTTAAGATGTCCCCTTCCTTAACGACTTCGCGGACATAGATGTCCTGGATCGGATGGTGGTTGGGGCCGAATTTGAAATCGCCGCGCACCGATTGAAAGTCGGCCGCTTTTAGAGCAGAGCGGAAAGCACTTTTGTCGGAGAGATCGCCGCCGGTCGCTTCAAGTGCGCTGCCGATTAGCCGAGCTGCATCATAGCCCTGACTGGCGTATAGAGACGGCAGGCGGCCATACTCAGCTTGGAAGTCCGCAACAAATGCCTGATTTGCTGGATTATCGATGTCCTTGTTCCACTGGGAGGAATTAACCACGCCCAAGGACGCATCGCCGACCGCTTGCAATATTCCCTGGTCGAAGGAAAAGGCAGGACCGAAGACCGGGATCTCGCCGGTCAAGCCGGCTTGCGCATACTGCTTCAAGAAAGAAATGCCCATACCGCCCGGGAGAAAGAAGAAAACCGCATCGGGATCCGCATCGCGCAGGGCGGCAATTTCTGCAGCATAGTCTTTTTGCCCCAATTTGGTAAAGACCTCACCGGCCACTTCGCCTTGATAAAAGCGCTTGAAACCGTTCAGGGCATCTTTACCGGCGGGGTAATTCGGGGCCATGATGTAGAGCTTTTTATAGCCTTCGCTTTGCACATGCTGGCCCATAGCCTCGTGCAGGTTGTCATTTTGCCAAGCCACATTAAAGTAGTTTTCGTGACAGCCCTTACCGGCCAAAAGGGATGGACCCGCGTTGGGGGAGATGTAAAAGACGCCGTCCTTGGCCACTTTGGGCACCACCGCGATTGCCAGGTTGGACCAGACGATACCGGTCATGATATCCACTTCGTCCCGCTCCACCATACGGTCGGCAATCTCCTTTGCCTTGTCGGGCTTGCGGGCGTCGTCCTCGACGAGCAGCTCAACCTCTTGTCCGCCTAGGGTGCCGCCGGACTGCTTCATGGCCAGTTCAAAGCCGTCACGAATATCGATACCCAGCCCGCTACCGCCACCCGAGAGAGTGGTGATCATGCCAATCTTTACCGGATCGGCCGCCAAAAGCGGCGAGCATAACAAACAAGCCGCGGCCGAAAGGCCTAACAGATTTTTTCTCATTTTTCGCTCCCTTTGCGTCATTTTTGCTTCTTGGGCTATCGCCCAGCCCTTAGGTAAATTATCAAATCGAAAAATCGCTGTTATGAAAAAGCCTTAAAGGTAATCAGCGTGAAGGTATCTTTGATCCCGGGCAGGGTTTGGATGGATTCGTTGACGAAGTGACCCACGTCCTGACCCTGTGAGAGGTAGCACTTGACCAAGAGATCGTATTGCCCAGAAGTGGAATAAACCTCTGATACTTGTTCGATGCCTTGAACAAGCGCGTCGGCGACACGATAGGCTTGGCCGAGTTCGCACTTGATCATCACAAAAATGGCTTGCATGGCTGAGGTCCTCCTTATGAGCCGGCGGGGCCAATGCCGGCGGAGGCCATGATAGCGATATTCACCGCGCGGCCAACCTATACCTTTATCAAGCCGTGGGTCCGACGCGGCTGGCAAATGCGCTGGTGTTTAGTCTTACGATCCTGCTTAGGCCACGGACCTTAGAATAAAGGCGGGTGTATGATCCCCGAAGGATTTGGTGGGATTGAAAGGTTCATCGCTGGGTTCACGCTCAGCTGAAGCTCTGCCCTTCCGCCCTTTTGCGCGGGTTTTGGCGGCGACAACCACATTATCGCTGTCGCTATCCCGAGCCGGCGCTTTCTTACCCCGTCCCGATGATTTTTCCCGAGCGTCGATTTTTTTCCCGCGTTCTGCGGCTGGCCGTCGGCCCCGGCGGCCGCGGGGTTTTTCCAAATCGGCGTCGGTCCAAGGCTCGGTTCCCTCGACCGTTATTTCTTCGATTTCCTTGTCGATGAGCTTGATGACCTTATCCAGGGATAGGGCCTCTTCGGCGGTAGCCAATGTCAGCGAGGTGCCGCTGCGGCCCGCCCGTCCGGTGCGGCCGATACGGTGGACGTAGTCCTCGGCATGGATCGGCACATCGAAGTTAAAAACGTGGGACACGGTTGGAATATCCAATCCGCGGGCCGCTACATCGGAGCAGACCATGATCTTGGCCTCGCCGTTCTTAAAGTGCTCCAAGGTTTCCATACGGACCGGTTGGGCCATATCGCCATGCAGAGAAGCGGATGAAAAACCATGTTTGACTAAGGATTTGTGAACGATGTCAACATCGCGCTTGCGGTTGCAAAAGACGAGCCCTGAGGAGATTTCGTTTGCTTCCAGATAGCCGCGCAAGGCAGCCCGTTTTTCCTTGGCACTGCCGAGCACCTTGCACAGGAGCTGCTCTACCGTTGAGGCGGTGGTGCTGGGGGCATCGACCGCCACTTCCTTGGGATTACTCAAAAAAGCATCCGCCAAACGGCGGATTTCGGGCGGCATGGTCGCGGAAAAGAACAGAGTCTGACGGGTCTTGGGCAGAAGGCCGACGATTCGTTCCACATCAGGCATAAAACCCATATCCAGCATGCGATCGGCTTCATCGATCACGAGAACTTTCACATCGGCGAGCAAGATCTTGCCCCGCTCGAAGAGGTCCAAGAGGCGGCCCGGTGTGGCGATCAGGACTTGTACGCCCCGGTCCAGCTTTTTTTCCTGTTCCGCAAAGGACGAGCCTCCGATCAGGAGCGCCATGGAAAGCTTGGTATGCTTGCCGTAGAGTTCGAAGTTTTCTGCCACTTGGGCGGCCAATTCCCGGGTTGGGGCGATGATGAGGGACCGCGGCATGCGGGCACGGGCCCGACTGGCGGAGAGAATTTCAATCATCGGCAAGGTGAAGGAGGCGGTTTTACCGGTCCCCGTCTGGGCGCATCCGAGCACGTCCCGGCCCATGAGAACGTAAGGAATGGCTTTGGCTTGAATCGGCGTCGGGGTCGCGTAACCCACTTCGTCAACGGCTTTCAAGACCTCAGGACTAAGTCCAAGATCGGAAAATGTCATTAAGCTCATATGGTCTGTTGGAGAATTTGATGTCGGAATATCCGCTGCGGCACTTCTTCTTAAGAGCCCCCATTTGGACGCGGATAATATCTATTCAAGCCCGATTGTCAAACAAATCGGTTAACAAGAGGTGATTTGAGGCGCCAATACCTTCTGGTTTTTCAATAATAGGGACTAATTTTCACCTATAAGGACCCTTTATTTTAAAAACGTGGGTGTTTTTATACAAAATAGGCGCCGAGACTCGAACAATAGGCCTTAAATTGCGCGCGACATTATTCGTTAGGGATCTACTTTGAGATGACTGATTCGCAAGATTTGGTCTTATTGCCCGGATTGCTCTGCACCCAAGCCCTTTGGCAGCACCAGACTCGGGAACTGACGGATCAGGTTCGCTGTCATATCCCCGATCTGACCTTGGATGACTCGATCGCGGCGATGGCAGCGCGGGTTTTGGCCGAGGCGCCTCCACGCTTTGCCCTCGCTGGGCTTTCCATGGGGGGCTATGTAGCCTTGGAGATCGTTTTTATCGCACCTGAGCGGGTCGAGCGATTGGCCCTTTTCGACACACGCGCGAGCTTGGATAGCCGAATTGAACGGGTTCGACGGCGCGGTCTGCTCGACTTGGCGCAAAAAGGCAAGTTCAAGGGCGTGACCCCGCGGCTTTTGCCCCAGCTCATTCACCAGAGCCGATTGGTAGAAGAGGCGGTGGCAGGAGAGGTCCTTCGCATGGCCGATGGGGTTGGCAAAAAAGCCTTTATCCGTCAACAAACCGCTATCTTAGGCCGTCGGGATCAGGTGCCCCATCTATCAGCCATTACCTGTCCGACACTGATTCTTTGCGGCCGGGAGGATGTTTTGACGCCACCGCTGTTCCACGAGGAAATGGCGGACCTGATACCGAGGTCGGAACTGCATGTTCTTGAGGACTGCGGTCACCTATCTTCTCTGGAGTGTCCTGACGCCGTCACCGCGCTGATGCAGGCCTGGCTGAAGCGAACTTAAGAGCGCAGGCGCGGTCCCCTGTCTTTGGGTTGGCGGCGGGGTGGCAGGAGTTGAACACCAACTTGGCGGATTAAGTTATCGAAAGCCGGATCAGTCGGTCCGCTGGGTTGCGTGACCCAAGCCCGAGTGGAGGTAAGCCGCTTTTCTCCATTGCAGAAGGCGGCCAAGACGGTGGTTTCGCCAGGCTCGATGCTCAAGGGAATGTCATCGCCGCGGCAAAGGCGGTCCCCATTTGTGTTCTTGGCCGGCCCAAAGACCATGGCAATGCGGTAGGGGGAGCGGTAATCGGCCGGCTTTTCCGTGAAAAAGTCCACCTTGGGCCCGAAATGGGCGCGGCCTAGGCTCTCGGTAATCACCTGATTGGATTGGGCTTCGGCACCGGGAAAGGGGTCTCCCTGAATGTCCACAAAAACACCGCCTCTGGTGGCGGCATAGCCTAAGGTTTTTGGATCATAGTTGTCGGAGATTATGCCTTGGTTGCTAACCACCTGGCCGGCGCAACCGGCCATTATCAGCCCGGCCGATACCACCATCGCCGTCTTGGCAATTCGTGAGGAAGGGAGGTTCTTCATTTCTCTCATACTCCTGATGATGTGCTGCGATGATCCTGTCTTGCCCTTGATTTGGGAACCGGACACTCGTCACGACAAATCACCTCTTTGTGGGACTCTGCGATCAGCCGCTGACGCCAACCGGCATTTTGGCACCCCTATTCAAATATAATGAAGGGGTTGCGGTCCCGAATATCGCCTTGCGGCGGGAAAATCTGCACCCCGACCTGGCGCATCAGCTGCGTGAAGGTGGGATCTGCCGGATTATCGACCCGTGGGATCCACGCCACCGTTGAGGTCAGCAAATAGTCGGAATTGCAAAAAGCCGCCATCACCCGAATCTGGTCGGGATAGTCCGAGCGGGGGACTTCGCTGCTTTGGCACAGCTTATCGGCACTGGCGTTGATGGCGGGATTAAACGCCAACTCGACCCGGTAGGGCGAGCCTTGCTGCAAAGCAGGGTCGACGTAAAAGCTGACAGGCGGACCGAAGTGCGACTCTTCCAGGGTTCGCGTGATCACCTGATCCCTTGCCGTTGTTTCACTTGGGAAGGGAGCGTCACTCACATTGGTATAGATGCCACCCTTTTTAGCTGCGTAACCCAAAAAGACCGGTCGATAGTTCGAAGCCTGATAAGGGGCATAGCTGTTAACCGGCCCGATACAGCCGGCAAGCCAAAACAGACTAAAAAAGCCGATAAGCAGGTATGTTGCGCGTCTCATAGGGAGGCCGATCCAAAGCGTTGGTCAAAGTCAGCAAGCAAAACCGCATACCCTAACTTTGGTGCTAAAATCCGCACTGGCAAGTTCCAAACCGAAAGCTTGCAACCTTTTCCCTGCACAATTTGATGAGAGTTAAACGTCGATGTCTTCGACGAAGCGCGCATTTTCCTGCAGAAAGGCGAAACGCTTTTCCGGTTTTTTGCCCATGAGGCGGTCGACCGTATCCGAGGCGCGGCGACTTTCCGCCTGTGGGTCCGGGTCCTCCAGATCTGCCAGGCTGACCCGCAAGAGGGTGCGTTTGGCCGGATCCATGGTGGTGGCCTTTAATTGGGCGGGCGGCATTTCGCCCAGGCCCTTAAAGCGGCTAACCTCAATCTTGCCACGACCTTTGAAATGGGAGACGAGGAGTTCTTCGCGATGGACATCGTCGCGGGCATAGACCGAATCGCCGCCTTGCGTCAGGCGGTAAAGCGGTGGCTGTGCCAGGAAGAGGCGGCCGGCTTCGATGAGGCCTACCATCTCCCGATAAAAGAAGGTGATCAGAAGTGAGGCGATATGGGCCCCGTCAACGTCTGCGTCGGTCATGATTATGACCCGTTCGTAGCGAAGTTTATCCGCATCGAAGTTGCCGCGGGTGCCACAGCCCAACGCCAGGGTGATATCCGAAATCTCCTGATTGGCGCGCATTTTTTCCGTGGTCGCGCTGGCAACGTTTAGAATTTTACCCCTTAGGGGCAGGATCGCTTGCGTATTACGATTACGGGCCTGTTTCGCCGAACCGCCGGCCGAATCACCCTCCACCAGAAAAATCTCCGTGTCCGAGGAGCGATTATGAGAGCAGTCCGCCAGCTTGCCGGGTAAGCGCAGTTTTCGGGTGGCGGACTTGCGGCTTTGCTCTTTTTCCTGACGGCGGCGAAGACGGTCTTCGGCCCTTTCGATGACCCGTTCCAAAAGCAGGCGTGCCCGTTCCGGATGGCCGGACAGCCAGTGATCGAAGTGGTCCTTGATCGAGGCTTCGACCAAGCGCGTGGCGGCGGCGGTGGCCAATTTTTCCTTGGTCTGACCCTGGAATTGAGGGTCCTTAATGAAGAGGGATAGGAGGGCACAAGCCCCACCTATCAAATCATCGGCAGTGACTTGAGCGGCCTTTTTATTGCCAACGAGTTCTCCGTAGCTTTTCAGACTGCGCAGCAGGCCCGAGCGCAGGCCCTGGTCATGGCTGCCCCCCTCGGGCGTCGGCACTGTGTTACAGTAAGACGACAAAAAGCCTTGCTCGTCGCTGGGCCAAGAAATCGCCCATTCAACCCGACCCTGCTCGTCTGGAAACTTTGCCTCGCCGGCAAAGGGATCGGGGGTCAAGGTCTTTCGGTCTTCCAGATGGGAGGCTAAGAAGTCCCGCAATCCGTTGGGGAAGTGTAGGGTCTGGCTGGCGGGGGTGGCGTCGCCCTTAGGGATGAGGTTAGCGTCACAAGTCCAGCGGATTTCCACGCCCCGGTAAAGGTAAGCCTTGGACCGGGCCATGCGGTATAACCTGGCCGGGCGAAAGGCGGCGGCGTCACCGAAAATCTCCGGATCGGGGTGGAATTGGATGCAAGTGCCGCGCCGATTCTGCACCGAACCTTTGTTCTTTAGCTTGGTCTGTGGCTTCCCGCAGGCATAGCGCTGCTGAAACAGCGTGCGATCCCGTGCCACCTCGACTGTCAAACTATCGGCTAGGGCATTCACCACGGACAACCCGACACCGTGTAGGCCACCCGAGGTGGCGTAGGCCTTTTGCGAGAACTTGGCGCCTGAGTGCAGGGTCGTCATAATGACTTCCAGGGCCGACTTCGGCTTAAATTTGGGATGGGGGTCGGTCGGAATACCCCGCCCGTTGTCCCGCACCGTGATCCAGTTATCGGCCCCAAGGTTGAGTTCGATTCGACTTGCATGGCCGGCCACCGCCTCGTCCATGGCGTTATCTAGAACTTCGGCCACCAGGTGATGCATGGCCCGTTCGTCGTTGCCACCGATATACATGCCTGGTCGGCGCCGCACCGGCTCAAGCCCTTCCAGTACTTCAATGTCCTTGGCGGAGTATCCGGAACTGGAACTATCGGGCATGTTTTGGAAAAGATCGGCCATGTGCGTTATTGCCTCTGGAAAGCGAGGTGAATTTTTGGATAAAATACCACGATGCTGTGGGCACTGACGAGTGTGACCACGATATCTAGCGGGAGATTCAATGAAGAGCAAGACCGAGAATGCCACTGAAAGGGCCGACGTCCCCGCCGTCGAAGGTCCGCGTGGCGAACTCTGCACCCGGACACTGGCTATGCCGGGTTTTGCCAATCCCAGCGGTGATATTTTCGGCGGCTGGGTTCTTTCTCAGATGGACATTGCCGGGGGGATTGCTGCCGGGCAGCTGGCCCAGGGGCGTGTGGTGACCGTCGCGGTGGACGCCATGACCTTTGTCTTGCCCGTTCATGTGGGGGACGTCTTATGCGTCTATAGCGAAATGGTGAAGACCGGTAGATCGTCCATGACCATTCATTTGGAGGCATGGGCTCAACGGGATCGAATTGGCAGGGAAGAATTGGTGACGCAAGGCACCTTTACATTTGTTGCCGTTGATGAGGACGGGCGGCCGCAAGCGCTTCCCAAATAGGTTGAAAAGAAAACAAACCGCTTTCAGGTAAGGATCGGAGGAAAAAATGGTCAAGGGGACAAGTTTGCAGAGGATTTTGCTGCAGGGGCTTTTAAAGGGAGTCGGATTTCGTGGGATCGTGATCGCTGTTGCGGTGGTCTTGTTTGGGCCCGTGGCAGGAGTCGCCGGAGACGTAGAGGTGGTCGATGCGCAAGCGAGCCAGGCGAGCGATGGGACCTGGACCTTTCGGGTGACCTTGGCCCATGCCGATACGGGTTGGGAGCACTACGCGGATGCTTGGGAAATTTTGAGCCCGGATGGCAAGGTTTTGGGCACTAGGGTGCTTTTGCATCCCCACGAAAACGAGCAGCCCTTTACCCGCTCACTGGGCGGGGTGGTCATTCCCGAAGACATAACAGAGGTTATTGTTCGCGGCCATGATTCGGTTCACGGACACGGCGAATCCCGTCTGACCGTTGAACTGGATCGTTAAGGTTACCGGCGTCAGGTTTTATAGCTCGTTCTATAATGTGGCGCTTTGGGTCTTTGTGTCGTGATTAAGAATGCGGTCGTTGTCGCTGTAATCAATCGGACAATCAATTAGGTGCACGCCCGACGCTGACAAGCAGAAGTCCAACCGCTCTGCCAGGTGGTCCGCGCTCTCGATGCGGTGTCCGTTGGCGCCATAGCTCTCGGCATACTTGACAAAATCCGGATTGCCGTAGGTCAGGCCCCAATCCTCGAATCCCATATTGGCTTGCTTCCATCGGATCATGCCATAGGAGCTGTCGTTTAGGATTAGGACAACCAACTGCATTCCCAAGCGCACCGCGGTTTCCAGCTCTTGGCTGTTCATCATGAAACCGCCATCGCCGCAGATGGCCATAATTTTTTTATTAGGCATAACAAGCCGCGCCGCCATGGCCGAGGGCAGGCCAGCGCCCATGGTGGCCAGCGCGTTATCCAGTAAAACAGTGTTGGACATGTGGGCTGGATAGTTGCGGGCGAACCAAATCTTATAGACGCCGTTGTCCAGCACGATGATGCCATCCGAGGGCATGGCGGCGCGCACCTGGGCCACCAGGTGTTGGGGATAGATGGGAAAGCGCTTATCGTCCGCCCCCTCGGCTAAATGCTGCCGGCCTGCCGCTTGGACGGCCATGATGCGCTCGAAATTCCACGTGGGCTGTACCAGAATATCCTGCTTGATCTGCCAAATGGCATTGGCCACATCCCCGATGACTTCAATTTGTGGAAAATAAACCGGGTCGACTTCGGCGGACCGGAAATTGACATGAATGACCTCGGCCCCGCCCGGCCGCATAAAAAAGGGCGGCTTTTCGATCACGTCGTGACCCACGTTTATGATCACGTCGGCGGCCTCTATGGCCCGATGGACAAAGTCACCGGATGACAGTGCCGCGTTTCCTAAAAAGCGAGGATGGCGCTCGTCCACCACACCCTTGCCCAGTTGGGTCGTGGCAAAGGGCATGCCGGTTTTTTCAATGAATTGGTTGAGCATGCGGCTGGTGGTCTTGCGATTGGCGCCGGCACCGATAATCAGAACCGGGCTGGTGGCTCGCTCCAGACGTTGTACAGCCGCCCTGATCGATTTTTCTTCGGGTACCGGGCGACGGTGAAGGCTCGGGGCAACAGGCGCACTGTCTGTGCCTTCCGCAGCAATATCTTCGGGCAGCTCAAGATGAACGGCGCCGGGCTTTTCCTCCTCGGCCAGGCGAAAGGCTTCGCGTACCCGCGAGGGAATGTTATCCGCCGAAGCCAGTTGATGGGCGAACTTGGTCATGGGGCCCATGGCCTCCACGATGTTGACGATCTGAAAGCGCCCCTGTTTTGAGGATTTGATGGGCTTCTGGCCGGTAATCATCATCATGGGCATGCCGCCGAGCTGGGCATAGGCTGCCGAAGTTGCGAAGTTCGTGGCACCCGGGCCAAGCGTAGAAAGACAGACCCCGGCCTTGCCGGTTAAGCGGCCATAGGTCGCGGCCATAAAGCCGGCGGCTTGTTCGTGGCGGGTTAGGATGAGCTTGATCTTTCCAGACTGACGAAGGCTTTCCAGGAAATCCAGGTTCTCCTCGCCCGGTACGCCGAATATGTATTCGACGCCCTCGTTTTCCAGACAGGAGATAAAAAGATCGGATGCCTTGGTCATGCTGCGCCTCGTTCTGCTTAACCGGTGAACGTTCCCTAGAACCTTGCCCTAGATAAGCGCAAAAAACATCTGAGGCCATAGGCTCCGGATGTCGGGCATAAAAAAAGGGGCGCCGAAAGCGGGCGCCCCTTTGCTAGGAAGATAAGAGTTAGACCGAATAATAAAGCTGGAATTCAACGGGGTGAGGGGCATGTTCGAAGGCATAGACCTCTTCCCACTTGAGCTCCAAATAACCGTCAATCTGTTCCTGTGTGAAGACGCCGCCGGCGAGCAGGAATTCCTGATCGCGCTGCAGAGCCTCAAGAGATTCCCGCAGGGATCCGCAAACCGTTGGAATGCCTTCCAACTCTTGGGGCGGCAGATCGTAGAGGTTTTTGTCCATAGCATCGCCGGGATGTAGGCGGTTCTTGATGCCGTCCAGGCCAGCCATCAGCATGGCAGCGAAAGCCAGGTATGGATTGCAGGAGGGATCGGGGAAACGCACCTCGACCCGCTTGGCCTTGGGGCTATCCCCATAAGGAATCCGACAGGAGGCCGAGCGATTGCGCGCCGAATAGGCCAAGAGCACCGGCGCTTCAAAGCCGGGGATCAGGCGCTTGTAGCTGTTGGTGCTGGGATTGGTGAAAGCATTGATGGCCCGAGCGTGCTTGATGATGCCGCCGATGTAATAGAGGCAGGTCTCGGACAGGCCCGCATAGCCCTCGCCCGCAAAGAGGGGCTGCTCGTTTTTCCAGATGGACTGGTGAGTGTGCATGCCCGATCCGTTGTCGCCGGCCATGGGCTTGGGCATGAAAGTGGCCGTCTTGCCATAGCTGTGTGCCACGTTGTGAACCACGTACTTATAGACCTGCAGGAGGTCCGCAGCCTTGGTCAGCTTTTCGAACTTGACGCCGATCTCGTGCTGGGAGGGGGCCACTTCGTGATGGTGCTTCTCAACGGTCAAGCCCATTTCGCTCATGGTAGTGACCATCTCGGCCCGGATGTCGGTACCTGCATCGACGGGGGGGACGGGGAAGTAGCCGCCCTTGACCGCCGGGCGGTGACCCAGGTTGCCGTGCTCAAAAGCCGTGTTGGTGTTGTAGGGGCCTTCCTCCGAATCCAGGCGGTAGGAGGTGTCGTGGGGTTCGTTACTGAAGCGCACGTCATCGAACACGAAGAACTCGGCTTCAGGTCCACAAAAGACCGTATCGCCGATGCCCGAGGACTGAAGGTAGGCCTCGGCCCGCACGGCCGTGGAGCGGGGGTCCCGGTCGTAGAGCTGGCCGGTGGAGGGCTCAACGATGTTGCAAAACAGGATGAGCTGGGGCTGGGCGGTGAAAGGATCCATCACTGCTGTGGAGAGGTCGGGCTGCAGGATCATGTCAGACTCGTTGATTGCCTTCCAGCCGGCGATTGAGGAGCCGTCGAAAAGAATACCGTCGGTCAACTCGTCCTCACCCACCGCGTCGGCAAACATGGCCAGGTGCTGCCATTTTCCGCGCGGGTCAGTGAACCGATAGTCCACATACTTAACGTTGTTCTCTTTGATCATCTCAAGAATGGTATTGGGATCTGACATCTTTCCGGTCCTTGCTAAATGCCTATGAGTTAAGTGCGTTGTTGGGTGTTTGTGTTGGTATTATTTAGACTGCGTCGGGGCCGCGTTCGCCGGTGCGGATGCGGATGGCTTCGTCGATGGTGCTGACAAAAATTTTGCCGTCGCCGATGCGCCCGGTTTGAGCTGCTTGTTGGATGGCCTCAATGGCCCGTTCAACAAGGGTCTCTTCGAGGACCACCTCGATTTTGACCTTGGGCAGGAAGTCAACGACGTATTCGGCGCCCCGGTAGAGTTCCGTGTGACCCTTTTGACGACCAAATCCCTTGGCCTCGATCACCGTGATGCCCTTAATTCCAATATCGTGGAGGGCTTCTTTAACCTCGTCCAACTTAAAGGGCTTGATGATGGCTTCGATCTTTTTCATGGCGATGCCTTCGTTTTCCAAAAAATTCCATTTCAGCCGAAATTCTTCCCGGGGGATTTCCCTCGGGCACATTTCAACAAAAACGACCGCGCTGACCGGATGTCGGCGAGGCTGATTTAATCTTACTTTTGCATGTGCCGTGCCAACTTTGCGGAGATGGGCGTTTTTCTTGTTTTTCGGCGGATCTTGGCGCAGGGAAAAACTTAGGGAGTCCGAATGGCCTACCGGCAATGCCTAAAATTTGTGCAGCTTGCCCAATGCTTGTGCTCTCCAAAAAATGACGCGCGCTGGCGTGAGCATTGGTGATGAACCGCAAGCCATAAACCGCAATATGTCCATGGCGGAATGCGGGTTAGAACCGTAACCCGAACAAATATCCGAGTCCTCATCGCGATGCTTGACGCCCTGGCGGCGGCGCGTATAAACACGGGGCATCGGGTGAGGGGCTCAAAACGGACCGCTACCTAAACCCCGATATGCCGCGGTCTTTCCCGCGTGGCGATGGTGGCTGTAGCTCAGTTGGTTAGAGCATCGGTTTGTGGTACCGAGGGTCGGGGGTTCAAGTCCCCTCAGCCACCCCAATACCTTCTTGATTGTGCACAAGATATGATCGTGTTGGCATAAAACCATGTTGGCTGCGAGGATGTTTTCTGCTGTCCCACGGGGCAGGAGTAAAACGCATCTGCCGAGGAGTTGGCCCCTGTGAGCCTCTTTGACACGCCACCGCCGGATCTTACCCAAGACCAACTCGCCACCATTTTGCGTGAAACCTACGGACTGGACGGAAAGATCCAGAGCTTGGTCAGCGAACGGGACCAAAACGCAAGCATTACCTTGCCGAGCGGCGAACGCTTTGTTCTGAAAATTGCCAACGCAGCGGAAGACCCGCAACAGCTTGATTATCAGAACAAAGCTCTAAGACATATTGCCGAACGGGATCCGGGATTGGGTGTGCCGCGGGTAGTGGCATCCCAATCGGGGGCCGACTTAGCCAAGACATCGATCAAGGGGCAAGTTTTTCAGGTGCGCCTTCTCAGTTTCTTGGAGGGTAGGCTGGTATCAGACCGTGCCCCAAGCCTCGACCTCTTGAGCGACTTGGGCCGGTTTTTAGGGCGTTTGGATCTCGCCTTGCGGGATTTCATGCATCCTGCCGCGTTGCGTCCGGACTTTTTGTGGAACCTGGATCAGGCCGGCCATTGCCGTAAGAAAATTTCGGAGGTGACGGAAGGAGAGGCCAGATCGCTCGTCGAAGCGGTATTCGAGCGGCATGAAACGGTGGTGCGGCCCCGGCTTAACGGGCTGCGGCACGGCGTCATCCATCAAGACGGCAATGACAATAACCTGCTGGTCCATGACCGGGACACCGACCGGATCGCCGGCATCATCGATTTCGGCGATATGGTGTGGGGCTGCCAGATCAACGAGTTGGCGGTGTCCATGGCCTACATGCTGATGCAGGCCGCGGACCCTGTTGCGGCAGCCAGATCCATGGTCGAGGGCTATAACCAAGTCTTGCCCCTCGAGCCCGAGGAAGTGCGGGTTGTGATGGATCTGGTTGCCCTGCGCCTGGCCGCCTCGGTGGTCGTCTCTTCCTGGCGCGGTAAAAATCATCCGGACAATGACTACCTGATGGTGAGTCAAGCGCCGGCCTTGGAACTGCTTCGCACCTTCAGCCGCTTAAACGGGGAGGAGGTGCATTTGGTACTACGAGCTGCTTGCGGCTGGGAGCCCGTAGCTCAGGCCCCGATCATTGAAGGCTGGTTAACGGCCAATCGGGCCCAGTTCAAATCGATCCTTCCGGGTGATCTGCGCCGGGCGAAACAGGTCTATCTTCCCATGACGGAGAAGGCGCCGGGTGTGGAACATGCGGCAAACCCAGAAGCCTATGGGGCTTTCCTCGACCGATTCCTAAAAGAAGCCGATGCGGATATTGCCCTTGGAGGCTATCTCGAAGATCGCGTTGTTTATCGCGGAGAGCAATTTAAACCAATCCGGGGAGCGGAATATCGAACGATCCACCTGGGCATAGACCTTTTTGGACCGGCCGGAACCAAGGTTCGGACACCCCTAGACGGCGTGGTGGCTAGCGCAACCGTCAATGGGGAGCCTTACGATTACGGCGGCACCCTTATTTTGCAACATCAGGCGGGGCCGGAGGGTCCAATATTTTGGACCCTCTATGGTCATTTGAGCCATGCCAGCGCTCAAAGATGGAAAGCAGGCCAGACTGTCGCCGCCGGTGCGACCATTGCTGAATTTGGCAGCCCGGAGGAGAACGGCGGCTGGGCACCCCATGTGCATTTTCAAGTGATGTCGGACTTGCTGGGGGATCACTCCGGCAATTTTCCCGGCGTGGCGGCCAAGAGCCGCCTGGACGTGTGGCGCCGGGTATGCCTGGATCCCAACCTGATTTTAGGCCTGGCGCCGGAGAGTCTGGCACCCAGTGGCGTGGAACCAGAACATCTTAAGGAGCAGCGTCTGGCTCATCTCGGACCCTCACTTTCCTTGAGCTATCGAGATCCTTTGACAATCGTGCGCGGAGAGGGGTGCTGGCTCCTGGACCAACACGGGCGGGCCTATTTGGACTGCGTGAACAACATCTGCCATGTGGGCCATTCCCATCCAAGGGTGGTGGCTGCCTTGGCGGATCAAGCTGGTCGCCTGAACACCAATACCCGCTATCTACATCCGGAAATTTCCCGCTACGCCCAGCGCATCGCGGCGACCATGCCCGGCGACTTGAAGGTGTGCTTTTTCGTTTGCAGCGGCAGCGAGGCGAATGAGTTGGCGCTGCGTTTGGCCCGCACCTACACGGGACGCCGTGGTGTCGTCGTTCTGGATCATGCCTATCACGGCAACACCTCGAACCTGGTCGACATCAGCCCTTATAAATGCGAAGGACCCGGTGGCGCGGGATTGCCGGGTTGGGTCGCCAAGGCGCCCTTTCCCGACCCCTATCGGGGCGCCCATCGGGGTATGACCGAGGAAACGGGGTCGGCTTATGCCCAAGGCGTTGCCAGTGCCGTTACTGGGCTCAATGAGAGGGAATGGCCGCCCGCGTTTTTCATCGCAGAATCCATCGCCGGTGTCGGCGGCCAGGTGGTTCTGCCCCCTGGATTTCTGCGGGAAGCCTATGCGCATGTGCGGGCGGCGGGGGGACTTTGCATCGCGGATGAGGTGCAGGTGGGTTTCGGGCGGGTCGGAAGCCATATGTGGGCCTTTGAGACCCAAGGCGTGGTGCCCGATATCGTCAGCCTCGGTAAGCCCATGGGCAATGGTCACCCTCTGGCCTGTGTCGTCACGACACCTGACATTGCGGCGGCCTTTCACAATGGCATGGAATATTTCAACTCTTTCGGCGGCAATCCCGTATCTTGCGCGGTGGGGAATGCTGTCTTAGACATCATAGAAGAAGAGGGGTTGCGCCAAAACGCCGAGCAGACCGGGCGGTATTTGAGGGATAGGCTGCTGAGTCTGGCGGAGCGGTATGAGGTCATTGGTGACGTGCGGGGTCTGGGGCTCTTTGTTGGTCTTGAGCTGGTATTGAACCGGCAAACTCAAGAGCCGGCGACCGCCATGGCGGGAGATCTGGTCAACGCTGCCAGAGAGGTGGGGGTCTTATTGTCCACCGACGGCCCCCATAATAATGTGCTAAAAATGAAGCCGCCGATCTGCTTTGGCCATGATCATGCAGACCTATTGTGCGACACCTTGGACGTGCTTCTGGCGGCACGCAACTGAGTCGTTCATGATCTGATAACGGACGAATCGGGCGTCCCTGCCCTAGGGGTACGGTGGTTCCGAAGCCTTTGAAATGGCCGATTTTCGGTGAATTCTCCCGTACGTGCGGTACGGACCGGCATATCGGTAAAAATTTGTCGGCGAAAAGCGGCAATATTATTAAAAAAGTGTGAAATTTCCATGTTGCGATGCAACAAATTGGTTGGATTCTGAATCGAGCGACACTATAATTAGCGCTATGAGTAGTTCAGAAAAAAATACCAAGCCCGAAGCTGATCGTGTCTACGAGGCGAAGGTCAGAAAGTGCCTCAAGTGCCGTTCCGAATTCTTGAGTGAATGGCCGGGGGAGCGTGTGTGCAAGTCCTGCAAGTCGACCAGTGCCTGGCGCGACGGAATGGCCGCCTAACGCACTGATTCTTAACTTGGCTGGTTGCCATTCGGTGATCGCCGGATATGAGTTGTGCGTGATTGACCTGTAAATCGAAAATCCGGGGGCATGTCTCCCGTGCGATTCGGACCCTAAGCTGGCTAAAATAAAACCATTCGCCCGTTTCATGGGGTGGAGGGCATAATTGGTGCTGTCGAGATGTTATGCCAAGTCTTGGTATTACTTGTCGTCAGCATCACCGTTCCCTATGGTCTTGCCTGATCTGGGTTTTGATTGGCTTGGGTGGCTCCCTTATGACACTGAGTCGGCGATGGAGGATGAGCCGTAGCGGCCTGGCGGCTTGTCGGGCGCTGGCGCTTGGGCTGGCGATCGCCGCCTTGTCTGCTGTTGCCTCAGCGGCGACAGACCCTCGCCTTGGGCCCTATAACGACGGGCTTGAGGCCTTTAAACGCCAAGACTTCGATAGTGCTTATTTGATCTGGAAACCCCTCGCCGAAGACGGCTATGGGGTGGCCCAGTACAGCCTTGGAAAATTGTTTGATCAGGGTGGCGGCGTTATCCGGGCGAATGCATTTTTGGCAGCCCTTTGGTATCGGAAAGCAGCGGACCAGGGGGTGGCCGCGGCACAAAACAACCTGGCAATTCTCTATGCCAAAGGCCGGGGGGTGCCCGAAGACCCAGGTCGGGCGGTAAGCCTGTGGCGGCAAGCCGCGGACAATGGTCATGCTATGGCCAAGTTCAATGTGGGTCTTAGCTATTTTAACGGCAACGGCGTCGATAAAGACGCCGAACAGGCGGCGCGTTGGTTTCAGGCTGCCGCAACAGCTGGGATCAGCGAAGCGCAATATGTCCTGGGTCAGCTCTACCGCCAGGGTTTGGTCTTTGATAAGGACTTGGACCAAGCCATGGTGTGGTACGGTATGGCAGCCCGGCAAGACCATCAGGCCGCTAAGGCCCAGGTCGAGCGTTTGATTCTCGCCATGGGACAAGGCGAACCCGGACAAGAGCTTCAAGCAGGCAAGCTCGGCGGGGAAAAGGACTCTGACGAACAGACAGCGGACTTACCCCAACTGGGCGGCGAGGAGGATCCAGTCGATGCGGCCCGACCGGACCAAACACCCGTCGTGTCAACGGACCTTCCGTTTCCAGCCCAAAAGACGGCTCCCGCTGCGACAGTTCCCAACACACTGGCGGTTTCGGTGGCTGAAAAGCTTGAATCCGACCGAGCGGCGCAGAGCGTTCGACCGGCTGACGTGATGAAAGCTGCCGAAGCAGCCTTGGGCGCCAACAAACTCGACCCGGCGCCACAGGATGAATCCAATTTGGCACAGGCTTCGCAAGCGACAGGCGACCGACCAAAATCACAAGAGTCACCCCAGCAAAGGCCCGCCGCGGACGCGTCTTCGACCCAACGGCGGTTTTCCGTTTTGGGTAGCCAGTCCCAAACGGCCTCGGTCGATCCGCCGTCCGCTGCGAAGACAAATGAAACACCCGCCATAAAGGAGCCCCGGCCGCGGGTTTCGGCCTTGGCAAGCCTTCCGGGCACGGGGGAAGGCGGTTGGCGCATCTGGTTGGCGTCGGGGAAGAATCAGACGGAAGCCGAGGCTTTTTTGCGGGAGGCCATCGATAGTTTTCCGGACATTCACCAAAATCATACCGTGTTGGTGGAAAAGGCCGAATTGGGCGATTTGGGCTCCTTTTACAGGGTTATGACCGGTGCGATCGAACAGGCCTCGGACGCAAAGGGCGTCTGCGAACGTATTTGGCAGGATCAGCCGGATGCCTTTTGCCAAATTCGCTCTTTTGAGTAGCTGCGCCGCGTGGCCAAAAAATGAGATTAATGTATGAGTGAATTCGAACCCTTAAAACACAAACTGGCCCGCGGGTCGGCCGTCACCGGATGCTGGCTATCGCTCTTCAGCCCTTTGGCGGCGGAAATTGTCGGGGCGGCCGATTTTGATTGTTTCATGGTCGATTTGGAGCACGGGCCGGGTTCGGTCATGGACGCTATCGCGATGATGCAGGCGGTGAAAGGACATGGCCGCTCTGTCTTGGCCCGGGTGCCGGAAAACAATCCGGTCTGGCTCAAGCGGATTTTGGACGCGGGTGTCCACGGAGTGATGATTCCCAGCGTGGAAAACGCAGCCGAGGCGCGGGCGGCCGTGTCGGCCTGTCGATATGCCCCCAAGGGGACTCGTGGAATGGCGGCCCCGGTCGTTCGGGCGACGGGATACGGACAAGACTGGCAGAGCTACGTGCAACGGGTGGAGGACGACCTGCTCATCATTTGCCAAATCGAATCCCCCCAGGCGGTTGAGCAGGTAGAAAAAATTGCGGCAACCGAGGGCTTGGATATGCTCTTTGTTGGGCCATTCGATCTGTCCGGCTCCCTGGGTCATCCGGGACAGCCTGACCATGAAGCCGTCAGTCAAGCCATGGAACGTATCCGTGCGGCGGCCCAATCATCTGGCAAGCTGCTGGGGACCATTCCCACGGCCAAACGCTCGGCGAAGGCCTTGTACGCCGCAGGCTATGACTTAATTCTGGGGCCCCACGACGCGGTGATGCTGAGGTTGGCGGCAGAGGACGCTGCCGCGGGCCTGCGCGAAGCCGCCGGTAGCCGTTCCTGAATTGGCGCCACTTGGCATTTGATACTGTGCCATAGCGAAGAGGTTACCGTGCCGGATTGTTACCCCGCCGTCGGATTTGAGCTGCTATCCACCGAGGAAATGTACAGCGCCGACCGCTTGGCCGTAGCCAGCGGCACCCCTGGATTTCAGTTGATGGAGGCAGCTGGCTTGGCCGTTACCCAGATCATTATGGCGCGTTATCCCAGGGCTTTTAATGCGGCGGGCCGGGTGAGCGTACTGTGCGGGCCGGGCAATAACGGGGGAGACGGCTTTGTCGTGGCCCGCCAACTGGCTAAGGCCGGATGGGCGGTACAACTGGGCCTTTTGGGCGATCGGGGCGAGCTTAAGGGAGATGCTGGAAAGCATGCGGCCTTATGGCAGGGCGACGTAGGCGTGCTCGAAGAGGCGATGCTAGAGGATTGCGATCTGGTGGTGGATGCCTTGTTTGGCGCCGGATTGACCCGCCCCCTCGACGGGCAGGTGCGGGGGCACGTGGCGCGCCTAAATGAGCGTAAGGTGCCAGTGGTCTCCGTCGACGTGCCCAGCGGGCTCAGCGGTGACACGGGCCAGGTGCTTGGCGACATCGCTGTTCAGGCCATGGAGACGGTCACTTTTTTTCGCCGAAAGCCGGGTCACTTACTCTATCCGGGTCGAGGGTATTGCGGCGAGGTGTTCGTGAGGGATATCGGCATTTCCCCCTCGGTGTTGGCCCAAATCGAGCCCAAGACTTGGTCCAACGGCCCGGCCCTGTGGCGAGCGGCCATACCCAGGCGGGATGCTAACAGCCACAAATACCATTTTGGGTACGCGCTCTTGAGCGCGGGGGACCGATTGGTGGGGGCCTCTCTCCTCGCCGCGCGGGCTGCTCAACGAGCCGGTGCCGGTTTGGTGACCGTTGCCTGCTCGGATCATTCCTGGCCGGTAATCGCGGCGGCACTGCCATCGGTCATGACACAAGCGCTGGACCAGCAGGCGACATTCCAGGATCTGTTGTCAGATCATCGAGTGACAGCGGTTCTGCTTGGGCCGGGACAAGGCGTGGGCGCGTCGACACGCGAAGGGGTTTTGGCCGCCATTTCGGCAAAAAAATCCCTAGTGATTGATGCGGATGCCTTGACCTCCTTTGGTGCCGATCCTGATTATCTTTTCGAAGCCATTAAGGCGGCCGGAGGGGTGAGAGCGGTTTTGACGCCTCACGACGGGGAATTTGCTCGCTTGTTCCCCGACCTATCCGGCGATCGCCTGTGCCGTGCACGCGCCGCAGCCACGCGGGCTGGGGCCGTGGTGCTGTTGAAGGGAGCCGATAGTGTGATTGCGGCTCCCGACGGGCGCGCCGCTATCAATGAAAACGCACCGCCCGATTTGGCTGTGGCCGGTAGCGGTGATGTGCTGGCGGGCCTGACGGTCGGAATGTTGGCTCAGGGCATGGCGCCGTTTGAGGCTGCTTGCGCTGCGACCTGGCTGCATGGCGAGGCGGGGACCATCGCCGGCCGGGGGCTAATACCTGAGGATTTGATCCAGTCCTTGCCACAGGTTTTAAAGCAACTTTTTAACGTACCGAAAAAGCTCAGCCAATAGGCTGAATCAAATGGATTTTCCCCTGTCGCTAGCTTGTGAACGCTCTAAGCGGCGACGTTAGGAGAGCGTTTACCCTTTTCCCTTACTTTTATTTAGGAAGGGCGGATTTTTTGGAAAATCTTGTCCCGGCCTTGATAAGAATAGGTATTAAAAAATGCTCGCAAGCCTTTGGTTTAAAAATAACAAGAATAGCAAGCCAACCGAAACTCATGAGGTGAGGGTCGGAGAGGTTTACCATCACCGGCTTCCAGGCAACGTGATCGAAACGGCCACGGTCCTCGAAGTGGGCAAGGATCGCCTGGGTATCCCTCATGTGATCTACGAAAGACTGGTGGACAAAACCGAGATCGGCCGTATTCAGGAAATGCGGACCTTGGCCTTGGAGTCGTTTAACGAACGCTTTTTCGAGCCGGAAACCGAGGAAAGCTACGAAGAGGCGGTTTAACTTCTTTTTGCCGCATAAATTAAGCTTCATCTGTGTAAGTCATTCCCCATCATCACGGCCTTTTGTACTGCCGAGCTCTGGTGCCTTTGGCGCGCCTCTTTATGAGATAGACCCGGCGGCGTCCTCCCTCTCACGGACTTTATCATGAAATCCAAGCCTGGGCTGTTGCGCCCGGCGTGACTTTGTTATACATCGGCCAACCGCGGATCGCGCGGGCGTGGCGGAACTGGTAGACGCGCAGGTTTTAGGTACCTGTGGAGTAATCCGTGGGGGTTCGAGTCCCTCCGCCCGCACCAAGCTGGTCCGCAGGAGTCATTATCAGGTTTTCCCTACGGGCCACCGCTTGGACATTGGGTGGACATCAGGCCCGTTGCGGCATTCAAACCAGGGCAAAGAAAGGCCTCGCCGTTCATGCAGGTTACGGAAACAAACACCGATGGTCTCAAACGGGCCTATAAGGTCATAATTTCGGCCGACGACATCAGTCAGCGCGTAGACGGTCGGCTTGAGGAACTTCGCGGTCAAGTCAAGGTGCCCGGCTTCCGACCGGGCAAAGTGCCGCTTACCATCATGAAGCAACGCTTTGGCGCGTCTGTCATGGGCGAGGTCCTGGAAAAGACAGTCAAGGACAGCTCCACCGAAGCGCTGACTGAGCGCGGTCTGCGCCCGGCCGGCCAGCCCAAGATTGAGGTGGTTTCCTTTGATGAGGGCAAAGACCTGGAATACACCATCGATCTGGAGGTTCTGCCTGACATCGAGGTCATGGATTTCTCTAAGATCGAGTTAGAGCGATTGAAGATTGCCGCGCCCGAAGATGAAGTAGGTGCAGCCCTTGAGCAGATCGCCAAACAGCGCAAGACAACCAAGCCTCTGGCCCGGGCGCGTAAGTCTAAATCCGGTGATGTCCTCGTGATCGATTTTGCCGGGACCGTAGATGGCGAGGCGCTGCCGGGCATGGCGGGCGACGATCATCATTTGGAACTTGGCTCCGGCAGCTTTATTCCCGGTTTTGAGGACCAGCTCACTGGCGCTAAGGCGGGTGAGGAAAAGGACGTGGTCGTGACCTTCCCCGAGGCCTATGGCAACGAAAAGCTGGCCGGGCGGGAAGCGGTTTTCAAGTGTACGGTTAAGGAAATCTTGGAATCCATCCCGGCGGAAATCGATGACAGTCTTGCCGAGGCTCTGGGTGAAGAAAACCTGGATAGCCTGAAAGCCAAGGTTAAAGAAGAGATTGACCAGCAATATGTGGCCGTTGCCCGCGCCCGAATGAAGCGTCAAATGCTCGACCAATTGGCCGATGGACACGATTTTCAGGTGCCCCAGACCCTTGTTGACGTTGAATTCGAAGCCATTTGGCGCCAGGTCCAAGCGGATCGAGAGCAGGGCCGGGAGGATCCGGATGATGCGGGTAAGGACGAAGAGCAGCTCAAGTCGGAATACCGGGATATTGCCGAACGGCGCGTCCGTTTAGGGCTTTTACTGGCTGAAGTCGGGCGCCAAAACGAGATCGAGGTTAGCCAGGAGGAAATGGGTCAAGCCTTGATGCGTGAAGCCCAGCGCTATCCCGGACAAGAGCAACAGGTTTTCCAATTCTATCAATCAAATCAAGAGGCTATGGCTCAGCTTCGTGCTCCGGTGTATGAAGATAAGGTCGTTGATTTTATCAGCGAGTTGGCCAAGGTAACCGAGCGTGACGCGACTCCGGACGATTTGAAAGAAGAAGGAGACGATGCCAGCGATGAGTCTGGCGCCGATGATAAAAAGGCCACAAAGAAAAAGACTGCGGCCAAAAAGCCCGCGAAAAAAGCGGCAGCCAAAAAAACAACGGCAAAAAAGGCCGAAACCTCGGATGAAAGTCAGGATGGCGGCAAGAAAAAGGCCTCGACAAAAAAATCGAGCGCCAAGGAAGCCACTACGGAGGACTAGGAATCAATTAGGTTTTATTTGCTATAGCCAAAGTGAAACTCTATTGAGGTCTTAGATCTGAGAAAATCGAGGTTGGATATGAAGGATCCGGTTGAGACGGTCATGAATAATCTGGTGCCCATGGTGGTCGAACAGACCAGCCGGGGCGAGAGATCCTACGACATATTTTCGCGTCTGCTGAAAGAGCGGATAATCTTCCTGACAGGTCCCATTAACGATGCTGTCGCCAGCCTGGTTTGCGCTCAGCTTCTGTTTTTGGAATCGGAAAACCCGACGAAGGATATTTCCTTTTATATCAATTCGCCGGGTGGGGTGGTGTCTTCGGGCTTGGCCATGTACGACACCATGCAATACGTCCGCCCCGAGGTCTCGACCGTTTGTATTGGCCAGGCCGCATCGGCGGGCTCGCTTTTGCTCATGGCGGGCGCCAAATCCAAGCGATTTGCCCTTCCCAACGCAAAAATCATGGTGCATCAGCCTTCCGGTGGATTTCAGGGCCAGGCCACCGACATTGAGATCCACGCCAAGGAGATCATTAAGACCCGGGCGCGACTCAACGATATTTATGCCGAGCATTGCGGCCAGCCCCTGTCCGCTGTGGAAGAAGCCATGGAGCGTGACAAGTTTATGAATCCCGAAGAAGCCAAGGAATTCGGGCTCATTGACGAGGTGGTCGACAAACGCATGACAGATTCGGAATCAAACGGGAACGGATCTGATTCTGATAATGAGAACAAAGGGTAAAGGCAATTTGGCCTCATTTTCCCTTGAATGCCTGTTAAGGGATTGTTGAGCGCTGTTGCCTATCCTAATCACCGCATATCGCTCAAGTTTGGCTGAGTGGACGCTCTCGCCGGGTATGACGCCACACGATGTAATATTTTTCTGATTGTGTGCCGACGGGACGTACGATTAACATGTAGCGCATCGCAACAGGGGCTCTGAGACCGTAGGGCATGAGCAAATCGAGCGGAAACGACGCTAAAAACACTTTGTACTGCTCTTTCTGTGGAAAGAGTCAGCATGAAGTTCGCAAATTGATCGCCGGGCCAACTGTGTTCATCTGTGATGAATGCGTCGAGCTTTGCATGGACATTATCCGGGAAGAACACAAGACAACCCTTGTCAAATCCCGCGACGGTGTGCCGTCACCCGCGGATATCTGCACGGTACTTGATGACTATGTGATCGGGCAGGGGCACGCAAAGCGTGTTCTTTCTGTGGCGGTCCACAATCATTACAAGCGTCTGGCTCATGGCGCCAAATCCACGGACGTGGAATTGGCCAAATCGAACATCTTGCTGGTCGGCCCCACCGGCTGCGGCAAGACTTTGTTGGCACAGACTTTGGCTCGAATTTTGGATGTACCTTTCACTATGGCCGATGCCACAACCCTCACTGAGGCGGGTTATGTGGGTGAGGACGTGGAAAATATCATCCTCAAGCTGCTGCAGTCCGCCGATTATAATGTGGAGCGGGCCCAGCGAGGCATCGTCTATATTGACGAGGTGGATAAGATTAGCCGCAAGTCGGACAACCCCTCGATCACCCGTGATGTGTCGGGCGAGGGCGTTCAGCAGGCCCTGTTGAAGATTATGGAAGGTACCGTAGCCTCGGTGCCGCCCCAAGGGGGCCGCAAGCATCCCCAACAGGAATTCCTGCAGGTGGATACTACGAATATTCTGTTCATTTGCGGTGGTGCTTTTGCCGGCCTGGATAAGTTAATTTCAGGCCGTGATAAGGGCTCATCCATCGGCTTCGGCGCGGATGTGCGTGGGCCCGACGACCGCAAAACCGGCGATATCTTAAAAGAGGTGGAGCCAGAGGATCTCTTAAAATTTGGCCTTATCCCGGAATTCGTGGGTCGTTTGCCCGTGGTGGCCACTTTGGAAGACCTGGACGACGACGCCTTGATCGAGATCTTGACCCAGCCGAAAAACGCGCTGGTCAAGCAGTATGCCCGTCTGTTTGAGATGGAGGATGTGGCCGTCGACTTCACCGAAGATGCTTTGGCGGCCATCGCGGCCAAGGCCATCGCGCGGAAGACCGGCGCGCGCGGATTGCGCTCCATAATGGAAGGCATCTTGCTCGATCCCATGTATGATCTGCCCAGCCTTGAAGGGGTTGAGGAGATCGTCATCAACAAAGAGGTGGTCGAAGGGCGCGCCCAGCCGCTTTACATCTATACAGACCGTCACGAGGACGTGGAATCAAGCGCCTGATTGGCTGCTGCCTTGTCTCGATCGGCCCGCAATTCAAGGCCTTGAACTTGCGGTCAACGTGAACATCTAAGGACTAAGGGGCCGTGCCGATCGTGGGCGGCCCTTGGTTTGGCAAACCGCCGGCATTTAAGACAAATCCGGCAGGGCTAATAAAAAGATGAGGACGTATGTTGGAACTTTCTCGCGGTAACCTATTTCCGGTTCTTCCCTTGCGCGACATTGTTGTGTTTCCGCACATGATCGTGCCGTTGTTCGTTGGGCGTGATAAGTCCGTACGCGCCCTTGAAGATGTGATGAAGAACGACAAGCAAATTCTGCTTGTCACGCAAAAGAACGCGGCGCAAGACGATCCGACGCCGGCCGATATTTATTCCGTCGGCACAATTGGCACTGTCTTGCAGCTGTTAAAATTACCGGATGGCACCGTTAAGGTTCTGGTTGAGGGCGGCCAGCGGGCTGCCATTTCCCGCTTTGAGGAGTCGGGTGCCTTTTTCGAAGCCTATGCGGAGGTCATTGAAGAAGACGGCAGCGAAGACCGGGAGCTGGACGCCCTGGCCCGCACGGTGGTTTCTCAATTCGAGCAGTACATCAAGCTCAACAAGAAAATTCCGCCCGAGGTCTTGGTTTCGATCAATCAAATCGATGACCCGAGTAAACTGGCTGATACCGTCGCCTCCCATTTGACCCTTAAAATCCCAGAAAAGCAGGAGCTGTTGGAAAGCGGCTCGGTGAGCGAGCGCCTGGAAAAGGTATATGCCTTCATGGAGGGCGAAATCGGCGTGCTTCAGGTGGAAAAGCGGATCCGCAATCGGGTTAAGCGCCAGATGGAGAAGACCCAGCGCGAGTATTATCTGAACGAACAGATGAAAGCGATTCAAAAGGAGCTGGGTGAGGGCGAAGATGGCAAGGATGAGTTGGCGGAGCTCGAAGACAAGATCAAGAGCACCAAGCTGACCAAGGAAGCCACTGAAAAATGCATGGCGGAGATTAAAAAGCTCCGGTCCATGAGCCCCATGTCGGCCGAAGCAACGGTGGTTCGAAATTACCTGGATTGGATCTTGTCCATCCCTTGGAAAAAACGCACCAAGGTGCGCAAGGACATCGCTTATGCGCAAAAGGTCTTGGATGCGGACCACTATGGCCTTGAGAAGGTCAAGGAGCGCATCTTGGAGTATCTGGCCGTTCAGCAGCGCATGCGCAAAGTCAAAGGTCCGATCTTGTGCCTGGTGGGGCCGCCCGGTGTGGGCAAAACCTCTCTCGGCAAGTCGGTGGCAAGGGCTACGGGCCGCAATTTCGTGCGCATGAGCCTCGGCGGCGTGCGCGACGAGGCGGAGGTGCGTGGTCACCGGCGGACCTATATCGGATCGATGCCGGGCAAGGTCATTCAGAGCATGAAGAAGGCCAAGTCCTCCAATCCCTTGTTCCTCCTGGACGAGGTGGACAAATTGGGTGCCGATTGGCGCGGCGATCCGTCTTCGGCCCTGCTCGAGGTCTTGGACCCGGAGCAGAACAGCACCTTTAACGACCACTATCTGGAGGTCGATTACGATCTTTCCGATGTGATGTTCGTGACCACCGCCAATACCTTGCGGATGCCGCAGCCATTGCTGGATCGAATGGAGGTGATCCGCATCTCGGGCTATACCGAGGACGAAAAGGTTCAGATCGCGCGGCGTCATTTGATCCCCAAGCAGACCAAAGATCACGGCGTGAAAGATGCCGAATGGACGATATCCGAGGATGCCTTGCGGGATCTGATCCGTCTTTACACCCGCGAGGCTGGGGTGCGGAACCTGGAGCGTGAAATCGCCAATTTGGTGCGTAAGGCGGTCAAGGAGATTGCCCTGGGCAAAGCCAAGGAAGTGAAGGTCAGCCGCAGGAACCTGGAAAAGTTCGCCGGCGTGCCCCGCTACCGTTATGGCGAAGCAGAGCACGAGGATTTGGTGGGCGTTTCCACCGGCCTGGCTTGGACCGAGGTCGGCGGCGAATTGCTGTCCATCGAGGCGGTGACTGTGCCGGGCAAGGGCAAGGTCAGTGCCACGGGCCAACTCGGCGACGTGATGAAGGAATCCATCCAGGCCGCGGAATACTTTGTCAAAAGCCGCTCGGTGGAGTTCGGCATTCATCCTAAGATCTTTGAGAAAAAGGATATCCACGTCCACGTGCCCGAAGGGGCCACGCCAAAGGACGGTCCGTCGGCCGGTATTGCCATGGTGACGGCGATCGTGTCGGTACTGACCGGGATTGCTATCCGTAAAGATGTGGCAATGACCGGTGAGGTAACCTTGCGGGGCCGAGTGTTACCCATTGGTGGTTTGAAGGAAAAGCTTTTGGCCGCCTTGCGGGGAAGCATCAAAACCGTGCTGATCCCCAAGGACAATGAGAAGGATTTGGCGGAGATCCCCGATAACGTGAAGCGGGCGCTGGAGATCATACCGACAGAATCGGTGGATCAGGTGCTTGGGCATGCCTTGGTGAGCGAATTAACCCCAATTGATTGGGTCGAGCCGGCCGAAGTTGAGGCAGCCCATTCCACATCAGGTGAAAGTGATCACGGTGGTCTTTTGACCCATTAATCAGTGGTCTTTTGACCCATTGATTAACGCCGTTGCGAAGGCGGATGATTTCATTGGGAAACTTCCGCCTCGAGACTCTCTGATCGTCGTGAAGCCAGCCTAAAACCCCAGCAAACCTGGGGAAAACTGAGGTTTTTCGGTCCTTTTCACGTTGACGGCTTGAAAACGGCCTGTATAAACTTTGCCCACTTTACCGCCGAGTCGCGGGAAATTCCTGACAAAACTCCGACCAAACACCAAGGGGGTCTAACGTGAACAAAAATGATCTTGTTGCCGACGTTGCGGAACGCACCGGCCTGTCGAAAGCCGAAAGTGCCAAGTCCGTGGATGCTGTATTCGATTCGATCAGCGATTCCCTTGCCGGTGGCAATGAAGTCCGTCTTGTAGGTTTCGGAACCTTTTCGGTTGCGTCTCGGGCCGCTTCGGAAGGCCGCAATCCCCGGACCGGTGAAACCATTCAAATTCCGGCATCCAAGCAGCCCAAATTTAAGGCCGGTAAGGGCCTGAAAGACGCGGTGAATTAAAAAGCCGGTTTTGCAAAGGTGTAAAGGCGGCTGTCGAGGCTATTTGGCCTGGCAGTCGCTTTTTTGATGCAAAATGGATTTTGACCCGACCGGTCCCTTACGATAAGAAGCGCCAGGGATCGCAAAAGGCCCAAAAATGAGGCCAAATTGCAGGGGCGATTAGCTCAGTTGGAAGAGCATCTCGTTTACACCGAGAGGGTCGGCAGTTCGAGCCTGTCATCGCCCACCATTTCCCTAAGTTCTGATCTCGAAAATTAGACGCTATACCCACTGATGGTTTATTGACCTCCCGCTTTTGGGATAGGGCAGATGCCAGGTGGTGCGATTGTTAAAAAAGTGAGATACCTCCGGTGAAAGACGCTTCCTTAGCTTGACACTTTTGGGCCGCTCGGCTACATCACGGCGGCCTGGACGCAAGGTAACTTGGTCTTGGGGGTGTAGCTCAGTTGGTTAGAGCGCCGGCCTGTCACGCCGGAGGCCGCGGGTTCGAGTCCCGTCACTCCCGCCACAAAAAAGAGCCGTGGTTATGATGATGAACACGGCAAAAACGTAAGGTCTTGACATTGGGCGGGCGCTTGGTTCTCTGCGCTTATCTATTCTGCATGAGATTTATGGGGCTCTGTGCGCGACGCATGCTTTTGCTGTTTGGTGCTTTCCCCTTGTGCAATTTAGCCTTATATATCTAGTGTTTGACGGCGAGCCAATCGGGATTGGCTTGGCCGCGAGGCTCTATATGGGCATAATCACCTCGGTTCGATTTCGAGCTTAGGTGCTTCGGCTGCGGAACCGCCGAAGAATTGGGGGGAGCCACGCGGAGTGTGTGAGGATCCCGAGGAGAAAGGCATATGCAAAGCTTGCTCGCGGAATATCTGCCAATACTGATATTCTTGGGCATTGCGGTGGGATTGGCGAGCATCATTGTGCTGGCGTCCTACATCATCGCGGTGCAGCGTCCTGATTCGGAAAAAGTATCTCCCTATGAATGCGGCTTCGAGGCCTTCGACGATGCGCGCAGTCGCTTTGACGTGCGCTTTTACCTGGTCGCCATTCTGTTCATAATTTTCGACCTTGAAGTGGCCTTTTTGTTCCCCTGGGCGGTGGCCTTGGGAGACATCGGGGTGTTCGGATTTTGGTCGATGGTGATCTTTCTGCTGATCTTGACCATCGGCTTTGTCTATGAGTGGAAAAAGGGAGCCTTGGAATGGGAGTAAACCCACAAGGTCCAAGCGGTGCACCGATCCCACCGGGGGCGGGGCAAGATGCCATATTAACACGGGTGAGCGATGAGTTGGCCGATAAGGGCTTCTTGGTTGCCAGCATGGATAAATTGGCCGCTTGGGCCCAGTCCGGATCTCTTTGGCCCATGACCTTTGGTTTGGCCTGTTGCGCTGTCGAGATGATGCACACGGCCTGTAGTCGTTATGACATCGACCGATTCGGCATGGTGTTCCGGCCCAGTCCTCGCCAGTCAGATGTAATGATCGTGGCTGGAACCTTGACGAACAAAATGGCGCCAGCCCTGCGAAAGGTCTATGATCAAATGCCCGAGCCCCGTTGGGTTATCTCCATGGGCTCCTGCGCCAACGGCGGTGGGTATTATCACTACTCCTATTCGGTCGTTCGCGGCTGTGACCGGATTGTGCCGGTTGATATCTATGTGCCCGGCTGCCCACCGACGGCGGAGGCCCTACTTTACGGCATTCTACAGCTTCAGAAAAAAATTAAACGCCGCGCGGCGATCATTCGTTAAGCGTGCCATCCTTCGATCGAAGAGCCATTCGCGACCAATGACCCAAGCCTTGCAAGATCTAAGCGAATACATCTCGGTTACTTTTCCCGACGATCTATTGGACCAGGAGGTTGCCCATGGCGAACTCTTTGTGTCGATCCGGCGTCAGGCGCTGATCAAGGTGCTGACCTTTTTGCGGGACGATCAAAATTGCCAATTTAAGCAGCTTATGGATTTGGCTGCAGTGGATTTTCCCGAACGGGAGGAACGCCTGGAGGTGGTCTATAATCTGCTGTCGCCCAAACATAATCAGCGCATCACTGTGAGAATCACAACGGACGAGGATACGCCTGTCGATACGGCCACCACTGTTTTTTCCGTGGCCAATTGGTTCGAGCGTGAGGCCTGGGATCTCTATGGCGTGTTTTTTGCCGGTCATCCCGACCTGCGTCGGATCCTGACGGATTATGGCTTTGAAGGGCATCCTCTTCGGAAGGATTTCCCTCTCACCGGCTATGTTGAGGTCCGCTATGACGATGAGCAAAAGCGGGTGGTTTATGAGCCGGTAAAACTGGTTCAAGAGTTCCGCAGTTTTGATTTTTTGAGCCCTTGGGAGGGCATGCTTCATTTACCGGGTGATGAAAAAGTGGACGCCGAAGGCGAGGAGGGCAACGCCTAATGGCCGAGGTGCAAATCAAACCCTTGACGCTGAATTTCGGCCCGCAACATCCCGCAGCTCATGGCGTATTGCGCCTGGTGTTGGAGATGGACGGTGAGGTTATCGACCGGGCCGACCCGCATATAGGGCTATTGCATCGGGGCACTGAAAAGCTCATCGAGTATAAGACCTATTTGCAGGCCGTGCCCTATTTTGATCGGCTGGATTATGTCGCGCCCATGAACCAGGAGCATGCTTTTGCCCTGGCGACGGAGCGTCTTTTGGGATTGGAGGTCCCCAAGCGGGGTCAGTACATCCGGGTGCTTTATTGCGAGATTGGGCGGGTCCTCAATCACCTTTTGAACATCACAACCTTTGCCATCGACGTGGGCGCCATGACCCCAATCCTTTGGGGCTTTGAGCAGCGTGAAAAATTGATGGAGTTTTACGAACGTGCTTCGGGCGCACGCTTGCATGCGGCCTACTTTCGGCCCGGTGGCGTGCACCAGGACCTGCCGGCCGGCTTGATTGATGATATCTTGAAGTTCTGCGAGAGCTTTCCACAGGTAATTGACGATATGGAAGGGCTCTTGACGGATAACCGGATTTTCCGTCAGCGCACGGTGGATATCGGCGTAGTTACGGCCAAGGACGCCTACGATTGGGGCTTTTCCGGGCCCATGTTAAGGGGCTCGAATATTGCTTGGGATTTGCGCAAAGCGCAGCCCTATGACAGTTACGAAGACTTTGATTTCGACATTCCCGTGGGCAAAAACGGCGATTGTTTCGACCGCTATCTTTGCCGGGTTGAGGAGATGCGCCAGAGCCTGCGCATTATGGTGCAGTGCTGCGAGAACATGCCTGACGGTCCGGTCCATGTGATGGACCACAAGGTTGCTCCGCCCAAACGGGGCGAGATGAAACACTCCATGGAAGCGCTGATCCATCACTTTAAGCTCTACACGGAAGGCTATCACGTGCCCGAGGGCGCCACTTACGGCGCGGTTGAGGCGCCCAAGGGTGAGTTCGCCGTCTACCTGGTTTCTGACGGGAGCAACCGGCCCTATCGGTGCAAGATCCGCGCGCCGGGCTTTGCGCACCTTTCCGCCATGGACTTCATGTGCAAGGGGCACATGCTGGCCGACAGCGTGGCCATCCTGGGTTCCATGGACATCGTTTTCGGTGAGGTGGACCGATGAAATATACTAGCTACACCAAAGGCGCGGCGGGCGATTTTGCTTTCACTCCCGAAAACGCACAAAAGGCAGACGAATACATCGCGCGCTATCCCGAGGGGCGGCAAGCCAGCGCAGTGATCTTCCTTTTGTACATTGCTCAAAAGCAAAACGACGGTTGGCTCTCTAACGAGGCCATTGAGTACGTCGCCAATTATCTGGACATGGCGCCGATCCGAGTGCACGAGATCACAACCTTCTACACCATGTTCAACTTAAACCCCGTGGGCAAAAACTTAATCCAAGTGTGCCGAACCACGACCTGCTGGCTGCGCGGGGCCGATGATATTACTCAAACTTGCCTGGACAAGTTGGGCGTGGGCATGAAGGAGGTTTCCGACGACGGCCTCTTTTCGGTCATGGAGGTGGAGTGCCTAGGAGCTTGTGCCAATGCACCCATGGTCCAAATCAACGATGATTACTACGAGGATCTGACTCCACGCCGCATGGCCGAAATAATCGATGACATGCGCGTCGGCAAGCCCGTACCCGTCGGTCCGCAAACCGGGCGGCTTTGTTCCGCGCCGGAGGGTGGCCCACAAACCTTGCTCGAGCCCGTGGGTAAGCCGGCCAAAAAGGCGGCGCGTAAACCCGAAGCCGGGGAGGGGGCGTGATGTTGCAGGATAAGGACCGCATCTTCACCAACCTTTACGGTCAGCACGATTGGGGCCTGAAGGGCGCCAAGGCGCGGGGCATATGGGACGGCACCAAAAAACTCGTTGAACTGGGTCGGGACGGGATTATCCAACAGATCAAGGACTCGGGCCTGCGCGGTCGCGGCGGTGCCGGTTTCCCAGCCGGCCTGAAGTGGTCCTTCATGCCTAAGGAAAGCGACGGTCGGCCGCAGTACCTGGTCATAAACGCGGACGAGTCTGAACCGGGCTCTTGCAAGGATCGCGAAATCCTGCGCAATGATCCTCATCGGCTCTTGGAAGGCTGTTTGGTTGCTGGGTTCGCCATGGGCGCCAACTGTTGTTACATCTACATACGCGGAGAGTATTTTCTAGAATCCGAGCGCCTGGAGGCGGCTGTTGCAGAGGCCTATGAAGCGGGTCTAATCGGCAAGAATGCCTGCAAGACCGGGTGGGACTTCGATGTTCACGTGCACCGAGGCGCGGGCGCTTATATTTGCGGCGAGGAAACCGCGCTTCTGGAAAGTTTGGAAGGCAAAAAGGGGCAGCCCCGTCTGAAGCCGCCTTTCCCGGCCGCCATGGGGATTTACGGGTGCCCGACGACTGTTACCAACGTGGAGACCATCGCCGTGGCGCCGGAGATCCTGCGTCGAGGTGTTGACTGGTGGACTAGCTTTGGGCGACCGAACAATACGGGTACCAAAATCTTCAGCATTTCAGGGCATGTAAACCGCCCCTGTAATGTGGAAGAAGCCATGAGCATACCCTTGCAGGAGCTTATCGAAAAACATGCCGGCGGCGTGATAGGCGGATGGGATAACCTCTTGGCGGTCATTCCTGGCGGCTCGTCGGTTCCCTGTCTACCTAAGCCGACCTGCGATTCAGTCTTGATGGATTTTGATGCCTTGCGCGAGGTCCAGTCCGGCTTGGGCACGGCGGCTGTCATTGTGATGAACAAATCGACAGACATTGTTGAGGCCATTTGCCGCCTGTCGCACTTTTACATGCACGAAAGCTGCGGTCAGTGTACGCCCTGTCGAGAGGGAACGGGCTGGATGTATCGGGTCATGACGCGCATGGTCAAAGGCCAGTCAACGATCTCCGAGATCGATACGCTTTTGGATGTGACCTATCAGGTGGAAGGGCACACCATCTGCGCCCTAGGAGACGCAGCGGCTTGGCCCATCCAAGGCTTGATCCGGCATTTCCGGCCTGAAGTGGAAAGGCGCATTTTGGAATATCAAAAAAGCAATGTTGCGGCTGCCGAGTAGGATGGGAGACTAAGGAGAGACCATGCCTAAGCTGACGGTCGACGGAAAAGAAATAGAAGCCCCGGACGGGCTGACGGTTCTACAGGTCTGCGAGCTTGCCGGCGTTGAGATTCCTCGTTTTTGCTACCACGACCGCCTGTCGGTGGCGGGCAATTGCCGTATGTGTCTGGTCGAAATGGAACGTTCGCCCAAGCCCATCGCCTCCTGTGCCATGCCGGCCGGTGACGGTATGGTGATCAAAACCAACACCCAAACAGTCAAAAAAGCCCGTCAGGGCGTCATGGAATTTCTGCTGATCAATCATCCCTTGGATTGCCCGATTTGCGATCAGGGCGGAGAATGCGACCTTCAGGACCAGGCCATGGCCTTCGGTTTCGATCACAGTCGCTATGAGGAAAACAAGCGAGCGGTCAAAGAAAAGTACATGGGGCCTTTGATCAAAACGATCATGACTCGTTGCATCCAATGCACCCGTTGTGTCCGCTTCGCCACCGAGATCGCCGGTGTTGAGGAAATCGGCTTGGTCAACCGAGGTGAGCACGCAGAAATCACCACCTTGTCCAAGGCCCTTGATTCGGAGCTATCGGGTAACCTGGTGGACGTTTGCCCGGTGGGTGCTTTGACTTCCAAACCCTATGCCTTTACCGCGCGACCTTGGGAGTTGCGTAAAACCCTTTCCGTCGATGTCATGGACGCCGTGGGCTCGAACATCCGTATCGATGCACGCGGGCGCGAGATCATGAGGATTTTGCCGCGCCTTCATGAGGACGTGAATGAGGAATGGATCTCCGACAAGACCCGCTATGCCTGCGACGGCTTGCAGCGCCAGCGCCTTGATCGGCCCTATGTGCGAAATGCCAAGGGCAAGCTGGAAGCGGCCTCTTGGCAAGCCGCCCTTGCGGCAGTGGCAGCGCGTCTGAAGGGGACCAAGGGCGATAAGATTGCCGCCATTGCTGGCGATTTGTGCGATGCTGAGTCTATGCTGGCCTTAAAAGGGCTCTTGGACAGCTTAGGATCGCCCCACATGGATTGCCGTCAAGACGGTGCCAAGATCGATCCGAGCAATCGGGCTGGCTACCTTTTCAACACTACAATCGCCAGCCTAGAGAAAGCTGATGCGGTTTTGCTGGTGGGCACCAATCCGCGCCGGGAAGCGGCCATGGTGAATGCCCGCCTGCGCAAGGCCGTCTTGGCGCGCGGAACTCGGGTCGGTCTGATCGGTGAAGCGGTCGACCTTACCTATCCCGTCGATTATCTAGGGGCGGGTCCGGATACCCTTAAGGCGGTGGCCAGTGGCGACAGCTCATTCGCCTCGGTCCTCAAAGATGCGGCCAATCCGGTGATTATTGTGGGCATGGGCGCTTTGACCCGCGACGACGGCGCGGCGGTCTTGCGCTTGGCTCGGCAGATCGCCAACGACACCGGTATGATACGGGATGATTGGAACGGCTTTAATCTCTTGCACACGGCGGCGGCGCGGGTCGGCGGCTTGGACATGGGCTTTGTGCCCGGCGACGGCGGTCGTGACGTCCACGGCATTTTGGCCGGCGCCGAGAAAGGCGACATTGAGGTGATTTACCTCATGGGCGCCGATGAGGTCGATATGTCCCGTTTGGTCAAGGCTTTCGTGATTTATCAGGGCCATCACGGTGATGCCGGTGCCCACGCAGCCGATGTGATCTTACCCGGCGCCGCCTATAGCGAGAAAAACGGCAGCTACGTGAATATGGAAGGCCGTGTCCAACTGGGCCGTTTGGCCGCTTTCCCGCCGGGTGACGCGCGGGAGGATTGGACGATTATAAGAGCCTTATCCGGCGAGCTGGGCGATCCCTTGCCATATGACAACTTGGGCCAACTTAGGCAAAAGCTTATTGAGGCCAACGACCTTTTTGCTCAGGTCGATCAAATCAGCAAAGCGGAGTGGGGTGATTTTGGGGATAGCAGCGACCTAGGGACGGCGCCCTTTGTCAACAGGGTGCAGAATTTTTACATGACCGATCCCATCAGCCGGGCCTCGGAAACCATGGCCAAATGCACAGAGGTTTTTGTGCTCACGAAGGAGGAGGCGACCGGAACGGATGGTTGAGCTTTGGGAAGGCTATGCGCTACCGGGCCTGATCATCGTCGGTCAGATCCTTCTTGTGGTGGTACCACTGCTCATCGGGGTGGCTTATTTGACCTATGCCGAGCGCAAGGTGATTGGTGCTATGCAGCTGCGCAAAGGGCCCAACGTGGTGGGGCCTTTTGGACTGCTGCAGCCCATCGCCGATGCGGTCAAGCTGTTGTTCAAGGAAACTATATTACCGTCTGGTGCCAACCGGGTGGTCTTTATTATGGCGCCGATGTTGACCTTTGTCTTAGGTCTGATCGGCTGGGCGGTGATCCCTTTTGGCGACGGTTTGGTATTGGCGGATATCAACGTGGGTATTCTATACCTCTTCGCCATTTCGTCGCTGGGTGTCTATGGGGTCATCATGGCGGGATGGGCTTCTAACTCCAAATACCCCTTTTTAGGGGCGTTGCGATCCGCGGCTCAGATGGTGTCTTATGAAGTCTCCATGGGCTTTGTCATCATCACGGTGTTGATTTGCGTGGGCTCGCTGAACTTGTCGGATATTGTAAAGGCCCAGGACGGCTCATGGGGCTTGTTCAACTGGTTCTTTCTTCCGCTGTTTCCCATGTTCGTGATCTTTTTTGTGTCGATCCTGGCTGAGACGAACCGCTCGCCCTTCGACCTTCCGGAAGGAGAATCCGAGCTGGTGGCGGGCTTTTTTGCCGAATATTCGGCCATGACATTTGCGCTTTTCTTCTTGGGCGAATACGCCAACATGATCTTGATGAGCGCCATGACTGCCATCCTTTTCTTGGGCGGGTGGTTGTCGCCAATTCCGTTGGAGCCTTTTACTTGGATACCGGGACCCATTTGGCTGCTGCTGAAGATCTGCTTTGTGCTGTTTTTCTTCCTGTGGGTCCGCGCTACCTTCCCGCGCTATCGCTATGACCAGCTCATGCGCTTGGGATGGAAAGTCTTCTTGCCGTTCTCCCTTTTGTGGGTGGTCTTGACAGCCGGATTCTTGATGGTTTTCGATCTGGTGCCGGCATGATGATGTCGTCGAAGGGATTTTGCAGATGAGCTTTGTGGAACGGGGTATAAAGGGATTGCTGCTGCGCGAGCTGCTATCGGGCATGTCTCTGACCCTGAAGTATTTCTTTCGGCCGAAGGTGACACTCAACTATCCTTACGAGAAAGGACCCTTAAGCCCCAGGTTTCGGGGCGAGCATGCCTTGCGCCGCTATCCCAATGGGGAGGAGCGTTGTATCGCCTGTAAGCTCTGTGAGGCGATCTGCCCGGCTCAGGCGATCACGATTGAGGCCGAACCGCGTAATGACGGCAGCCGTCGCACTACCCGCTACGATATTGACATGACCAAGTGCATCTATTGCGGCTTTTGTCAGGAAGCCTGTCCGGTGGATGCCATCGTGGAGGGACCAAATTTTGAGTTTGCCGCGGAGACCCGCGAGGAGCTCTTTTACAATAAGGATAAACTGCTGGCCAACGGCGACCGTTGGGAGGTAGAGATCGCCGATAATTTGGCCAAGGATGCGCCCTATCGCTGAGGCGGCGACGGGGGGTGGGGAATAAGAAATGGAACGGATCGATAAACCGCACGGGATCGGGGAGGGGCCGCGATGATTGTCCAATCGCTGGCCTTCTATCTCTTTGCTGCCATTGCCGTGGCCTCGGGCGTCATGGTGATTTCGGCGCGCAACCCGGTCCATTCGGTGCTGTTTCTGATTCTTACCTTTTTTAACGCGGCTGGCCTTTTTGTTCTCATGGGGGCGGAGTTTTTGGCCATGATCCTCGTCGTGGTCTATGTGGGCGCGGTCGCGGTGCTATTCCTCTTCGTGGTCATGATGCTGGACATCAACTTCGTCGAATTGCGGCAGGGTTTCCTGCAATACTTGCCCATCGGTGGATTGATCGGATTGATCCTCCTGGTGGAGTTGTTGCTGGTGGGAGGTGCATGGGTAGCGGCCCCCCAGGTGGCGGGAGAGATGTCCGTGCCCATTTCGCCACCGGGCGAGGTCCACAATACAGAAGCCATAGGACAGGTGCTCTACACGCGCTATTTCTATCTCTTCCAGGCGTCCGGCTTGGTGCTTTTGGTGGCCATGATTGGGGCGATCGTCTTGACCCTGCGTCATCGGGATGGGGTCCGCAAGCAGAAGATCGGTGATCAGGTATCCCGTAAGCGCGAGGATGCCGTAGAGATCAAAAAAGTGCCGACGGGAAGCGGGGTATAACCATGCTGGAAATCGGCCTGGCTCACTATCTGACCGTTGCGGCGATCCTCTTTACCTTGGGGATCTTTGGCATCTTTTTAAACCGCAAGAACGTCATCATTATCTTGATGTCAGTAGAGCTGATGCTGTTGGCTGTAAACATCAACATGGTGGCCTTTTCCACTCACCTTCAAGACCTGGTGGGCCAGGTGTTCGCCGTCTTTATCTTAACCGTTGCTGCGGCCGAAGCGGCCATCGGACTGGCCATTCTGGTGGTCTATTTCCGCAACCGCGGCTCCATCGCGGTTGAAGACATCAATATGATGAAGGGCTGAGACGGAAGCATGGAAATAGCAATCGTCTTTCTGCCGTTGATCGGTGCCTTGATTTCCGGTTTCTTGGGAAGCCGGATCGGTGACAAGGCCGCTATGTACACGACCAGCGCCTTGTTGATCGTCTCGGCCGTGCTATCGGGTTTTACTCTCTATGACGTGGCCTATCAGGGCAATGCGCGCGTTACCGAACTTTTCACCTGGATCGATTCCGGGACCTTCGAGGTTTCTTGGGCGTTAAAGGTGGATACCCTGACCGCAGTCATGCTGTGTGTTGTGACCGGCGTTTCGGCGGTCGTGCATGTTTATTCCATCGGCTATATGCATCACGACAAATCAAAGCCGCGATTTTTCGCCTACCTCAGCATGTTTACCTTTTTCATGCTGACCCTGGTGACCGCCGACAACTTTGTTCAGATGTTCTTCGGTTGGGAGGGCGTGGGTGTTGCCTCCTATCTATTGATCGGATTTTGGTACGATCGGCCAAGTGCCTGCGCGGCGGCGATTAAAGCCTTTTTGGTGAACCGGGTTGGCGATGTCGGTTTTGCCCTAGGAATCGCCGGGGCCTTTTTCATCTTCGGTTCGGCCTCCTTTGACCAAGTCTTTGGCGAGGTTCCCAATCACGCGGACTCTTCCTTTGTCTTTTTGGGCATCGAAGGGCATGCGATGACAATCATCTGTATATTGCTGTTCATCGGTGCCATGGGTAAGTCGGCCCAATTGGGTTTGCATACCTGGCTGCCAGACGCCATGGAAGGCCCGACCCCGGTTTCAGCGCTGATCCATGCGGCTACCATGGTAACGGCGGGCGTCTTCATGGTCTGCCGTTTATCACCCATGTTCGAATATGCGCCGATCGCCCTTGAGTTGGTGACCTACGTTGGGGCGATTACATGCTTTTTCGCCGCGACCATCGGCATCTGCCAAAACGATATCAAGCGGGTCATCGCCTATTCTACCTGTAGCCAACTGGGTTACATGTTTTTTGCCGCCGGCGTTTCCGCCTACGAGGCCTCAATCTTTCACCTGTCCACCCACGCGACTTTTAAGGCACTCTTGTTTCTGGGGGCCGGCTCGGTAATCCATGCCATGTCCGACGAACAAGACATGCGGCGTATGGGCGGATTGTGGAAAAAAATCCCAGTCACCTACATTTACATGTGGATCGGTTCCTTGGCCTTGGCGGGCATTCCCTTCTTTTCGGGCTATTTTTCCAAGGACATGATTATCGAGGCGGCCTACGGCGCCCATAACGGGCATGGCCTCTTTGCCTACTGGATGGGCGTTGCCGCGGCGTTTTTGACAGCGCTTTATTCCTGGCGCCTGATCCTCATGACTTTCCACGGCAAGCCCAAGATGGACCGCAAGACTTGGGACCATGTGCATGAATCGCCCTTGGTGATGACCGTGCCACTGGTTGCCCTGGCCTTGGGTGCTTGCTTCCTCGGTTGGCTTGGCTTCAATGATTTTGTCGGCGCAGACCGGCAGGAATTCTGGCGGGGCGCCATCTATGTTCTGCCCGGCACGGATCCAATTGAGGCCGCCCATCATGTGCCCACTTGGGTGAAGATGATGCCCCTGATCGCCGGCTTCGGGGGTGTGGCGGTGGCTTACTTGGCCTATTGGCTGGTGCCGAGCTTGCCCCATCTGGCGGCCACCAAGCTCCGTGCGGTCTATCTGTTGTTCCTTAACAAGTGGTATTTCGACGAGCTCTATGATCGCATCTTTGTGCGGCCCGCCATGGTTCTAGGCCGCAAACTCTGGAAGACAGGCGACGGGGCTGTGATCGACGGCTTTGGGCCGGACGGGATCGCGGCAACCACCGTGGATATGTCCAAGCGGGCAAGCTGGCTACAATCCGGTTATGTCTATCACTACGCTTTTGCCATGCTGATCGGCGTGGTGGTGCTGGTCACCTGGTATCTCCTGAGCCGGGCCGGAGGGTGAGGCGGATATGATCGACTGGCCGCTGCTTTCCATTGTCACCTTCCTGCCTCTTTTGGGCGCGGGTTTTATCTTAATGATCCGTGGTGAGGAAGCTGACGTCGCGCGGAATTCCCGTTATGTGGCGCTCTGGACGTCCTTGATTACATTTGTCCTTTCCTTGCTTCTTTGGACCGGGTTCGATCGCACCACGGCGGACTTCCAGTTCGAGGAACAGGTGGTCTGGATTGAGTCTTTGGGCATTAGCTACCACGTGGGCGTGGACGGCATTTCCGTTCTTTTTGTGTTGCTCTCGACCCTCTTGACACCGATTTGCATCCTCTCGAGCTGGGATGCGGTGAAGGTGCGGGTCAAGGAATACATGATCGCCTTCTTGATCCTGGAAACCTTGATGGTGGGCATGTTCTGCGCTCTGGACTTCATCGTTTTCTACATTTTCTTCGAAGGCGTTTTGATCCCCATGTTCCTGATTATTGGGATTTGGGGCGGGCCGCGCCGAGTCTATTCAGCCTTTAAGTTTTTTCTCTATACCTTGACCGGCTCGGTCCTGATGCTCCTGGCCATTTTAGCCATCCTCTACCATGCCGAGACCCTGGACATCCCCTATCTGATCGACAATCCCATGCCGACGGACTACCAAGTTTGGCTGTGGCTGGCCTTTTTCGCCTCCTTCGCGGTGAAGGTGCCCATGTGGCCGGTCCACACATGGTTGCCTGACGCTCACGTGGAAGCGCCAACCGCGGGTTCTGTGATTTTGGCCGGCGTGCTCTTAAAGATGGGCGCCTATGGCTTCCTGCGCTTTTCCTTGCCCATGCTGCCCGAGGCCTCGGCTTTCTTTACGCCCTTTGTCTTCACCCTGTCGATCATCGCGGTGATCTATACCTCGCTGGTGGCCCTGGCCCAGGAAGACATGAAAAAGCTGATCGCCTATTCCTCGGTCGCTCATATGGGCTTCGTAACCCTGGGAATCTTTACCTTCAATCAGCAGGGAATTGAGGGGGCGATTTATCAGATGCTGTCCCACGGCGTGGTTTCCGCCGCGCTCTTTTTGATCGTGGGCGTGATCTATGACCGCATGCATACGCGCGAAATCAGTCGCTATGACGGCCTGGTGCATCGCATGCCCCGCTATGCCCTGGTCTTCATGATCTTCATGCTGGCCTCCGTGGGATTGCCCGGAACCAGTGGTTTTGTCGGCGAGTTCTTGGTCATCGTGGGAGCCTTCCAAGCAAATACCTGGGTGGCGCTCCTGACCGCCACGGGCATGGTGTTGGGCGCGGCTTACATGCTCTACCTATATCGCCGGGTAATTTTCGGGGTTATGACAAAGGCGGATCTGAAGGCTATCTTGGATATGAATTGGCGGGAGAAGCTTATTTTTTCTCCGCTTCTTATTCTGGTCTTGTGGATGGGCATTTATCCGCCGCCCTTTCTTGACATTATGTCGGTTTCGGTAACCAACCTCATCGAAAACCATAACGCCGCCTTGGCCGCTGCCGAGGGATCGTCGCTGACCGCTTTTTGGTCCGGCAAGTAGGGGGGCGCTGAATGATCGAGATGAACCTACAGTTCGCCCTGCCGGAAATTTTCCTGGCCCTTGCCGCTATGACGCTTTTGATGATCGGTGTCTTTCAGGGCAGCCGCTCCACTCGTTTGGTTTTGATGCTCGCGGTCGCGTCCATCGTCATCGCCGGGGTGTTGGTCGTGGCAGCCCCCAATGGGGGCGTGGCCTTTGGCGGCCTCTTTGTCGCCGACGATTTCAGTCGCTTCATGAAGGTGTTGGTGTTGTTGGGGGCGGCGCTGACCATGGTCATGTCCCTACGCTATATCGAGCGGGAAAACATGGCCCGCTTTGAATTCCCAATCCTATTGCTCTTTGCCACTCTGGGCATGTTGATGATGGTCTCGGCCGACGATCTCCTGTCCCTCTATCTTGGCCTTGAGCTGCAGAGTTTGTCGCTTTACGTGGTGGCGGCCTTTCGTCGAGATAGCGTACGCTCTTCCGAGGCGGGTCTGAAATACTTTGTGCTGGGCGCTTTGTCATCGGGCATGCTGCTTTATGGTTGCTCCATGGTTTATGGCTTTGCGGGCTCGACCTCCTTTGCCGATTTGGGAAGGATCTTGTCCGCTCAGCTTCTGAGCGAGGGTTCGGTTTCGGTCGGATTGCTGGTAGGGCTGGTTTTCGTTGCCGCGGGCTTGGCATTTAAGATTTCGGCGGTGCCCTTCCATATGTGGACCCCGGATGTATATGAGGGAGCGCCCACGCCGGTGACCGCGTTCTTCGCCACAGCGCCCAAGGTGGCGGCCTTGGCGCTCTTTGTGCGGGTGCTCACTGATCCCTTCCATGACCTGCAACCTCAATGGCAGCAGATCATCGTCTTTATATCTATCGCTTCCATGACCTTGGGGGCATTGGCCGCCATCAGCCAGACCAACATCAAACGGCTGATGGCCTACAGTTCCATCGGCCATATTGGCTATGCCCTTGTCGGATTGGCCGCCGGTACCGAGGAAGGGGTGCGTGGCATCGCCATTTACATGGCCATCTATATCTTCATGAACGTGGGCACCTTTGCCTGCATCTTATGCATGCGTCAAAAAGATAAAATGCTGGAGGGGATTGAGGATTTGAAAGGCCTTAGCAAGACCAATCCCATGGTGGCTTTGGCTTTGGCCATCTTTATGTTTTCCATGGCGGGTATTCCTCCTTTGGCCGGGTTTTTCGGAAAGTTCTTTGTTTTCATGGCAGCAATAAACGCAGGCCTTTATATCCTTGCGGTGATTGGTGTGCTGACATCGGTGATCGGAGCGTTTTATTACTTGCGCATCGTTAAGATCATGTACTTTGACGACGCGGTGGAAACCTTCGACAGTCCCATTGGCAGGGAGCTGAGTGTAATTCTATTTGGCACCGGCATCGTGATTGTCTTCTTTATCTTGGTATTGAGCCCCGTCCTGGATAGCGCAGGTACGGCTGCAGCCTCCTTGTTCACCTGATGACTTCCCAAACCGTCAGTTCTAGTACGTCCCTGTTGCCGGGTGGTTTTCGGCTTATCGGTCATGAGCGGCTCGTGAGCACCAATGATGAGGCAAAGAGGCTCGCCCAGGCCGGCGATGGCGGGAATTTGATTGTTTGGGCCAAATCTCAAAGCGGCGGTCGCGGGCGGCGGGGTCGACAATGGACAAGTCCGGAGGGGAACCTCTATTGCAGCTTCTTGCTGCGACCCAATTGCACCATCGCCGAGGCGCCCCAGATTGGCTTCGTGGCGGTTTTGGCAGTAGCTGACGTTGTCATGTCTCACCTCGGCGGAGCAAAGCCGGTGCAGGTTAAATGGCCGAACGATGTATTGGTGGACGGACGCAAGGTGGCCGGGATTTTGCTGGAATCGCAAACGCGGCTGGACGACATGCTGGATTGGTTGGTGGTGGGGCAGGGAGTGAACCTGATTTCCCATCCTGGGGAAACGCTTTTCCCGGCGACAAACTTGCGCGCAGAAGGTGCCATCGAGGGACAAGGGATAGAGGCGGACCTTGCTCTTTTAGGTGGCAGATTTGCTCACTGGTTTGACATCTGGATAGCATCGGGGTTTTCTGCGCTAAGAGACGCATGGCTGGCGCGCGCCTACGGCCTGGGCCGAGAGATATCCTTGAGGGAACCGGCGGTACCGTCGAATGGTCAATTTGTCGATTTGGATCTGGATGGAGCCATGGTTTTGGAACAACCGGATGGCCAGCGGTGCAGGGTTACGACAGGGGATGTTCAGGTCATGGATCAGGAAATGGGTGAGCCCTGATGCTGCTGGCGATTGATTCAGGCAATACAAACTTTGAATTCGCCGTCTTTGATGGCGACCGCCTGTGCGGCTCTTGGCGCACCGCCAGCGATGCCAATCGCACGGCCGATGAGTATTTAGTATGGCTCACCCAACTTATGGGACTGCAAGGCCTGAAAGCGGAGATGATCGATGGGGCCATCATCTCGTCGGTGGTACCGGCGGCACTTTATCCTCTAGCAAGCCTGTGCAGCCGTTACTTCGGCGTCGATCCTCTCATCGTCGGACGTCCCGGGGTCGAGTTGGGGATTGAGGTCAGGGTCGAGCAACCAGAAGCGGTTGGGGCTGACCGCCTTGTCAATTCAATTGCCGCGCATGAACAGTTTGGAGGCCCTTTGATCGTTGTGGATTTTGGGACTGCCACGTCTTTTGACGTGGTGGGCTCGGATGGTGCTTTTGAAGGCGGGGTTTTGGCGCCGGGCGTGAACTTGTCCCTCCAAGCTTTTCATCTGGCAGCGGCCAAGTTGCCTTTGGTGCGGGTACGCATGCCCGAGCAGGTCATTGGCAAAGCCACCGAACCTGCGATGGAATCGGGGATTTTTTGGGGATATATCGGCTTGGTCGAGGGGTTGGTCGCGCGTATTAAATCTGAATATGGCGCGCCCATGAAGGTGATCGCCACCGGCGGCTTGGCCACCCTGTTCGATCGTGCGACGCCGGTCATTGAGCATGTTGACCCGGAGCTGACGCTTCGTGGCCTTCTTTCCATATACAGAACAAATGGCGGTTCTGACGTGCGGCACGGCGTTTTGGAAAAGGTGCGCTCGACGTGACGGGTCGCGTGGTGAGCGGTCTCGATAGGAGATCTCCCAAGCTATCGGCTGACGATCTCTATTTCCTCCCGCTGGGCGGAACCGGCGAGATTGGCATGAACCTCAATCTCTACGGCCATGATGGGGCGTGGCTGATGATCGATCTGGGGGTTACTTTCGCCTCAGACAGCCTGCCCGGGGTAGACGTGCTCATGCCCGATCCATCCTTTATTGCTGAACGGGTTGAAGATTTGGCGGGGATTGTCCTCACTCATGCCCACGAAGATCATATCGGTGCCGTTCCTTATCTTTGGCCTCGGTTCAGATGTCCCCTCTATGCGACCCCCTTTACCGCCTCCTTGGTCCGGCGCAAGTTGATCGAGGCCGGCTTAGAAAAAGAAGCTGAGGTCATTGAGGTTCCCCTGTCGGGTCAATTCCAGGTCGGCCCCTTTGAGGTTGAGTTGGTGACCCTGACCCATTCAATCCCCGAGCCCAACGCGGTCGTGGTGCGTTGTGCGGCCGGAACGGTGCTGCACACGGGGGACTGGAAATTGGATCCAGACCCGTTGGTGGGTGATGCCACGGACATTACCCGCCTGAAGGCCCTGGCCGAGGAAGATGTCCTGGCTATGGTGTGCGACTCAACCAATGCCCTGGTTGATGAGGAGGCGGGCTCCGAAGCCGATGTGCGCGAGCGACTGTTGGAGGTGGTGTCCGGTCTGAAAAAGCGGGTGGCGGTTGCCTGCTTTGCCAGCAACGTGGCTCGTTTGGAGACTGTTATTCGCGTAGCTGAGGCCTCGGGCCGCCGGGTGGCCCTGGTCGGGCGCTCCTTACACCGAATTGTGCAAGCCGCTCGAGAAAACGGCTATTTGGCGGACTTGCCGCCTTTCGTGGATGAATCCGAAGTGGACTATTTGCCGCGCGAGGAAGTGCTGTTGATCTGTACGGGTTCACAAGGGGAGCCACGGGCGGCTCTTTGGCGGATCGCGAAAGAACAACACAATCACGTTAATCTAGATGCCGGGGACGCAGTGGTTTTCTCCTCACGGGTGATTCCCGGCAATGAGGTTGGTATCTTTGATCTGCAAAATGCTCTGGTTAAACGGGGCATTGAGGTTATCACCGATCATGATCATGAGATCCATGTATCCGGGCATCCTGGCCGCGAGGAGTTGGCGCAGATGTATCAATGGGTGCGGCCCAAAATCGCCATTCCCGTGCATGGGGAGGACCGACACTTGGCGGCCCATGCACAGCTCGCGCGCGACTGCCAGGTGCCGCATCAAATCGTCTGCTCCAATGGCGATCTTATACGTCTCACGCCGGGGCAGGGAGAGATTGTTACATCGGTTCCTTCCGGGCGCCTGGCGTTGGAGGGAAGACGGCTTTTGCCCCTCGGCAGTTCGGTTTTTCAGACCCGCAAGAAGATGAGCTATAATGGTGCGGCCTTTGCCACCGTTGTATTGGACCAGCGGGGCGCTATGGATGGGGAGGCGGAGATCTCCCTAATGGGCCTATGCGACACGGCGGAAAGCCAGTCGGATGGTACGATCCTTGCGCCGGCCGTGGCTGAGGCGGTGGCTCGTTTGCCCCGGCGCGAGCGTCGGGATGACAGTGCCGTTGAGGCAGCGGTGGCTCAAGCGGTGCGGCGAACTGCCTCGCGGCTTTGGGGCAAAAAACCTGTTACAAGCGTTCATGTGATCCGTCTTGAGTAAGTTTCGAACGATCAAGGATGCTGGACGAGGCCTTGCCCGACCCCATATTTAATCTGAAATATTCTTATGAGAGGGAAGAGAGTTCTATGATCGGTCGATTAAATCACGTGGCGATAGCCGTGCCGGATCTGGAAAAAGCCGCGTCGTTGTACCGCGGAGCCTTGGGCGCCAAGGTCTCGGAACCTCAGGCCGAACCGGATCATGGGGTCACGGTGATTTTCATTGAATTGCCCAATACGAAAATTGAGCTATTGCACCCGCTTGGAGACACATCGCCCATTGCCAGCTTTTTGGAGAAAAATCCGGCTGGTGGCATGCACCATGTGTGCTACGAAGTAGACGACATCTATGCGGCCCGGGACAAACTCAAAGCCGAGGGCGCGCGGGTTCTGGGCGATGGAGAGCCGAAAATCGGCGCTCACAACAAACCGGTTCTATTCCTGCATCCCAAGGACTTTTGCGGCACCTTGGTGGAATTAGAACAAGCTTAATCCGGCCAGTTCGCGATGAATTGGGTTACCGGCATACTGGTTTATGTGATGACCTGGTGGGTGGTCTTTTTCGCAGTTTTGCCCTGGGGCGTGAAACCGCCGGAAAATCCACAGCCGGGTCACGCCACTTCGGCGCCGGACCGCCCTATGCTGTGGCGTAAGGCCGCCATCACCACGGGAATTGCCGCGGTTATTTGGGGGATCGTCTATTTGGGCGTGGAAAACTCTTGGATTGACTTCCGGCCATAGTAGCATTTCTAATTGTTATCAATTTATTAATGTCGTTTCTTTACGCTGTATCTATGAAAAACCTTCGCTCTTTTGGCCTGTTAGTGGTCGCCCAAGGCATGATTTTCGCTCTTCCCGCTATGGGAACCGAGCCCCCGTCTGCGACGGTCACCTATCAGGATTGCCAACGACTTGTCGATTATCAGCCTAGCGAGGGTGTGGACTACCAGCCGGGGGTGGACGTGCACGGCCGTGCCGTGGCGCCGGCGGACTTGGGCGGTGGCTTTCAATACCAGCCGCCGAAGAGCTTTTCCTTTCCCTTAGAATTCACGCCGATCGATCGAGAGGGCTTCGAGCAAACCACTCTGGGTCTCGGCCAAATCGAGGTAAGTGAGAACGGCCGTGCCTATTTTAATGGGCGGCCGCTTCAAAGCGACGATCAGGCCGCCTTAAGTCGCAAATGCCAGTCCATCGTAAGAGGTCATTCCTAAAGAGCGGCGAAGGCCGTCTTTAGCTCAATTTGTCACAGGCGCTCGTTGCAGGGCTCCATAGACATCTTTGGGGCCTTCTCCTATACAAATGCCGATTGGCGAGGCCCGATTCGGGTCGCAGAGACGGGACTGAGATGGCGCTGGATTTGAACGAATGATATTTTCCGCCTTTGAGCGCATGGTCGCCATGCGCTATTTGCGCTCGCGCCGGGAAGAGGGTTTTGTCTCCGTCATTGCGGGCTTTTCCTTTTTGGGGATCGGCTTGGGGGTCGCGACGCTCATCATCGTAATGGCGGTGATGAATGGTTTTCGCCAGGAACTCTTGGGCCGTATCTTGGGGGTGAATGGTCACCTGACCATCTTTGGTCAAAATTCGGTCATCGAAGATTACGAGGATATGGCCGAGCGCCTGCGCCAAATCACCGGCGTGGACATGGCGGCGCCGCAAATCCAGGGTCAGGTTATGGTCACCGCCAAAGAGTCTGCCACCGGTGCCTTGGTGCGGGGTATGCAGCAGGGCGATCTGCAAGCTCGGCCCCTGATCGCCGAAAATATCGTGCGCGGATCCTTGGAGGACTTTCAGGGCGAGGATGTGGTGATGATCGGCACGCGTCTGGCGCGGCAATTGCGGGTCCGCGTGGGGGATTCCATCACCCTGGTTTCGCCAAAAAGCAACACCACCGTCATCGGTAGTTTGCCCCGGCTGAAAAGTTACCGGGTCGCCGCGCTTTTTGAAGTTGGTATGTCGGAATACGACGGGGGCTTTATCTATATGCCCTTGGAGGCGGCGCAGATCTTTTTCCAATTGCCCGACCGAGTGAACGCGGTCGAGATCTTTTTGAACGATCCGGAATCACTGGACGGTTTGCGGGATCTGCTTCAAGAAACCGCCGGGCCGGGCCACCGCAGCTTGGATTGGCAGCGCTCGAACGCCAGCTTTTTTAACGCCATTCAGGTGGAGCGGAACGTGATGTTCCTTATTCTGTCCCTGATCATCTTGGTGGCCGCCTTTAATATTCTGTCCGGTCAGACCATGCTGGTGAAGGATAAGGGGAGGGACATCGCCATCCTGCGCACCATGGGGGCGACCCGCGGATCGATCCTGCGTGTCTTCTTCCTCAGCGGCGCAAGTATTGGGGTCTTTGGGACGCTTTTCGGTTTTATTCTCGGGCTGGCCTTTTCCACCAATATCGAAACCATTCGACAGTGGTTACAAAGCTTGACCGGCACGGAACTCTTTTCTGCCGAGATCTATTTTCTATCTCAGTTGCCGGCGGTGGTCGACCCGGTTGAGGTCGGCCAGGTTGTGGGCATGGCGCTCTTCTGGTCGTTCCTTGCACCCCTTTGGCCGGCCTGGCGGGCAGCCCGGTTAGACCCGGTCGAGGCGCTTCGTTATGAATGAGGGCCATTATGAGTGATCGGGCAAACGACGCTGGCCTTTCCCTGCGCGATATTGGACGCACCTTCCATCAGGCGGGCGAGAGCCTGGAAATTTTGCACGACGTCAATTTCGATCTGCGCCCCGGCGAATTGGTAGCCTTGGTGGGTCCTTCTGGAGCGGGCAAGTCCACGCTTTTGCACATTTCCGGTCTGTTGGAACGGCCTAATGTGGGCGAGGTACTTCTAGCCGGCCAGGCCACGGGCAAGCTGAGTGATACGGGCCGCACGGCTCTACGGCGGCAAACCGTGGGCTTTGTTTATCAATACCACCACCTTTTGCCGGAGTTTTCCGCGCTTGAGAACATTGTCTTGCCCCAGATGATCGCCGGCAGGCGTCGCAAGGATGCTGTCGCAGCGGCTGAGGCGCTGTTGGCCAAAGTGGGCCTGTCGGCTCGCGCCACGCATAGGCCCGCGCGCCTATCGGGCGGCGAACAGCAGCGGGTCGCCATTGCACGGGGCCTGGCCAACGGGCCTAAATTCCTTCTGGCGGACGAGCCGACCGGCAACCTAGATCCCGACACCGCAGAAAAAGTGTTCGATATGCTCTTGGGTCTCGTCCGCGACTCGGGGCTTGGCGCCCTGATCGCTACGCACAATCTAGCCTTGGCCCAACGCATGGATCGGGTTTTATGGCTCGACAACGGTCAGGTGCACGAGAAGAAGGGCGGCTGACGGCGGAACTTTCGGATATCCACAGGAAATTGTTCGCCAGGCTCCTGACAAACCGGTCGCACCATGGAATCTTGGCGCATGTCACATGCCCCCTTTGTCCACTTACGGGTCCGTTCGGCCTACTCACTTTCCGAAGGCGCGATCAAGGTTAAGGACCTGATAAAGGCTTGTCAGGCTGAATCCATGCCGGCGGTCGCCGTCACCGATAGCGGCAACCTTTTTGGGGCCTTGGAGTTTGCGCTTGCTGCACGGGACGCAGGAGTCCAGCCCATTATCGGCTGTCTCATGGCAATCAGCCGATTGGGCAAGGACCCGCTAAATGGAGCCTTGCCACCGCCCGATCCCATTGTCCTTCTGGTGCAAAATGAGCAGGGCTATCAGAATCTCATGGCCCTTGTATCCAAAGCCTTTTTGGAGACCGAAGCCGGCGAGCCGCCCCAGATCAGCCTATCTGATCTGAGCGCATCTGCTGACGGTCTGCTGGCCTTGACGGGTGGCATGGGCGGTCAGCTCGGCCGACTCTTGCTCTCCGGCCAGATCAAGGAGGCCAAAGAAGCTCTCGCGGCCCTAAAGGATATTTTTCCCGGACGGCTCTATGTGGAGCTTCAGCGTCACGGATTGGCCAATGAAAAGATAATTGAAAGCCAGCTCTTGGACCTCGCCTATGATCTTGAGGTACCGCTGGTTGCGACGAATGACTGCTATTTTCCTCGCGTGGAGGATTTCGAGGCCCACGACGCCCTCTTGTGCATTGCCGGGGGTACCTACGTAACTAGTGAGGATCGCCGACGCCTCTCCCCCGAGCATCGCCTTAAAAGCGCCCGGGAGATGTGCGACCTGTTCCAGGATCTGCCGGAAGCCGTCGCCAATACCATCGTGATTGCGCAACGCTGCGCCTACTTTCCCGACCGAGTGGCGCCCATCCTGCCTGCTTTTCCGACCCATGATGGACTGGATGAAGCTGGTGAGTTGGCGCGCGCGTCAAAAACAGGCTTGCAGAGCCGCCTAGAAGCCCATGTCTTTGCCGAGGATATGGAAGAAGGGGCCCGAGAGGCGGCAGCGGGACCTTATCGGGAGCGGCTCGATTACGAGCTTGGCGTCATTGAGCAGATGGGCTTTCCCGGCTATTTCCTGATCGTTGCCGATTTCATTCAGTGGGCAAAGCATCAAGGTATTCCAGTGGGCCCCGGCCGAGGTTCGGGCGCCGGCTCGGTAGTGGCCTGGGCGCTGACCATCACGGATTTGGATCCGTTGCGGTGGGGTCTACTATTTGAGCGCTTCCTTAATCCAGAACGAATTTCCATGCCGGATTTCGATATCGACTTTTGTCAGGACCGACGGGACGAGGTGATTCGCTACGTCCAGGAAAAATACGGTCGAGATCATGTCGCTCAGATCATCACCTTCGGAAAGCTGCAGGCCCGCGCCGCCCTTCGTGACGTGGGCCGGGTGCTCGAGATGCCCTATCCCCAGGTAGACCGTATTTGTAAGCTTGTGCCCAATAATCCGGCCAACCCGGTCTCCCTCTCTCAAGCCATCGCCGGTGAGCCGCAGCTTCAGGAAATGCGAGACAACGACCCGGCGGTGGCGCGCCTCTTGAGCACAGCCCTGGGCATTGAGGGCCTCTACCGTCATGCCTCAACCCATGCGGCCGGCGTGGTGATCGGCGACCGGCGCCTGGATGCTTTGGTGCCGCTATATCGTGACCCGCGCTCCGACATGCCGGTAACCCAGTTCAACATGAAGTATGTGGAACAGGCCGGGCTGGTGAAGTTCGACTTTTTGGGCCTGAAGACCCTGACGGTCTTGGCACGGGCTTGTGAATTGATAGCGGAACGGGGCGAGTCGATTGATCTTTCCACGATCCCGCTAGATGACGCAAAGACCTTCGACATGCTGGGGCGCGCCGAAACGGTGGCGGTGTTCCAGTTGGAATCGTCGGGTATGCGGGACGTGCTGCGCCGCCTGAAGCCCGACCGTTTCGAGGATATTATCGCCGTGGTGGCCCTCTATCGCCCAGGGCCGATGGACAATATCCCCAGCTACATCAAGCGAAAACACGGGGAGGAGACACCCGATTACCTTCACGATTCCATCGCCGATATTCTGAAGGAAACCTATGGCATCATGATCTATCAGGAACAGGTGCTGCAGATCGCCCAAAAACTCGCCGGCTATACCCTGGGTGCGGCCGATATTTTGCGCCGTGCCATGGGCAAAAAAATCCAGGCCGAAATGGATGCTCAGCGGCAGACCTTCATTGAGGGAGCCGTGGCCCTCAAGGTCGCCAAAACGAAGGCATCGGAAGTTTTCGACCAGGTCAATAAGTTCGCCGGTTATGGTTTTAACAAGGCCCACGCGGCGGCCTATGCCTTGGTGGCCTACCAGACGGCTTATTTAAAAGCGAATTATCCGGTGGAGCTGATGGCCGCCACCATGACCTATGACTTGGGTAACACGGATAAGCTGAATGTTTTTCGCCAGGAGCTGCAGCGCTTGGGAATTCCCTTGTTGCCTCCGGATGTGAACCACTCCTTGCCGGACTTTGGTGTTGAAACTTTGGCCGATGGGCGGTTGGCCATTCGTTATGCCTTGGCCGCGGTAAAAAATGTCGGGGCGGCGGCCATGGGCGAGCTGGTGCGCGAACGAAAAGCCAACGGCGCCTTCGCCGGCCTGGCCGATTTTGTCGGCCGGCTCGACTCCCGAGCCGTCAACAAGCGCCAGATCGAGAATTTGGCCTGTGCGGGGGCTTTCGAAACCTTTGTAGCCAACCGGCGCCAGGTCTATGCGGCGGCCGAGACCATCGTACGCCACGCAACGGTGGCGGCCAGTGAGCGGGAAAGCGACCAGGTCAGCCTCTTCGGCGATAGTGGCGGCGCCCCGCCTGTCGAGCTGAGCCTACCCAAGATCGAGGACTGGCCTGGTATGGAACGGTTGCGTCATGAGTTTGACGCCGTGGGCTTTTACCTCTCTGCCCATCCCTTGGATGCCTATGGCAAGTCGTTGGAAAAGCTCGGAGTTGTGACTTATCAGGAGCTCTTGACCGCAGCCAACCTGGGCCGCCATCGCCTGGCCGGCATTGTGATCGGCAAGCGGGAGCTGACCAGTCGCAAGGGAAACCGCATGGCCTTTGTGCAGTGTTCCGACACCAGCGGTGTGTTCGAGGTCACCCTCTTTTCCGAGGCCTTGGCCAGCTTTCGGGAGTTATTGGAGGCCGCCCAGCCCCTCCATTTCATTGTGACCGCTGACCGGCGGAGTGAGGAAGAGGATCCCCGCCTAACCGTCCAGATGATTGAGCCTTTGGATCAGCTTGCCGCCAAGTCGTCGGCGGGCCTCAAAGTCTACTTAGACCGACTAGAGCATCTCAGCGGCTTGCAAATGCTGCTGGAGCGCGAGGGTCCCGGGCGTGGGCAGGTGGCTCTGGTGCTGGATTTGGCCGATGGTCAGGAGGTAGAGCTGGAGTTAGCTCAAAAATATAAGCTTTCCGCGGCCTTACGACAGGCCATTAAAGCGATGCCGGGTGTGGGAATGCAGGATACGTGAGCTGCCCCGCCATCTGAATTAAGGCCGGATTTTCCTTGCATTTTGTGGCGCATCAGCCTATCTAGCCGCCAACTTTAACTTCACACGCAAGCATCGCGGCTTTCGAGGGAGACATCCTTGAAGTCGCTCCGGTGTCTGAGAGCAGATGACAGGCTTGCGGTGGCTTAACCGGAGAAGGATCTATGGCGCCTCCCAGCTTTACCATGCGCCAGCTCTTGGAGGCTGGCGTTCATTTTGGACACACTACCCGTCGTTGGAACCCCAAGATGGGCCCTTATATTTTTGGGGTCCGCAATGGCATTCACATCATCGACTTGGAACAATCTGCTCCGCTGCTTCACCAGGGTTTGCAGGCGGTGCGCGAAGTGGTCGCCGGCGGCGGCCGGGTGCTTTTTGTGGGCACCAAGCGGCAGGCAAGCGAGATGGTTGCCGATTCGGCCAAACGCTGTGGACAGTACTATGTGAACCATCGCTGGCTTGGCGGCATGCTCACCAACTGGAAAACAATCTCCAATTCGATCAAGCGTTTGGCAACCGTTGAGGCGAGGTTGGTTGAGGATCAAAGCCTTCTGACCAAAAAAGAGCTGCTCAACTTGACGCGGGAGCGGGACAAGTTGGAGCGGGCCTTGGGCGGCATTAAGGAGATGGGCGGCCTGCCTGATATCCTCTTTGTGATCGATACAAACAAAGAACATATTGCCATCCAGGAAGCCAACACCTTAGGCATTCCAGTCGTCGCCATCTTGGATTCCAACTCCAGCCCGGCCGGGGTTGATTTCCCGGTGCCGGGGAACGATGACGCGATCCGAGCCATCAATCTATATTGCGAGTTGGTCGCCGATTCCGTGTTGGACGGTATTCAGGCCGAACTGATTTCGACGGGCACGGATATCGGCGAGAGTGCCGAAGCCCCCGCCGAGGCGGCCCTGGGTGAAGCGGCTGACACTGCAGAGCAGGCGGCCGAAGGCGCTGAACAAGCAGCTTCGGACGCGGCAGGGGAAACGCCTGCTGAAGAAGCTCCTGCCGCAGCGCAGGAAACGGCTCCAGAAGCAGCTCCGGCAGCAGACGCCGAGGAAACCCAGCCCACCGCTTCATGACCGCTGAGATGATGGTGGGCAGCTTGGTTTGTCCGCCATCTCGAGCATCTTCTTTTTTGACAACACGATCAATTTGACAATTGCGAGGTAGAAAATGGCCGCTATATCCGCTGCGCTGGTGAAAGAGCTGCGCGAAAAATCTGGCGCCGGCATGATGGACTGCAAAAAGGCGCTGCAAGAAAGCGATGGGGATTTGGAGGCAGCCGCGGATTGGCTGCGCAAGAAAGGATTGGCCGCGGCCGCGAAAAAGGCAGGCCGTGTTGCTGCCGAGGGGTTGGTAGGAGCGGTCTCCGAGGGCAACAAAGGGGCCCTGGTGGAGGTCAACGCGGAAACCGACTTTGTGGCCCGAAATGAATCCTTCCAAGATTTTGTCCGGGGCAGCGCGGCCTTGGCGCAGGAAAGCTCGGGCGATTTGGAGGCTTTTCTTCAATCTGAATATCCCGGTAGCGGGAATTCGGTTGCTGAGCAGCTCACCCAAATGATCGCCACAATCGGCGAGAACATGAGCGTGCGCCGCTTGGAGCGTATCGCTGTCAGCCAGGGTGTTGTTGCCTCATATATCCATAACAAAGCGGCCCCTGGTTTGGGCAAGATGGGCGTGCTGGTGGGATTGGAATCCGCCGCCGACCCGGAAAAACTTGCGGTCATCGGGAGCCAAGTCGCCATGCACATTGCGGCGTCTCAGCCACAGGCCATCAATCGGGACGGTGTTGATGCGTCGGCTCTGGATAAAGAGCGGGAGATCTTGAGTGATCAGGCGCGGGCCAGCGGCAAGCCTGAGGAGATTATCGGCAAGATGGTCGAGGGGCGTCTGCGCAAATATTACGAAGAAGTCTGCCTCTTGGAGCAGGCTTATGTGATCAACGGCGGCGAGACTTCCGTTGGCAAGGCCCTTGAGCAAGCCGGCAAGGATTTGGGCGCCGAGGTCAAAGTGGCTGCTTTTGCCCGCTTTAAACTGGGCGAGGGCGTGGAAAAGCAAGAAAGCGATTTCGCGGCTGAGGTCGCGGCGACCTTGGGTAGCTAAGTCGGCTCCATGACCTGAGTGTCGGGCTGGGTTGGGGCCTTGCGTCGGTCGGAAATTCTTTCCTGCCGGCGAGGTCCGGGGGCCGCTTCAGCTTTTAGGGGGGGCAAAAATACACTATGATAAGCCCCGCCTGAGCTGGCCCGAGTCGGGGCCGTCCCGCCTTTTCCGCCGGCTCGCCGCCGTCAAAGATCTTTGGCGAAACAGTTGTAAATGATGGAGCGGGGATGTCGGAAAAGACCACGAAGGCGCCAAGATTTAACCGAGTTCTGCTGAAAATCTCAGGTGAGGCCCTGATGGGTCCTAAAGACTATGGCCTAGACGAGGGCATGGTTAGTTCCATTGCCCATGACGTCAAAGCCGTTCGGGCAATGGGGGTTGAAGTTTGCCTGGTGGTCGGTGGCGGGAATATTTTCAGGGGTTTGGCCGGTGCCGCAAAGGGAATGGAGCGCGCCAGTGCCGATTACATGGGTATGTTGGCCACCGTGATTAATGCGCTGGCCCTGCAGAACGCCTTGGAGAACATCGATGTGGATACGCGGGTTTTGTCCGCCATTCCCATGGATACGGTTGCCGAGCCGTACATCCGTCGCCGTGCAGTACGCCATTTGGAAAAAGAGCGGGTGGTGATCTTTGGCGCAGGCACCGGCAATCCCTTTTTCACCACTGATACGGCGGCAGCTTTGCGGGCTTCGGAAATGGGGTGCCAGGTGCTGCTTAAGGGGACCAAGGTGGATGGCGTTTATAACGCCGACCCAGCTAAGGACTCCTCCGCGAAGCGCTTTGAGCGCTTGTCATATATGGATGTATTTCGCCGTGATATCGGTGTCATGGATCATGCGGCTATTTCGGTCGCACGCGAGAATAACATTCCCATCATGGTGTTCTCGATTTACGATCCCGGCGCTTTTGCCGATGTGATCTGCGGAGAAGGAAGATACACACTTGTCGAAAATGATGAGAGCTAAGCTATGGCGGACCCTGATTTAAGAGACCTAAAACGTCGCATGGATGGCGCGCTTGACGCCCTGCAAAAGGAGTTCTCAGGCCTGAGAACCGGCCGGGCCTCGGTGAGCCTTTTAGAGCCCTTGACCGTTGAAGCCTATGGCGCCTCCGTCCCGCTGAATCAGGTCGGCAGTATTTCCGTACCTGAACCGCGCATGGTTTCGGTGCAGGTCTGGGACAAGTCCATGACCGGCGCTGTGGAGAAAGCCATTCGTGAATCGGGACTGGGCCTCAACCCGGTTAATGATGGGCAATTGGTACGCGTTCCCATTCCGCCGCTGTCCGAAGAACGACGGGTCGAACTCACCAAGATTGCCGGCAAATATGCCGAGCAAGCTCGGGTCGCGGTCCGCAACGTGCGGCGCGATGGCATGGATATGCTCAAGCGCATGGAAAAGGACGGGGAAATCTCTAAGGATGAGCACCATCTTTGGGGCGAGGAAATTCAGACCCTAACCGACAATCACATCAAGAAAATTGATGAAGTCGCGGTCCAAAAAGAAGAAGAAATCCTCCAGGTATGACGGTTATTTGAGACGTTCCTCATGGACCCTTTGCCGGCCTTTCGGGATATGGATATCCCCACCCATGTCGCCATTATTATGGATGGGAACGGGCGCTGGGCGCGGGGGCGCGGTATGCCCCGAATATTTGGGCACCAAAAGGGTGCGGAGGCGGTGCGCAGGTGCGTCCGTGGAGCCCGGGAATTGCGCATTCCTTATTTGACCCTTTTTGGGTTTTCATCTGAAAACTGGCGCCGTCCCGTGGCCGAGGTCGAAGATCTCATGGGCCTGCTCAGGCGGTATTTGAAGTCCGAGGTGGCTGAACTCCACAAAAACGGCGTGCGCTTACGCATTGTTGGCCAACGAGAGCGTTTGCCTAAAGATGTGGTCGCCCTTATTGAAGAGTCGGAGAAGCTAACGTCGGGCGGCACTTCTTTGAATTTGACAATCGCACTCAGCTATGGCGCTCGCCAAGATATCATTTCCGCTAGCCAATCCTTGGCCCGTGCCGCGCGAGACGGAGAGTTGGATCCAGGAGATATCGACGAATCTCATTTTGGCGGGGTTTTATCGACCAGCGCCTTGCCCGATCCGGATCTTTTGATCCGCACCAGCGGGGAGCAGCGGATTAGTAATTTTCTATTGTGGGAGCTTGCCTACGCCGAGTTGGTCTTCGTGGAGAAGAATTGGCCCGACTTCAGCAAAGAGGATTTGGCTACCGCGGTCAGAGAATTTCAAAAACGTGATCGGCGTTATGGCGCAACAGCCGAATCCGGGTAAAAGCGCGCCGAGCGACCTAAGGCTTCGGGTGATTTCCGCGGTCATCCTCGCGCCTGTTATTCTAATCGCGATTTACCTGGGTTCTCCTTACAGTGACGTAGTTCTCCTTGTTATAGCCGGCCTCATGGCATGGGAATGGGTGCGTCTGTGCAATCGACAGGTTATGGCCTTACAAGATTGGCTGGGTGTAGCCGTTGTCGTGGCCGCTTGCGCCGTCGGATTCTTTTACGATTTTCTAAGCGGTCTTTCCCTCTTGATTGTGGGCGCGGCGATAGTCGCCATGAGCAGTTTTAAATTTGGGTTATCTGCTACTTTTTGGCGGATTGCGGGTGTTTGCTATATTGGATTTTTCTGTCTCTCCTTTCACTGGATGCGACTGGATCCCAATTGGGGTCGGTTGGTGGTCTTCGGGCTTATAGGGGTTGTCTGGGCCACCGATACGGCAGCTTACTTCGCCGGCAGGCGTTTTGGTGGACCCAAACTGGCACCCAAGATCAGCCCGAATAAGACCTGGTCCGGCCTTCTGGGCGGGGTGGTGGCGAGTGGGCTTTTTGGGCTGTGCCTGGCCTTTGTAGTAGAGGTACCTCATTATTTGGCGATGGCGCTATTGTGCGGATTCCTTGCAGTTGTGGCTCAAATGGGCGACCTTCTCGAATCGCACCTAAAGCGTCGATTCGGCGCGAAGGACTCGAGTAACATTATTCCGGGGCATGGTGGCGTATTGGATCGGGCGGACGGCGTTATGTCCGCTTGTTTGATGGCGGCCCTACTACTTTGGCTCTTTGGGGGACCCATATAGGATGGTAACGGCAGCGAGTGGGGCAAAAGTATACCCAATTAATCAATCGGAACCTCGGCGCGTCTCAATTCTTGGGGCGACGGGATCGGTTGGGTGTAGCACTATCGATTTAATTAAACGGCACCCAGACGCCTTCGAGGTTGTCGCCGTCACCGCCAACCGGTCCGTTGATCGCCTGGCTGAACAGGCCAAGGCACTAAATGCCGACTTCGCGGTTGTGTCGGATGAGCGCTGCTATCAGGCATTAAAAGACGCTTTATCAGGAAGTGATGTGGAAGCGGCCGCGGGCAAAGCCGCCGTCGATGAAGCGGCGCAAAGGTCGGCCGATTGGGTTATGGCCGGTATTGTCGGCGCTGCGGGATTGAGTCCCACGCTGGAAGCCATCAAACGTGGGGCGATTGTGGCTTTGGCGAATAAAGAAGCTCTGGTCTGCGGAGGGTGCCTGGTAACCGACGCCGTTGCTCGGCACGGCGCCCGTCTATTGCCCGTGGATTCCGAACACAATGCGATCTATCAGGTTTTGGAGACGAAGCGGCCCGAGGCCATTGATCGTATCATCTTGACCGCGTCAGGCGGGCCCTTTCGGCGCTGGAGCCTTGCGGAAATGAAGGGGGCCACCCGAGAGCAGGCCTTGGCCCATCCTAACTGGGATATGGGGGCCAAAATCTCCATCGATTCGGCCACAATGATGAACAAAGGCCTGGAAGTCATCGAGGCCCATCATCTTTTTGGTCTGCCTTCGGAGCAGCTCGAAGTCGTTGTCCATCCCCAGTCAGTGATCCACTCGATGGTGGCATATGTGGATGGATCGGTCCTGGCCCAACTCGGGCAACCCGATATGCGCACGCCAATTGCCTACACACTTGCGTGGCCTGAGCGCATGCCCACGCCTGTTGAAAAGCTCACCTTTGCCGAAATGGGCGACTTATCCTTTGAGGCGCCCGATTCGGCCCGCTTCCCGGCCCTTCGCCTGTCTCGCGAAGCGTTGATCAGCGGCGGATCCGTACCCGTAACCCTTAATGCGGCAAACGAAGTGGCGGTTGACGCGTTTTTGAACCGGCAGATTGGCTTTATGGACATCACCGGGGTCGTCGAAGCGACCATGGAAAAGCTCTCGCCAACGGCAATTGGTTCACTAGATGATCTCTATGCCTGCGATAATCAGTCCAGGCAGGCCGCGCAAGCCTTGCTCCCGTCCTTCACACAAAAGCGTTAAGCCCTTTAGTTTTCGGGGAATATGGTCTATTCAGCGGGGGATAAGATTGCCCGAACACGCCGGTTGAGTTGGGAAATTTCTGACGATTCTGTCGCGTGAAGAGGACAACAAAATCTGGATTGGGATGTAATGGAAACGCCTGACGGTCTTTACGGATTTGGCCTGCCTTTTTTGATTATTTTGACAGCCTTGGTCTTTGTGCACGAGTTGGGCCATTACCTGGTGGCACGCTGGAACAAGGTTCGTGTGGAGGTTTTTTCGGTCGGCTTTGGCCCTGAATTGTTTGGCTGGACGGACAAAGCTGGGACGCGGTGGAAGTTCAGTCTTATTCCCCTGGGTGGTTATGTAAAAATGTTCGGCGATGCCAACGCCGCCAGCATGCCCGATGGAGCGCCGGTCGAAATGACTGAAGAAGAGCGCAAAATTGCTTTCCATTATAAGCGCTTGGGGCAACGAAGCTGGATTGTGGCGGCGGGCCCTTTGGCCAATTTCCTTTTTTCCATTGTTCTCTTAGCCGGTCTTTTTGCCATCTCGGGGCAACCCTATACGCCGGCTGTGGTGGGCGATGTGTTGCCCGATACCGCCGCCGAAGAAGCCGGATTTTTGCCGGGCGATCGCATTTTGGAGATTGACGGCTCCAGCATCGAACGCTTTGAGGACTTACAGCGGATTGTCGCCCTGGCGGCTAATGAGACCCTTGATGTGGTGGTGGACCGGGACGGTCAGTTAATCGATCTGCAAGCGACGCCGCGCCTCACCGAGCGAGAGGATCCCCTTGGCAACACGCAAGAGGTGGGCCAACTGGGCATCTCCCGAAGTGGGGCGGAATATGTGCAACATGGGGTCTTCACCTCCATTTGGATGGCGACTAAGGAAACAGCGTCACTGACCGTGGGGACCTTGGATGCGGTTTGGCAGATTATCTCGGGATCTCGGAGTTCCGACGAGCTGGGAGGCCCTATTCGAATTGCCCAAATGTCCGGTCAAGTGGCCGAATTCGGCTTAGAGTCGGTCATTTGGTTCATGGCCGTACTGTCAGTAAACTTGGGATTGATAAACCTATTCCCCATTCCTGTTTTGGATGGTGGGCATTTGCTGTTTTACGCCATAGAAGCCATAAGAGGGAAACCGCTTGGAGAACGTGCACAGGAATATGGACTGAGAATCGGCTTGGCCTTGGTGCTCAGTTTGATCCTCTTCGTAACCTGGAACGATTTGGTACATATAGAGGTCGTTGATTTCGTCAAAGGGCTCGTCAGCTAAATTTGGCGTTTATTGGAGAGGGATGACGTGCCGCGTTGGCGAATAGGTTTGACCGCCATCCTGTTGGTAATTATGGCCACCTTGGGATCCGGAAAGGGTCGCGAGGCTTTGGCTCAATCCATCTCCTCGGGTGGCATCATCAATGAAATCAGGGTCGAGGGCACCCAACGCATCGAGCCGGAAAGTGTGCGATCCTATATGCGGGTCAACCCGGGCGATCCCTTTGATTTGCAGCGTCTTGATCAAAGCCTAAAAGGTATATTTGCCACAGGACTGTTCTCCGACGTGACCCTGCGGCGGGAGGGAGATGCCCTCATTGTGGTGGTGGTGGAAAATCCAATCATCAATCGCATCGCCTTTGAGGGCAATCAGCGCATCGAAGACGACACCTTGGAGGCCGAAGCGCAATTGCGGCCCCGCGTGGTCTACACGCGAACCAAGGTTCAAAATGATGTACAGCGAATTTTGGAAGTCTATCGACGCTCGGGACGATATGCCGCGACGGTCGATCCAAAGATTATCGAGCTGGATCAAAACCGAGTGGACCTGGTCTTTGAGATTTACGAAGGTCCTTTGACCACAATTAATTCGATAAATTTCATCGGCAACACGGAATTTTCCGATGGGACGCTGAGGGACGAAATTTCGACCGCTGAATATACTTTTTGGAATATCCTATCGACGACAGATACCTATGACCCCGATCGACTGGCCTTCGACCGAGAACTATTGAGGCGCTTTTATCTGAGCGAGGGCTATGCGGATTTTCGTGTTTTATCAGCGGTTGCCGAACTAACCCCGGACCGGGAGGGGTTTATTGTCACCTTCACTGTGGATGAGGGGCCAAGATATGAATTCGGCGATGTGGCCATTGTCACTTCTTTGCAAAACTTGGACCCGGAAGAGCTGCGAGACGATCTGGATATTGAGGCCGGTGATTGGTACGACGCTGAGGCAATCCAAGATGCTGTCGACGTCCTCAATGAAGCTGTTGGGAACTTGGGGTTCGCCTTTGTGGATATTCGCACCCAAGCCGATCGGGATCGCGAAAACTTAAAAATCGATATCACTTTTGACATCCAAGAAGGCCCGAAGGTATTTGTGGAGCGGATTCAAATCGAGGGTAACGTTCGTACCCTGGATAAGGTGATTCGCCGCGAATTCCGTCTTGTTGAAGGCGATGCTTTCAATTCGGCCCGCCTGCGCCGTTCAAGGACGCGCATTCAAAACTTGGGCTTTTTTAGCTCGGTCGACGTGGAGACTTTGCCCGGCAGTCAGCCGGATCGCACGGTGATCCAAGCGACGGTGGAAGAACAATCCACCGGCGATTTGAGCTTTGGCGCCGGTTTTTCTACAGACTCTGGTATCATCGGTAACGTGGGTATCAGAGAGCGCAACTTGTTGGGCCGCGGACAGGATTTGCGATTTAGCGCATCGCTGGCCGGGTCCGGCTCGGAAATTGATATCAGTTTTACCGAGCCCTATTTCCTGGGTCGCAACTTGGCGGCTGGTATCGATTTATTCAGAATTGTTAGCGACCAGAGCCAGTTTTCGTTCGAATCCGAACGCCTAGGCGGATCCTTGCGTGCTGGATTTGACCTAAGCGAAAATTTGCGCCAAGTCGTTCGCTATACGGCTGAGCAGCGTAAGATTAAAAATGTCAACGAAGACGCTTCTTCTCTGGTGCAAGACGAAGAAGGAACAACTTTTCGCTCGGGTGTTTCGACGGAATTGACTTACGACACCCGGGATTCGCGGTTTGACACACGCGACGGATATGTGGTGGGCGGCTCAGCCGAATTTACCGGTTTGGGCGGCGATGTGAGTTTCTTTAAGGGCTCCTTGAATTCAGGTTATTGGTATACTCTGGCCGATGAATGGACAATTAGTGTACGCGGCGAATACGGACAGATTGTCGGCTTGGGGCAGGATACCCGGGTAAGTGATCGCTTTTTTATTGGGGGCACCAGCCCGCGCGGTTTTGAGTTTGCCGGCATCGGCCCTCGGGACCTACGCTCCGATGATCCGGTTGGTGGCAAGCAGTTCTATACAGGTAGCCTGCAGCTCAGCTTTCCGTTAGGCCTGCCTTCCGAATTCGACGTGCGTGGACGCCTTTTCACCGATATCGGATCCGCTTGGGGTTGGGACGGTAACTTGGCGCCCCCACCGCCAGGTGAGCCTGCCGACGAAATTCTTGACTCTGTGAAACCGCGCATATCCGTGGGAACCGGATTTTCATGGGACTCACCCTTTGGCCCGGTTATAGTGGATTTGGGCTTTGCCGTGGTAAAAGAAGACTTCGACAAAACTGAAATATTAAGCTTCAGCTTTGGCACACAGTTCTAGGAAAATTTCGGGGTTCTGTTATCGCTACTCGGCGCTTGCCGTGGCTTTGATGACGATAGCCTTGTGGTTCCTATCCGAGAATGCGCTGCAGGCTCAGGACGAAGGGGCGGTCCGGATAGGGGTGATAGATATGCAACGGGTGCTCAGGGAATCTGTCGCAGTTTCCAATCTTTCCCAAACGGTGGAACAACGACGGGGCGACCTACGAACCGCCCAGCGCAAAAAGGAAGCGGAAATTCGCCGCGCCGATCAGGCATTGGCTAGAGAACGGTCAAACCTCGATCCGGATGCCTATACTCAAAGACGTCAAGAGTTACAAAGTCGAGCAACCGCCGAGCAAAGGAATTTCCAATCGGAAAAAAAGGATCTGGATCGCTTGTTTCGACAGGGGATGGCTCAAATTCAGCAAACCTTGGTCCAGGCGGCCCAAGAAATTGCGGCGGAGCGGCGGCTTGATATCGTTTTGGACAAAGCCACAGTGGTCCTCGTGCGCCCGGAGTTTGAGATTACTGACGACGCCATCGCCTTGCTCAATAGCCGGATGCCCGAGGTGGAACTCGTGGGATTGGAGGGAGAGTAGCTATGGCGGATCCACGCTTTTTTACCTCGGCAGGCCCCTTCACGCTGGCGCAGATCGCCGAAATCGGTGCGGGCGAAATTGGTCCGGGCGGAGATCCAGAGTTGGTCTTGGAGGACGTGGCACCGCTGGATGGGGCCGGACCCCGGGATTTGAGTTTTCTCGATAACAAGCGTTATGTAGAGGATTTCAGGCAAAGCGCGGCCGGTGCTTGCATTGTCGACCCAGATTATGCGGCTCAGGCGCCCGAGGGTATGGCGCTGGTGCTGTGCAAGCAGCCTTACATGGCTTATGCCAAGGTTGCCCAGGCCTTTTATCCCGCAGTCACTGCGTCGGCAAAGCAAGATGTAACCGCCGTTATTCATGAGACGGCCAAGATTGGTGAACAAGTATCCATTGGGCCCAATGTCGTTGTGGGAGCGCGTGCCTCGATCGGGCGCGGCTGCTCTATCGGGCCTAACAGCGTCGTCGGAGACGCCGTTGAGGTGGGCGATGGTACCGTCATTGGGGCAAATGTTACCTTAAGTCATTGTCTTATAGGAAATAATTGCCAAATTCATCCTGGTGTTCGCATTGGTACGCGAGGATTTGGCTTCGCCATGGATCCGCGTGGACACGTGGATGTACCGCAGCTCGGTCGGGTCATCTTGGAGGATTATGTCGAGGTCGGCGCCAATTCCACGATTGACCGGGGCGCTGGCCCGGATACAGTTGTGGGGCAGGGCTCCAAGATTGATAATCTTGTGCAAATCGGGCACAACGTTCAAATAGGGCGTGGTTGCGTGCTTGTGGCCCAGTCGGGAATTGCGGGCAGCACGGTTTTAGGGGACCATGTGGCCGTGGCGGCGCAGGCGGGTGTCGCCGGCCATTTGACGTTGGGGACCGGATCGAAAATCGGCGCGGCAAGCGGGGTGATGCGGGATGTCCCGGCGGGACAGTCGGTCGCCGGTGCGCCCGCCATACCGGTTCGGGAGTTTTTCCGTCTTGTGGCTCATTGGCAGCGGCAAATTCGGGCGAAAGGGTAGGCAATGAACGAAAAGGTGGGGGCCGAGGGTAGGGGAATGTCCGTTGATGTGATGGAGGTCATGAAAATGATCCCTCACCGCTATCCTTTTTTGATGATTGACCGGGTAGATCACATAAAGCCCGATGAATCCGCCGTTGGCATCAAGAATGTTTCAATTAACGAACCCTTTTTTGTTGGGCATTTCCCGCGGCAACCGGTCATGCCGGGAGTGCTCATTGTTGAGTCCATGGCTCAAACAGCCGCGGTTTTGGTGGTGGAAACGCTAGAGGGGGCAGCGGCTGGCAAGTTGGTTTACTTCATGACCATCGAAGAAGCACGCTTTCGCCGGCCCGTTGTGCCGGGCGACCGGATGGAGATCTTTGTGGTTAAGGAGCGAAACCGGAGAAACGTCTGGAAATTCACCGGGCAAGCGAAAGTCGACGGTACCCTGGTTGCCGAGGCCAAGTTTTCAGCCATGATTATGGATGATTGATGGCTGATATTCATCCCAGCGCTGTTGTTAGTCCAGACTGTGAGCTGGGCGAGAATTGTCGGATCGGACCTTTTTGCGTGGTCGGCGCCGACGTATCCTTGGGGCAGGACGTCATTTTGCACAGCCACGTGGTCGTGGAGGGACGAACCCGAATTGGCGACCGCTGCGAGGTCTTTCCCTTCGCATCTATCGGGCATCGTCCCCAGGACCTGAAGTATAAGGGCGAGCCTTCGACCATCGATATCGGCGCCGATAATGTGATCCGTGAGTACGTAACCATCAACCCCGGCACCGAAGGTGGAGCCATGACCACGAGGGTGGGAAGCGGTTGCCTTTTAATGGTGGGCGCACATGTGGCCCATGATTGTGCAATCGGCGATGGTGTCATCCTCGCTAATAATGTCACCCTAGCTGGTCATGTGACCGTGGAAGACCGGGTCATAATTGGTGGCCTTTCGGCCGTCCGACAGTTCGTGCGCATCGGTCACAATGCGATGATCGGGGGCATGTCAGGCGTCGAACATGATGTCATTCCCTTTGGTTTGGTCATGGGGGAGCGCGCATGGTTGCACGGCCTTAATCTGGTGGGCATGAAACGGGCGGGTATGAGCAGAGAGACGATGCAGCGCTTGAACTCGGCCTTCGACAGCCTTTTTGGCGAGGAGGGTACCTTTGCCGAGCGGCGCAAAAAGGTGGCGGAACAATTTGGAGATGAGGACACTGTGGCCCAGATCCTCAAGTTTATAGAAGCGCAAATTTCCCGTGGCGTTCTTCAACCAAAATAATTATTGGGGGCGGACGGTGATCCGTGGCTAAAGTGGGCATCATCGCCGGCCGTGGCGATTTGCCGGCCACATTGGCCCGGTGCTGTGAAGCAAGCGGGCGCGCGGTATTTGTAATGGCTTTTGAGGGCCAAACGAATCCAGATCCCATTCGAAGCTTTGATCACGCTTGGGGTCGCTTAGGCGCAGCCGGTGAGGCGATACAACGCCTCAAATCTGAAGGGGTCACCCAGATTGTCATGGCCGGTGGTATGACCCGCCCTAGCTTGGCCGAATTAAAACCTGATCTTTGGACCATAAGAGCCCTGAGCAAGCTGGGATTTTCCAGCCGTGGCGATGACGGCCTATTGGGCGGAATCGTAAAGCTCCTGGAATCCGAAGGCTTCGAGCTCATCGGGGCGGATGATATTTTACAGGGCTTGCTGGCGGAGTCGGGATGCTACGGGGCGCAAAGTCCAGACGAGCAAGCCCGTGACGATATTCAGCGTGGGGTCGAGGTGGCTCGTGCTCTCGGACAAGTGGATGTGGGTCAGGCGGTTGTCGTCCAGCAGGGACTGGTCTTGGGGGTGGAGGCTGTCGAGGGAACCGACGCTCTTTTGACCCGATGCAAGACCTTGCGACGGGAAGGTCTTGGCGGGGTTTTAGTAAAGATGAAAAAGCCCAATCAAGAACGTCGGGTGGATTTACCCACCGTCGGCTTGGAGACGGTGGAAAGGGCCCATGAAGCTGGTTTGAGAGGTATCGCCGTCGAGGCTGGGGGGGCTTTGGTGTTGAATCGGGAAGGGGTTGCTCGTTTGGCCGATGCCAAGTCCATCTTCGTGATGGGCATTGCTCCGGATCCATGACGGAAGATCGAAAAGCGACCGGCCCTCTGATCTTCCTGATCGCCGGAGAACCGTCCGGCGACCAACTGGGCGCCCGTCTCATGGCGGCCCTTCAAGAACAAAGCGCTGAAGAAATCCGCTTCATGGGAATCGGCGGCCCTTTGATGGCGGAACAGGGGTTAAAAAGCCTTTTTCCCATCGAAGACTTTGCGGTGATGGGCATTTTTGAGGTGGTACCTCATATTGCTAAGATTTACCGCCGCGTGATGGCCACCATTGAGGCCGTTCAGATGGCCCGTCCGGCGGTGTTGGTGACCATTGACTCCCCCTCATTTTCATTACAGGTCAGCAAACGCCTCCAAGGGGAAGGCATTCCCTTGGTTCACTACGTAGCGCCATCGGTGTGGGCCTGGAAAGCCTGGCGGGCGAAAAAGATCTCGGACTATTTGGATTGCTTGCTCACGCTCTTGCCGTTTGAGCCACCGTACTTCGAAGCCCATGGCTTGAGGGCCGTCTTTGTCGGCCACCCGGTGGTGGAGCTGGAAGAGGCCATTCGAGAAAAGCAGGCTCGTCCGCGGGGAGCTTGTCGTGAAGAGCTCGGTTTGCCAGGTTGTGATCCCTTGCTGTGCCTCTTGCCTGGCAGTCGACGCGGCGAGGTCACCCGGCTGTTGCCGATATTTAAGGAAGTCGTAGAACGCTTGCAAGTAAACTTTCCGGGATTGGGGGTCGTTTTGCCCACGGTCTCAACGGTTGCCGAGGTACTAAAAAATGCCGTTCAAGAGTGGCGGGTGCCTGTCAAGGTGCTGCTTGGACAGGAAGCGAAGATGACCGCCTATGCGTCGAGTGACCTGGCCATCGCCGCCTCGGGCACGGTTGCAGTTGAACTCGCCGTCGCCGGCCTGCCAGCGGTGATCGCTTATCGGGTGAACCCCATCACGGCGCATTTGGCCAAACGTATTTTGAAAATCCGCCATGTGAGCTTGCCCAACATTTTGTTGGATCGAGAAGTCCAGCCGGAACTTTTGCAGTGGGATTGTACGTCTAAAAATATTGCCGCACAGAGCTTGAGTCTACTGAATGAAAAGCCATCTCGTGACGCGCAGATCAAGGCCTACGAAGAGGTCCGCGGAATATTGCGGCCTGGAAATATCTCGCCGAGCCATGCCGCTGCCCGTGAGATCTTAGCACTAATTCCGCGGAACTAATCGCCTATCGCTGATCGAGGGGCGGGTAGGCCCGTTTCGTTTTGCCCGTATAGAGCTGTCGCGGACGGCTGATACGCTGGTGTGGGTCGGCAATCATTTCCCGCCATTGCGCTACCCAGCCCACGGTTCGTGCCACGGCGAAGAGAACCGTGAACATGGAGGTCGGAAAGCCCATGGCCTTCAAGATGATCCCGGAGTAAAAATCAACATTCGGGAACAGCTTCTTTTCGGCAAAATAATCGTCTTCCAACGCAATGCGCTCTAGCTCCATGGCCAGATCCAACAAGGGGTCTTCGAGCCCCATTTCATGCAGGACTTCGTGGCAAGATTGACGCATTACCCCGGCGCGAGGATCGTAGTTTTTATAGACCCGGTGACCAAAACCCATGAGACGGAAGGGATCGCTTTTGTCCTTCGCGCGGGCAATGAATTCGGGGATGCGGTCCTTGCTGCCAATCTCTTGAAGCATTTGCAGCACCGCTTCATTGGCCCCGCCGTGGGCGGGTCCCCAAAGAGAAGCGATGCCGGCGGCGATGCAAGCAAAGGGATTGGCGCCACTGGAGCCAGCGATCCGGACCGTGGAGGTGGAGGCATTTTGCTCATGGTCCGCGTGGAGGATAAAGATCCGATCCATGGCCCGCGCCATAACAGGGCTGACTTTATATTCCTCGCATGGCACGGAAAAGGTCATGTAGAGGAAGTTTTCAGCGTAGGACAGGTCATTGCGCGGATACACAAAAGGCTGACCGACGGAAAACTTGTAGGCCATCGCGGCAATTGTGGGCATCTTGGCGATCAGCCGGTGTGAGGCCACCAGGCGCTGTTGCGGATCGGTCACGTCGGTTGAATCGTGATAAAATGCCGAGAGGGCGCCCACGATGCCGACCATGATCGCCATGGGATGAGAATCCCGCCGGAAACCACGGTAAAAGTAGGTCATCTGCTCATGCAGCATCGTGTGGTAGGTTATTGATTTTTCGAAAGATTTTTTCTCGTCAACTGTCGGCAATTCACCATAAAGCAGCAGGTAGCAAACCTCCATGAAATCACTGTGTTCGGCCAGATCCTCAATGGAGTAGCCCCGGTGCATGAGCACCCCTTCTTCTCCATCGATGTAGGTCAGGTTTGAATGACAACTGCCCGTGGAGGTAAAGCCCGGATCGAAGGTGAAGTAGCCCGTCTCGGCATAGAGTTTTCGCACATCAATGACTTTGGGCCCAATTGTCCCGGGCAGGATCGGCAGGTCGCAGGACTTGCCCGTAGCATGGTCGGTGAGTGTTACATAGTCATTGGATGTTTTATTGTCCGTCATTCAGCCGACCCTCTATTCTCGCGTTGCTTTTACTGCGGCGCAGCATAAAGGCTCAGGCCCTTTGGATCAATCTTACAGATCATTGCCGCAGCCCCTTGCGGCCCTTTTGCAAGACCGGTGGTCTAGTTACACCTAAAGTGGACGAGTCTTGTGAGGGCTTTATGCCGCAGGTGCGCCGCTTTGGTCGGAAATTCGGCCGAGGGATTCGCTCCGACCCAGAAGGACCAGGACATCAAAAATCCCGGGCGAAACCGTAGATCCGGATAAGGCGGCCCTCAATGGTTGGGCCACCTTTCCTAGCTTTAGTTCTTTTTCAGCTGCATAGCCCTTAACAGTCTGCTCAAGAGTCTCAGGGTCCCACTGTGCCAAGCTTGAAAGTTGATCGTGCAGGGCATAAAGGTGCTCACGGGCTTCAGATGTAAGCAGGTGTTGGGCCTTTTCCGTCAGTTCCAAGGGGCGATCTTTGACTAAAAATGCCGCATTTTCAGCAAGGTCTAGCAAGGTTTTCGAGCGCGGTGTCAGATGGGGCATGGCCTGCGCTAGTCGGGTGTGCTCCGTCTCGGTCAACGGCCGCCCTACAGTGTTTTCCAAAGGGGGTTGAATGAGCGCCACGAGCCGGTGCTTATCGGAAGCCTGAAGGTAATGGGCGTTGACGCTGGCCAACTTGTCGAAGTCGAACCGGGCGGCAGATCGGCCGACCGCCCCAAGATCGAACCAGTCGATGGCTTGGGCATCTGAGATGATCTCATCGTCACCATGACTCCAGCCCAATCGCAACAAGTAGTTGCGCAAGGCCTCCGGCAGATAGCCGTCATCCCGGTATGCCTCCACACCCAAGGCCCCATGCCGTTTGGAGAGTTTGGACCCATCGGGGCCGTGAATCAGGGGGATATGGGCAAAGGTTGGCGTTGGCCAATCAAAGGCTTCAAAAAGCTGCTTTTGACGAAAGGCGTTGGTCAGGTGATCATCACCGCGAATGATGTGGCTTATGCCCATGTCGTGATCGTCCACAACGACCGAGAGCATATAGGTGGGCGTTCCGTCAGCCCGCAACAGGATCATGTCGTCCAATTGATTGTTGGCAACGGTGACCTGGCCTTGCACCGCATCGTGGATCACCGTCTCACCGTCTTGCGGCATCTTAAGCCGCACCACGGGATCCACGCCGGCCGGTGCCTCGGCGGGGTCCCGATCCCGCCAGCGCCCGTCGTACCGAAAGGAACGGCCCTCTGCTTTGGCCTGGGCTCGCATATCGGCCAACTCCTCGGGACTGCAGTAACAATGATAGGCCCTGCCGTTCTTCAATAGGCTGTGGGCGAGCTCGGCATGCCGGGCCGCGCTCGCGAACTGATAGGTCGGCTCGCCATCCCACGGCAAACCCAGCCAGGTCAAGCCATCCAAAATGGCGTCAATGGCGGCCTCTGTTGACCGTTTGCGGTCCGTGTCTTCGATCCGCAGTAAAAACTGGCCGCCGCAATGGCGCGCAAAGAGGTAGTTGAACAAGGCCGTACGAGCGCCGCCAATGTGCAAAAATCCGGTGGGCGAGGGTGCAAAGCGCGTGACGACGGGGCGGTCTGAGGTCGACATGAAAAAGGGGTCCTAAGGTTTTTTAGTTGGAAAACGTGCGCGCTGTTTACCACAAGGCTCCACAGAGGTGCCACCGTGATTCACCGAGCCGGGATGGTCTCCCTCAGCTGTTTCGAATTGGCGAAATGCCGCGGCAAAACCGCTTAGTCCTGCAGGCCATGTTCAAATTCTCCCATTTGAGGCATAGTCTCACGGAAAAATTGTGAGGACAGGGGCTATTACCGTTTTTCAGAAAGCCTCGGAGAATGCCGACGATCGGGACCACCCCTCCGAGGGTATCGTTGGTTGGGTCGGTCGGGAATTTGCGGCGGAGAGGTCTCGATGGCAACTCTGGTTGCCTGTGTCCTTTGGCGCCGGTATCGGACTTTATTTCCTGCTGCCCTCGGAGCCGCCCCTTTGGTCGGGTCTCGCTGCGCTTAGTCTTTGCCTGATCCTTGGCTTATGGTGGCGACGACAGGTTCAGATGCTGTTGCCTGTTCTTTTTTGTGCCGTGGCGAGTTTGGGGTTCGCTGTCGCTCAATGGAACACGGTGCTGCTGACCGCGCCCATCGTGTCCGAGAGCAAACGCGCTGTCACTCTTGAGGGGCAGGTCTATGATTTGGAACGCAAAGAGGGGGCTTACCGGGTTGTCCTGCGCCATTTGATGTCTGAGAGCTGGACACCGGACGAGACTCCAAAATTCATACGGGTGCGTCTTTGGGCCGATGCGGCCGCTCCGCTGGAAGTGGGAAGCTGGATCAGCCTGCGTGCGGTTCTTCGCCCGCCGCCTGGTCCGGTGGCGCCGGGTGTTTATGACTTTGCCAGGCGAGCCTTTTTCGACCAATTGGGGGGTGTAGGCTATGCGGTGAGCCGCCCAGAAATTTTGGGGTGGGAGGTTATCGCGTCCAGGTCGATGGCGAGCTCAGGCTTTTGGGAAACCCATTCCCTTTGGTGGTCGGCCCTTCGGCATCGCCTTTCCGAGCGTATCTTGGCCGCACTGCCCGGGCAGTCCGGAGCAGTGGCGGCGGCGCTGATGACCGGCGAACGGGGTGCCATTTCAGAAAAAGTCATCGAGGACATGCGTGCCGCAGGCCTGGCCCACTTGCTGGCCATTTCAGGTCTACACATGGGGTTAATCGGGGGCCTGATCTTTTTTTTGCTGCGTTTTTTACTCGCCTGCGTACCCCCGGTCGCGTTGCGTTTTCCCATCAAAAAGTGGGCGGCGGTCGCTGCCCTTATCGGTTCCGGATTTTATCTGTTGCTGGTTGGCGCGACGATTCCCTCTCAGCGCGCCTTTATCATGGTGGGACTGGTATTTGTAGGCGTGCTTGCGGACCGTCGTGCCATCTCCCTTCGCCTGGTTGCTTGGGCTGCCTTCTTTATCCTGATCTTGTCGCCCCAGAGCTTGCTTTCCGCCAGCTTCCAGCTCTCCTTTGCTGCAGTGATTGCCTTGGTCGCCTTTTATGAATCCTGGTCCCTGCGGCGCATTGGCCGGAGCTATGAGGCCACGCCGCTTCACAAACTGGGCTTCTATTTGAGTGGGGTCTTTGCAACCTCGGCGATCGCGGTGGCCGCGACCTCGGCCTTTGCCGCTTATCATTTCAACCGGCTGGCGCTCTATGGCTTGTTGGCCAATCTGGTGGCCGTTCCCCTGACCGCTTTTTGGGTCATGCCCTGGGCCCTAGTGGCTTTTTTGCTCATGCCCTTTGGCTTGGAAAAGCTGGCGTTGATCCCCATGGGCTGGGGATTGGATGTGATCCTTGGGGTGGCTGCCGCGGTCGCGGCTTGGCCCGGCGCCCAGCTCTTGGTGCCGGCTATGTCCCTCGGCTCGATCACCTTGATCACCTTTGGCGGACTGTGGCTTTGCCTCTGGCGACGGAGGTGGCGATGGTGGGGCGTGGTGCCCATCCTCCTGGGATTGGCCTCCCTCCCTTTAACCCCGCCGCCCCATGTTTGGGTTGAGGGGGAGGGGCGGCTCGTGGCCTTTCGGGATTCAGAAGACGTTTTCTGGCGTTCAACTGGCAGCCGGGCGCGCTTTGAGGCCGAGCAGTGGCAGCGTCGCGCCGGATTATCGCAACGGGAGGTCTGGCCGAGACAGGGCGCCGCTTTGGGAGGCGATCTGCGCTGCGATATTCTAGCCTGCATTTTTCGACAGCATGGCCGGGTGATTGCTTTTGTCTTCGACAGCCGTGCTTTGGAGGAGGATTGCCACCTGGCCGATGTGGTCATCAGCTTAGAGCCGGTCTTTGGCCGCTATTGCGATGCGGTAGAGCGTGTCATTGATCGCTTTGACCTTTGGCGCAACGGCAGCCACGCCATTTGGCTGAATGACGACAACATTCGAATTGAATCCGTTGAAGAACGGCGAGGTCGACGACCCTGGGTCCTCTCAGTTGACGACCAATAGGCCGGCACCGGGCTGATTACACCAAGAAGATGAGCCCAATAGCCAGACGGGCCACAAGGTCTTTGGGTATTATACTTAAAACTAACCGATCTTGTCGCTCCGGCGGCTTATAGGATTGGCCCTAGTAGCGCCGTAGAAGCCCGACCAGCCGCCCTTGGATCTGCACCCGTTCGGGCGGAAAGAGACGGGTTTCGTAGTTCTTGTTTGCCGGCTCCAGGGCCACGGCGCCCCCCTTGCGACGCAGACGCTTTAAGGTGGCTTCCTCGTTATCCACCAGGGCAACCACAATGGTGCCATTGTCGGCAGATTCGGTTTTTTCGATCAGGACGGTATCCCCATCGAGGATGCCTGCTTCGACCATGGAATCGCCCTCCACATCCAGGGCATAGTGTTCGCCGGCGCCGAGTAGCGAGGCGGGCACTTCGACAAAATTACTGTTATCCCTGAGGGCCTCAATGGGCGTGCCGGCGGCAATCTTGCCGTAGAGAGGCAGGCTCACCGCATCGGCCTCGGTATCGTTCACAGGGCCGGAGAGATTGGCGCCAAAGTTCCCTACAATAACGTTTGGAGCGAAGTCACCCGTGACAGGCGCGGCAGTGGGCGCGGAATCTTCTGGCAGACGCAGCACCTCAATCGCACGGGCCCGGTGGGCCAGACGACGAATGAAACCCCGCTCTTGCAATCCCGTGATAAGGCGGTGAATGCCAGACTTGGATTTCAGGTCAAGGGCATCCTTCATCTCGTCGAAGGACGGAGAAACCCCATTTTTTTGAAGATGATCATTGATGAAAAGCAACAGTTGGTGCTGTTTTTTCGTCAGCATGGTCAGAAAATCCCCCGAAACCCCAATCACAAGGTGAGAACAAAACAAAAACAGACGGTTTTGTTCTACTTTGGTTCTAACATGTCGTCAAGCGCCAATTAGGATTTTTTATTTTCATTTGGGAGATTTTGTGGCGAGCAGGGCACCGGTATAGGAGATTGGACCGTCAAATACTCAGACAGCCGCCGGTCAGGCGGACAATCTTGACAGACTCGCCTGGGCCGACCGCCGGTGCAAAAGGAGGCCGCACGATCAGACAATCGGAGTGACTCAGTGTTGCCAACATAGAGGAATCTTGCCGGTTATAGGGTTCAGCCAGCAAATGCCCGTCAGGGGAATAGGAGAGGGTGGCGCGCAAGTAATCCTGCCGCTGATCGTTTTCCGGCAGGGCCGAGGCGAGGAGAGCCGTTTCGTCGCGCTGACCATGAGGATCACGTCCCATCATTCTTTCCATGGTGGGTCTCAAAAAGATGGTCGCACAGACAAGGCTGGACACCGGGTTCCCCGGCAGGCCCAACAGGGGCGTGGTGCCTAGACGGCCGAAGATGAGAGGTTTGCCGGGCCGCATGGCGATACGCCAAAAATCGAGCGCCCTATCATCCTGGTCCATTGTTGAGCGTATCAGGTCGTGGTCGCCGACCGAGGCACCGCCGGTGGTCAAGAGCAAATCCGCACCCTTGGCCGCGGCCATCAGGCCGGACAGTCGGTCCTGCTGATCCGGCGCCACGCCCAGGTCCATGGGTTCACCGCCACACACGGTTACAAAGGCGGAGAGGGCCAGCCCGTTGGAGGCCACTATCTGGCCCGGCCCAAGGGGCTCGCCGGGCAGCACTACCTCGTCCCCGGTTGTCAAGATAGCAATGCGCGGGCGGCGTCGAACCTTAACCCAAGGCACGTTCATGGCCGCGGCCAAACCCACATCTCGCGCGGTGAGTTGCCGTCCGGTCGGGGCGCCCTGGGTGCCTATTCTGAAGTCCAACCCAGCGGGTCGAACGTAGTGACCTTTAGGCACCGAAACATTGACAGTAACGTGATTGCCGGATGCTTCTGTATCTTCTTGGATAACGATGGCATCCGCGCCCTTAGGCACCACGCTGCCGGTGAAAAGTCGGACGGCCTGGCCCGGCCCCACAACCTTGTCGCAGGGATGCCCCGCCGGGGCATGCCCAATGACCGACAGTTTGGCCGAACCGTTTGCTAGGTCCTCGGCACGAACCGCATAGCCGTCCATGGCCGAGACGTCGTGGGGCGGCTGGTCCACCCGCGCGGTGATGTTCTCCGCCAAGACCCGCCCGATCGCCTGGCCGATGGATATGGTTTCCGCCGGCAAAGGCGTAAAGGCCGAGAGGATGCGCTCCAGCGCTTCGTCGACGGAAATCATTACGGCCTATCAAAGCTGCCCGACTTGCCGCCTGATTTATGGGTCAGGCGGATATCGGTAATGCGCATCCCGCGATCGACGGCCTTGCACATGTCATAAACGGTAAGCGCTGCAACAGAGACTGCCGTCAGGGCTTCCATTTCCACACCGGTTTTGCCGGCTAGTTTGCAGGTCGCGGTCACCTCAATGGCGTTTTCTTCAGGGAGCAGGGATAGATCGACCTTTACCGATGTCAGCGCCAGAGGATGGCAGAGTGGGATGAGATCAGGTGTTTTCTTGGCCGCCATAATGCCGGCCAGGCGCGCCACTGATAAGACGTCCCCTTTTTTGACGCCGCCTTCACGGATCAGCGTCATGGTTTCGGATTGCACTAAGACAGTGGCCTTGGCGGTTGCGATTCGCTCGGTGACATCTTTGCTAGAGACGTCCACCATGACGGCCTTTCCGTCTTTGTCGAAATGGGTAAAGCCAGACAAGGCACTCTCCCAAAAAAGGCGACGCGTTAGGGCGCGGCGGGGCGGCGTAAAAGGGTAGCCGTGGCCTCTGCGACATTGGCTTGGCGCATCAAGGACTCGCCAATCAGGAATGTGGTGGCGCCCGCTTCGGCCATGCGGGCAAGATCCGCCGGCTCATAAAGACCGCTCTCCGAAACCAGGAGACGCCCCGGCGGCACCTGGGCTGCAAGCTTTTCCGTTGTGGCGATGTCGACGGTCAGGGTCTTCAGGTTTCGATTGTTGATCCCGATAAGGGGAGAAGATAGCCGCAGCGCGCGGATCAGCTCTTCCTCGTTATGAACCTCAACTAAAACATCCATACCCAGCTCCATCGCCAAACTCTCCAATTCAGCCGCTTTTTGATCGCTAAGGGCGGCCATGATCAGGAGAACGCAATCGGCTCCAAGGGTGCGAGACTCTATGATCTGATAGGGCTCTAACATGAAGTCCTTGCGCAGGCAGGGCAGGGTAACGGCCGCCCTGGCTAGTTGCAAAAAGGCGTCACTGCCTTGGAAGTACTTTTCATCGGTGAGGACGGAAAGGCAGCTAGCCCCACCCTCGGCATAGGCCTTGGCGAGGGCAGGGGGATCGAAGTCGGCGCGGATCAAGCCCTTGCTGGGCGAGGCTTTTTTAATCTCGCAGATAAGGCCATAGCGTCCGTCGTGTCGCGCCTGTCGCAGGGCTTGCAAAAAGCCACGAGGCGACTCGGCATCGGGTAGCTTTGCCTCTAATTGCACCAAAGAAAGGGCTTCCTGTCGCGCGGCCAAATCTTCTCTTTTGTCACGACAGATCTTGGCCAGGATATCACCAGGTTCAGGCGCTGATTGCTGGGTGCTCGGTGCCATGGTCATGAATGGGGCTCTTGATTGGTGATGTGAACCAACTGATCCAAGACCCTTTGGGCCCGGCCGCTGTCAATGGCTTCTTGCGCGGCCACCGCGCCGGCCTTTAAGTCCGAAACTTTACCCGCCACCATCAAGGCAGCCGCCGAGCCGAAGACCACCATATTTCGATAGGCGCTGGGCTCGCCTGCTAAAACCGCCCTTAGTGCTGCCGCATTTTCTTGCCCGTCCCCGCCTTTCAGTTCGGCGAAATCGTCCCGTCCCAATCCTGCTTCTTCTGGCGTGACCTCAAAGGTCTCCACCTTTCCATCCAGCAGCTGTGCGACGGTGGAGGGGCCGGTGGTTGAGAGCTCGTCCATACCGTCCGCGCCATGCACGACCCAGGCCCGGTCGTGCCCCAGGCCCTTTAGCACCTGAGCCAAAGGCTCGACCCAATCAGGTGAAAAAACGCCCATTACTTGATGGCGGACCCGAGCCGGATTGCACAGGGGACCAAGCAGGTTAAACAGGGTCCGCGTACCCAATTCGACCCGAGTGGGACCCACATGCCGCATGGCGCTGTGATGGCGCGGTGCCATCAAAAAGCAAGTGCCGGCTGTATTCAGGGCCTTTTCCACCAAGGACATGTCAGCGTCCAAATTGACCCCCAGCGCAGCCAAGACGTCGGCAGCTCCACTTTTGGAGGAAAGGGCGCGGTTGCCGTGCTTGGCAACGGGGATGCCACACGCGGCCACCACGAACTGGCTGGCAGTCGAAATATTGTAGGTTCCCGTGGCATCGCCACCAGTGCCGCAGATATCGATGGCGCCCGCGGGGGCGGATACTCCTAACATCTTGGATCTCATGGTGATCGCGGCGCCAGTGATCTCCTCGACCGTTTCACCTCGAACGCGTAGGGCCATTAAAAAAGCACCCATTTGCGACGGTGTGGCATCGCCCGACATCATAATGTCGAAAGCCAATTCGGACTCGTTTTGCGACAAGGGTCGCCCATTGGCAACCACGCCAAGCAAGCTTTTCAAATCAGGTGCATCACTCGCCATAACCGACCCTCTTTCAAGCAACCTTAAACGTTATGACCCGCTGAACGCAGAAAGTTCCGCAAGAGGGCATGACCATGTTCGGAGGCTATGCTTTCCGGATGAAATTGAACGCCGTGGATTGGCAGTTTTTTGTGCTGAAGGCCCATGATGACGCCATCATCCGTCTCGGCCGTGATTTCCAAACTGTCCGGAAAACTATCTCGGTCCAGGGTCAGGGAATGGTAGCGGGTCGAGCGCAGTGGCGTAGGCAGTTCCTCGAACACACCCTGGCCTCGGTGATGGACCTCACTTGTCTTACCGTGCATGGGAGCGTCTGCCCGGGTCACCTTGCCCCCGAATGCCTGGCCAATAGCCTGATGCCCTAGACAAACGCCTAGGATCGGTTGGTTGCCAGCGGCTTTCTCAATTAGCTCCAGGCAAATGCCGGCTCGGTCCGGGTCGCACGGGCCGGGCGAAATGACAATGCCTTGCGGCGACATGGCCAGCGCTTCATCGGCGCTGAGCTGATCGTTACGCCGAACCTCCAACTGCGCACCCAATTCCCCCAAATAGTGGAACAGGTTGTAGGTGAAGCTGTCATAATTATCGATCAACAAAAACATAACCGACTCGAGCCGTTGTCTCGGGTTCATCCAACAGGCGTATCGCCTGAACGTCCGCCCGCGCCTCTTATATCAGCTTGTCTGTGGCGGTGAAAGCCGCTCAGGCTCATCGGTACCGCCAAAAAATCCCAGTGGTCTGTCCCGCTTGCGCTTTAGCGTTAACATTTCACGGATGCTTGTGTTAGGCTTTAATCGGAGCTGAGGAGATCGGCGGTCATAAGGGTCCCCAGTTAGGGGCGACAACAACAAGATCGCGATCCTGTCAGGTAGACATTCCAAGCGCTAGGAGAGCGGGCTGTGGAGAGCACGGGGGTAGGATGTACAGCAGGGCAACGGCTGATCGTTGGCCTGTTTTTTATTTTCTTTCTTTTCGGAAATTTCGCGGTGCCGGCCCAAAGCGATGATTTGGTCGCAGGGACGCCTCAAGATCCAGGCGCTGAAAGCTTGCCCTGCTGTGTCCAGCTGAACGAGGAAGTCGTTTTCTTTCAAGAGCCCCAGTTGAGGGATCAGGATTATTTGAGCGATCCATCCATTTCGTTGGTCTTGGAATCGCTACCTTCCGGATCTTTCCCGATCCCCTCGACGGTCGAATACAGCGTTCTCCAACCCCTTGTTGCCAACGGGTCGGCAACCTGGCCCATGATTGCACTTGTTATCGATGATTTGGGAATTAATCGAAAAGCAGTTAATCGCATATTAAATATGCCTGCACCCTTGAGCTTGTCTTTCTTGACCTACACCTCCGATCCCGAGCCCTTGGTAGCCCGTGCCCGAGAGGCCGGTCACGAGGTGCTGCTGCATTTACCCATGGAGCCGCTGGACGCGCGGAAAGACCCTGGGCCCAATGCCCTTAAACTGGCCCAAACGGATGAGGAAATGCGCGAAACGCTGGCGTGGGGATTAAGCCGTTTCGAGGGATACGTGGGTGTTAACAATCACATGGGCAGCAAATTCACCGCCGATCCAATAGCCATGTCGATTATCTTACAGGAGATCAGAGATCGGGGCCTGTTCTTTTTGGATTCCCTGACGATCGAAAACACCGGCAATGACAGCATAGCGGCACAGATCGGGCTGCCTTTTGCAGAGCGGGATGTATTCATAGATCATAATGCGCCGGGAGAAGCGGAAATCCGTCGTCAGCTGATGCGCCTTGAAAAAATTGCAACCGATCGAGGCTATGCGGTCGGGATCGGGCACCCAAGGGCTGAAACTCTATCGGTATTAGAGGAGTGGCTGCCCGGTTTGGGCAAAAAGGGCTTCCACTTGGTCCCAGTGAGCACGATCGCACAACGGGATCGGTCGGTCGTGAGTCAATTGAAGCCTTAGACTCCCGTCTTCGAGTATCTTAAGAATTAACGTCGCTTCTTCCTCAGCGATTGCCCTGGCGCGCATCGAATCGAACCGCTTCCTCGGCGGCGCGGATAAGGGCGCGCGCCTTGTTACAGCTCTCCTGAAATTCCCCTTCAGGACTGCTGTCGGCCACCACGCCGCCGCCGGCCTGCACATACATGGTGCCGTCTTTAACAAGGGCGGTGCGCAGCGCGATACATGTATCCATGGAGCCGTTGGCGCCGAAATAGCCGATCGCACCGGCATAGACACCACGGCTATCCGGTTCCAACTCGTCGATGATTTCCATAGCGCGGACCTTGGGCGCGCCCGAGACGGTGCCGGCAGGAAATCCGGCTACCAAAGCGTCCATAGCCGCCAAATCGGGGACCAGCTTGCCCTCCACGTTAGAGACGATATGCATCACGTGGCTATAATACTCGATGGTCATTTGGGCGGTCACCGACACGCTGCCGATTTGCGCGACCCGCCCTACATCGTTGCGGCCCAGGTCCAGCAGCATCAGATGTTCTGCGAGCTCCTTGGGATCGGAGAGCAGGTCTTCCGAGAGCGCACGATCCTCTTCCGGGGTCTTACCTCGCCAGCGGGTGCCGGCGATGGGCCGTATCGTGACGGTGCCGTCGCGAAGGCGGACCAGAATTTCCGGGCTGGAGGCGACCAGAGAAAAGCCGCCCAGGTTCATGTAGACCAGGAAAGGCGAG
>JBCCHN010000005.1:0-88402 GCA_039028695.1 Pseudomonadota bacterium
AAACCTTGAAGCTGTGTTCCCCCACCTCGCAGGCGCCTTCGCGCCAATCCCGGGTCACCCCGGGCTCGTCATCCACCAGCGCCAATCGTTGGCGCACCAAGCGGTTAAACAGGGTGGACTTGCCCACATTGGGACGGCCGACGATGGCAAGCGTAAAAGGCGACATGGGCAGGCCTAGCGCAAAGCAACCAACGTGGCGTTATCGGTGAGGAAATAAAGTGTGTTGTCGGCAACCACCGGCGTGACGGCCACGCTATCCGGCAGCTCAAGCGAGCCTAAAATTTCGCCGGTAAAGGGTGACACGGAAATGGCCGTGCCGTTCGAGCCACCCACAATCAAGCGATCCCCCGCCAAGACCGGACCAGTCCAATGGAGAGCACCTGTCTGATCCTCTTCATCTTCATAGCGGGGTAAGGACTGCACCCAACGCACACGCCCATCGTCTCGGCGCAGACAGACAAGTTGGGAATCGTTGGTGACCAAAAAAATAAAGTTGCCCGCCACCCAAGGCATTTGCACTCCGCCCACGTCGATATCCCAGGCGCGAATGCCCTGCCGCAAGTCGATGGCCACCATGCGGCCCGCATGACTGATAGCAAAGACCGCCCCTCGGTCGATGACGGGCAAGCCTCGAACCTGGGCTATATCCGCCAAGGGATCAAAGACGATCGAGGATTTTAAACTCTCGTCCCACAGCACCCGACCATTTTCTGTCAAAAAAGCCAGCAACTGCCCGGAGGAATATGGCACCACGACCGCATCACCTTGAACGGCCGGCGCCGCGGTCCCCAGGTAACTGGCAATTTCCTCCAGCCCTACATGGTTCCAAAGTTGGCGCCCATCCTGAGTGGACAGGACCGTAAGTTGGTTGTCCAAGGTGATGACATATAAGCTCCCGTCCTGGACCGCAGGGCCGCCGTGCACCGGACCCGGCACTTCCGCCGACCAGACGATTTCGCCGTTTTGAGCATCCAGCGCAAACACCTTGGCAAATCCGGTGGTGGCGAAGATCCTGCCGTTCTCATAGGCGATTCCGCCGCCGAAAAATCCATCATCCTCGGTCTCATCTTCCAGATCGGTCCGCCAAAGTTGTTTGCCATCGACGGCTTGGAAGGCAGAGATAATAGAGACCGCATCCATGGTATAGACCACACCGTCCACAATAACGGGTTGGGTCAGAATTTCCTGCTCGTCATCAGACCCCTCACCCACGTCCTGGCGCCAGACCACCTCCGGATTGGGTCCCAAAGCCAAATGATAGGGCGTGTGCGAGGCATTGCCACCAGGCTGAGACCACGTCGAATTGACCGTCGGCAAAGGTAAAACCACATCAAGATCGGCGATCACCGGGTCCGGTTCAATGCCGCTATCCAAAGTCAGGACATCAATGCGCGTGCCTGGAAGGGGCGGCCCGTCATCCGTTTCACCAAGGAAGGTGTCGCAGCCGCTCAGCACCACCAGCCCCAGCACTGTGGCTGCGACTCTAAGCAGCGGGATCACGAATCGCCGGTATGCGGCAAAAGGCATCGGGATCTCGCCAAGCCATCTACCAAAAGTCAGATTATATTTCATTCCTGCAAGGCATCGATCATTTGGGCGGCACGGGTTCGCAGCGCCGGCGGTGCGTTGAAATCGTCCGCCACATCGGTGTAAAGCGACAGCGCTTTGGCCTCGTCACCGTCTCGCAAAGCAAGAAGGGCAGAAAGCTCAAGGGCCGAAGGCCGGAAGGGCGAGCTTGCTTCGGTTAGAGGATCCAAACGGGCCTGTAAGTCGGCCGGATCCCCACCATCAAGTTGGTGCAGGACAGAAAGCAGCGTGGCGACCCCCTGAAAGGCATTGCCCGCCTCAGGCGCCGCGGCAATCTGGTCCCAAAGAGCCGTCGCCCCTGCTAAATCACCCTCATCCAGTGACATGCGCGCCTGTTCGAAGGTCGCCAAGACGCCGTACCCACCGGCACTGGGATCGGCCAATTCCGACAAGGCCGTTTGTCCAGCCGCAAGGTTCCCATCGGTGAGCTGTTGCAGCGCGGCTGCGTAGGCTTCCGAGTTTTCGGCCCGACGGTTCGTTTCATAGGCTTCCCAGCCCTTGTATCCGGCGCTACCCAGAACAATTACGACCGCCAAACCATAGACAAACTTGCTGTTTTTCTTCCACCAAGCCAGCGCTTTGTCTTTTTGGACTTCCTCGTCAATCTCTCGAAATAGATCGGTCACCGCTCAACCTCTACCGTTGTCATCGCTCACGGGCCTAGGACTCGGGATAACGGTCTAGGCGCGTGCTTGAGCGGCGCTACCATACTGATCCATTGCCAGCAAATAAAGCGCATAACGCGGACCTTTTCGTCGCAGCGATCTGAGCGCTGGACGCACCGCTTATTTTGGGCAAAACTATTCCATCAGATAAAAAAATAATGGCGCGGGAGACTTGGGACCTCGATGAGTAAGCTCTATCAGCTTGAGGCGTACCGGAACAAATCGTCCAGAACCTTTTTTGAACGCAGCGAGTTGGATCAGCTGCTGTCCCTCTACAGCCGACGGGTTGCCTCCGGGGAGTGGCGTGATTATGCCATCGATCAAGTGGGCAGCGCCGCTATTTTCTCCGTCTTTCGCCACACCCACGACGCACCGCTTTTTGCCATCGCCAAGCAACGCTCCAAACAAGGAAGGCTCTACACCGTCTTTTCCGGGCGCCAAAAATTGGCCCGCAGCCAATCCTTGCCAGATGCCCTCAAAGTATTCAGGAAACACCTTAAAGTCATTACATAACTTTTTGTTTTTAAATAAATATGCCACCTAAGAAAAATCCTCTTAAGTTAAACGCCCTGCAGCTCAAGACCTTGACTCTGTTTCAAGCACTGGCCAACGATTCTTCGATGGCTTGGCGGGATGAAGACAGCGGCGACGTGGTTATTGGTCCCCTGCCTCAACCGCACGGCAATCATTTTCATATCGGTGCGGCGGTGGTCATGACGCGGGATGCCTCGGGCATGCGTAACGCTGGGGTTTGGCGGGCTTTGGAGCGAAAAGGCTTGGCTCGGGGTAACTTTCCCCATTCCATTACCCTGACGCCGGTCGGCCAGACCTATCAAACCGGCTTGAGCAATCAGATCCTTCACCATAGCGACCATTAACCCCGACCCCTCACGCTGCCGCTAACACCACTCGGTCGGGTTTTCGTGGCATGAGATTCAGGCGGCGGTTTGTAGCATACCTCCATATGTTCTTGTTATGTTCTTTTTTGAGGACAGGAGAACAAGAACAATGTCAGGCTTTAAGCGCCAAATTTTGAAGTCTGAGGATCAAAAACTAAAGGCTGCGACCCTGGGCGAGCTGGCAGCCGAGAGCATTGCCATTTTTTGCTGGTGCAATCGCTGCCAACACAATGCTGTCTTACCCGTCGAGCGTCTGATCAGCGAATTGGGGCCGGCACAGCCGGTGCCCGATGTGGGTTGTTATCTACGCTGCCAAAACTGCGGCAGCAAGGACGTGGCCACCCGCCCCGATTGGCCCGGCTTGGGACAGGTCACGCGCCATCTCGCCGATGGGAACGACGGGGGGACGGCACCATGCCCCACCCTTGAAACACCGAAAAACAAGAAAGAGGCAAAAATCGCCTCGGGTGCTAAGAAAAAATTAGGACTTTAAATCCTGAAATTTAACCTTATGGGGTGAAAATTAGCACAATTCCCGAGCCGTCCCCCGGCTTGCGGAAGAGTGGTACAGAGACCAGTGGCGGCCTCCCCCCATATACGTCACTGGTCTCGCCCACCACAAAATGGCCCTTATCGGGCTCGAACGAGGAAGGTCGGAACCTCGGCATGAAAATGACAGAAGATGAAAATCAGGCGGACCGCCGTGGCTTTAAAAGGGCCAGCCTGTTGCTGACGGCGGATGTTTCCCAAGACCCCTGCCAATCGACGGGATCAGAGCCCGCGATTGTCATGGATCTCTCCGCCACCGGAGCCAAGCTGCGCCGCGGTGACGCTTTAGGGACAGGTGCCACCGTTACCTTGAGCTTGGCCGGGCGGATCTTTTTTGAGGCCATGGTTATTTGGGAAAAGGGCCCGTTCAGCGGCCTCAAATTCATGCATGGCGCCGATGAAATCGCCCACGTCTTGGCCGGATTGTTGCCGAACGACTGCCTTACGCCCGCAAAAACACAGCACCCGATCGAAACGCCATCCTGATCACAGCGTAAGGAAAACCTGGCCAGCAGCCTCATGAGGCCTGCCGCCCAGCGTCACGCTGTTCGGAAAACATCCACTTCACATTCAAGCATCGGCACCACCGTTCGTCGGTCGAAGGTTAGGCCGATTCTTTTCATGACGCGGCGTGAGCTTTCATTCTCCACGTGGCATATGCTCACGATCCCAGGTATGCCCAGAATCCCCAGGCCAAAAGCCAGGACCGCTTGGGCGGCTTCCGTGGCCAGACCCTGTCCCCAAAGGTTCCGCGCCAGGCGCCATCCAATTTCCACGGACGGCATAATCTCAGGCAGGAACGTGGGGACCGATAGTCCAGTGAAGCCAGCCAAATCGCCGGTCTCTCTCAACTCCAATGCAAAAAGTCCAAAACCTTCCCGCTCCCATTCCGCCTCGAACTTTTCGATATCGGCGGAGGCCTCAGCGGCGGATTTGGGCTGACCGTTGCCGATAAACTTCATCACCGCCGGGTCGGCACAGATGGCAGCAAAGGGCTCTCTGTCCGCGTCCCGCCAGCGCCGCAGCAACAACCGGTCGGTCTGAATTTTGTAAAAGGTCAAGCTGAACCCGACCACATATCGAGTAAAGAAAAGACTCCCCGATCTATTTGATGATCAAACAGGGAACCTTTGCCGTATTGGAGACTTTGCGAGAGACACTGCCGAGCAACATGCCTTCCACCTCGCCAAGGCCACGGCTGCCAATGATGATCAAATCGGCCCCCACTTTGTCGGCTTGCTTGATAATGGCCGTGGCCGGGTCGCCGGTGCCGATATCGCTTCCAGCGACTGACACACCTTTACTTTCGGTGGTGCGGGTCGCCTGGTTGATAATTTGCTCGCCAACCGAGTTCAAAAGATCGTGCCGTTGACGGTTGACCGCCTCGTATTCCTGCATCAGCCCCAGATTCTTGGGCAGCTGCATCTCGCGAACCACATGAAGCAAGCTCACCTGGGCATCAAACTTCTGCGCCATGGCAATGGCCGCATCCAGCACCCGGCTCGAAACCTCGGAACCATCGACCGCTACCAGTATCTTTGCAAACATGCCCGCCTCCCGATCAGTTTAATAACGTTTTCCTAGCAATAACAGGACGAAACCATATCCTGGTGTTCCAACGGCGACAAGAATTCATCCAAAAGATCAATTCGAGGGCACCGTGTCGTCTCCATCTTTATCCGCGACGTCATCTGCGCCTTCATCCTCAGCCTCGGCCTCAGGGCGGCCTGATTCCGCCCACGCCATAGCCAGCAGGGCGAGCAGGCCTAAGCCCGCAAATCCAACCACCAAGGGCAAGACGGTACCGTCATAAAGCGCGCCGATAGCCGTTCCCACCGCAAAGGAAATAAAGGTTGTTCCAGAACCTACGACGGCCGCCGCAACGCCGGCGATGTGACCCAGGGGGGCCATGGCTAAGGCATTGAAATTGCCGAAAAGAATGCCGATGCAAAAGAATCCTACTATCATCACCCCCATAAAAAGCCAAAAGGGAGCAGTAGGGGCGCTCAGCAACACATAAGCCGCAAAGGCACCCGTCAAAATCGTCAGGATGATTAAGGCCACGCGGCTTAAGGGACGCATGCCATAGCGCATTACCAGCTTCGCATTGAAAAGACCGGCCGCACCAATGGCCAGGGCCAAAACCCCGAAGTAGAGCGGGAAAAGATGGCCCAGGCCGTAGAGTTCCTGAAAAATCTGCTGAGAGGAGGTTAGGTAGCCCACGAAGGCGCCGAAAACCAAGCCGCCGGCAACGGTGTATCCCATGGCCACTCGACTGGCACAGCACTCATGAATAGCCCCATAAACCGTCTGCCAAGTAAAGGGCCGCCGGCGTTCGGCTTGCAGGGTCTCTGGCTGACGCAGGGCAAACCAAGTCAAAGCCACCACCGCCAGGACAAAGAGCAAGCCAAAGATCACCCGCCAATGGGACAGAACAAGAATTCCCTGCCCCATAGCCGGCGCCAAGGCCGGCACGAGGATGAAAACTGCCATGACGATGGACATAATCCGGGCCATGGCCCGCCCCTCATAGAGGTCACGCACCATGGCGATCACCACGATCCGCGGCCCCGCAGCCCCCAGTCCCTGGAGCAGACGCCCCACCAGCATTGTCGTGTAATCCGTGGCAAAGGCAGAGAGCAGACAGCCGGCTATGAAGATCACGAAGCCCGCGTAAATGGGCCGCTTGCGACCGAAACTATCGGACAAGGGCCCATAGATCACCTGTCCAATGGCCAGCCCGAGAAACAGCATGGCGACCACAAGCTGGCGATCGTTGTCGTGGGCCACCTCCAAGTCCGCCCCAATATCCGCTAGGGCCGGCAACATGGCATCGATGGAAAGCGCCACAAGCGACGTCATCAAGGCCGCCAAGGTCACAAACTCGCCCAAGCGAGGCCCGGATAGTGATTGGCTTGATGACAAGGTGGCTCCCCGAAAATCAGACAACTTCGAATTAAAATAACATGGATTGCAAATAAAAAGGCCCGCCTCACCGTCGCGGCCAGCCGCCCCGCCTGCCTTGTGACAGCTTGGACTTCCAATCACAAGCCCGTAGGCATATCCATCAGACTAGAGATTTTGTCGCTAAGCGCTACTATGGGATCAATAGGAGAGGAAGACCATGTCTCAAAAATTCACGGGCGGATGCCTCTGCGGGGCAATTAGGTATGAGACGACAGCCGCCCCCATAGAATCCTATTTATGCCATTGCCGCATCTGTCAGCGACACACGGGCAGTGCCTTTTGGGCGGGCGTTCGCTTTCCCATGGAGGGTTTTCGCTACACGAACGGTATGCCAAGCTATTTTAATTCCTCGCCCCTGATAAGGCGGGGGTTTTGCATCGCCTGCGGCTCGACCCTTGAAGTGTCCTACGTGGATCCGCCCTGGGACGATTACGAGCAGGGCTACGAAATGGCGCTAGGGAGCCTGGACGACCCCGGCGAGTTAACGCCATCCTATCACTTCGGCGCCGAAAGCATGTGGGATTGGGTTCACTTCGATGGGGCTATCCCGCGTCAGCGGTGCGACGAGGATATGGACCTACAAGCCGCTCTGTCCGATGCGGATTTTAAAAGCCGCACCCCTTAAGCCTTTTCAGGAAGCGACATGCAAGACTTGCAAATTAACGATCAGAGCCTACCCGCCGACGAGCGGGATTGGCTGCGCGAGGCCATCGCGCTCATCGCCGCTGACACCAACCGTTCAGCGGACACCCACCTGATCCGCGTGCCCCTGCCCTGTTTGGGTGACGTGACCCTTTATCTCAAAGACGAATCAACCCATCCTTCGGGCAGCCTCAAGCACCGTCTGGCCCGGTCCCTTTTTCTCTATGGTCTCTGTAACGGGCGCATCCGACGGGGCCGGCCCATCATCGAGGCCTCCTCAGGCAGCACTGCCATTTCCGAAGCCTATTTTGCCCAGCTGTTGGGCCTGCCCTTCATCGCCGTCGTGCCCAAGACCACCGCGCCGGAAAAAATCGCCGAGATCGAATTTCACGACGGTGAATGTCACAAAGTCCCGCCTAAGGACATCTATGCCCAGGCCGAGGCTTTGGCCGCCGAACGGGGCGGTCACTACATGGATCAGTTCACCAATGCGGAGCGGGCCACCGATTGGCGCGGCAACAACAACATTGCCGAAAGCCTCTTTGCCCAGATGAGCCGGGAGCCCCATCCCGTCCCCCGCTGGATCGTGGTTTCCGCCGGCACCGGCGGCACCTCGGCCACCTTGGGGCGTTACATCCGCTATCAAGCCGGGCACTACCTGGATACCAAGCTCTGCGTCGTGGACCCGGAACATTCGGTCTTTTACGACTTTTTCCACAGCCGGGACCGCAGCCTGACCAGCCCGCGCGGCTCGCGCATCGAAGGCATCGGTCGTCCGAGGGTTGAGCCCTCTTTCCTGCCCGAGGTTATCGACCGCATGATGAATGTTCCCGACGCCGCTTCCATCGCCACCATGCGCTGGCTTGAGGGCGTCCTCGGCCGCAAGTGCGGCGGCTCCACCGGCACCAATGTCTACGGCGCGCTCACCATCGCCAGCAAACTGGCCGACGCAGGCGAAGCCGGCAGCATCGTCTCCATGATCTGCGATCCCGGCGAACGCTACCTGCACAGCTACTACAACAATGACTGGGTCGCCGATCAGGGCCTGGAACTGGGGCCCTATTTGGAGCAGCTAAGAGAATTTCAAAAGACCGGTCATTTGGACCCGCTTAGGGGATAACACCGACGGCGGTGCCGTCACTCCCACTCAATAGTGCCCGGGGGTTTTGAAGTGACGTCGTAGACCACCCGGTTGACGCCGCGCACCTCGTTGATAATGCGGGTGGCGACTTGCGATAAGAAGGCATGCTCAAAGGGGTAGCTGTCGGCGGTCATGCCGTCGCTGGAGGTGACGGCCCTGAGGGCACAGACATTGTCATAGGATCGGGCATCGCCCATAACGCCCACGGTCTTGACCGGCAGCAGGACGGCGAAGGCCTGCCAGATCTCGTCGTAGAGCCCGGCCTTGCGAATTTCATCCAGATAGATGGCATCGGCCTTGCGCAGGGTGTTGGCGGCTTCCCGGCTGACATGCCCTGGGATGCGGATCGCCAGGCCCGGCCCTGGAAAGGGGTGCCGGCCGATCAGGCTCTCGGGCAGTCCCAACTCATAGCCTAAGGCCCGCACCTCGTCCTTAAAAAGCTCCCGCAGGGGTTCCACCAGCTTCATCTTCATGCGCTCGGGCAGGCCGCCCACGTTATGGTGAGACTTAATGGTCACCGAGGGCCCACCGGTGAAGGATACGGATTCGATCACATCAGGGTAAAGTGTCCCTTGTGCTAGAAAATCCGCGCCGCCCAGCTTGTTGGCTTCTTCTTCGAAAACATCAATGAAGGTCCCGCCGATGATTTTTCTTTTTTGCTCGGGGTCGCTCACCCCCTCCAGCTTGCCGAGGAACAGGTCGCTGGCGTCCCGATGCACCAGAGGAATATTATAGTGTTCCCGAAATAGGCTCACCACCTGATCCGCCTCGCCTTGGCGCAGGAGGCCATGGTCCACAAAAATGCAATGCAATTGCTCGCCGATAGCCTCGTGGATCAACACTGCCGCCACGGAGGAGTCCACCCCGCCGCTCAAGCCGCAGATAACCCTGGCCGAACCCACCTGTTGGCGTATGGCCTGGATCGCCTGATCCCGGAAGGCGGCCATGGTCCAAGTACCTTGGCAATCGGCCACGTGGCGCACGAAATTGTTCAGCAGCTTGGCCCCATCGGGGGTGTGCACCACCTCGGGATGGAACTGCACCGCATAGATTCGTCGTTCCTCGTTGGCCACCATGGCATAAGGGGCGCCCTCGCTGGTGCCCACCACCCGGAACCCCTCGGGGAGGCGCACCACCCGGTCCCCATGGCTCATCCAAACCTGATGAGTTTCGCCGGGCATCCAGAGTCCGTCATAGAGAGCCGACGGTTCCTTGACCTCCACAAAGGCACGGCCGAATTCCTGATGATCCGAGGGGGCTACCTCACCGCCCAACTGAGCGCAAATGGTTTGCTGGCCGTAGCAGATGCCCAACAAAGGCAGATCCATATCAAACACCAGTTCCGGCGCCCGTGGCGTATCGCTGCCCGTGACCGAGGCCGGTCCACCCGAGAGGATGATGCCGTTGGGCTCAAAATCCCGGATCCGCGCTGGATCGCAATTGAAAGGAAGTATTTCGCAGTAGACGCCAGCCTCCCGCACCCGCCGCGCAATGAGCTGAGTAACCTGGGAGCCAAAATCGAGGATGAGAATGCGGTCTTTCATGGCCGGAACCTAAGGATGGAACGGAGTCCTGTCTAGAGCGGAGTTGATGGCAAAGTCTTCGGCTTTTTGCGCTCCAAAGCTGCGACAAAAAAGCCGTCGGTACCCTGCCCTGCGGGCGTTAGATTTAGGGTGTTCCCCTCCCCTGGCGGCACACCGCCTAAGACCTGCGCCCAGACCTGGGAGATGGGCAATAGGGTGAAATCTTCATGAGCTTCCAGAAAGCCCTCTACCTGGTGAACATTTTCCTCAGGCAACAAGGAGCAAGTGGCATAGATCAAGCGGCCGCCCGGAGTGGTCAGGCTCGCCGCTTGGTTTAAGAGAGACTGCTGCAACGCCACATCACGGCTCACATCCTCTGCGGTCAGGCGCCAGCGGGCATCGGGGCTGCGGCGCCACCGTCCCGTACCCGAACAGGGCGCATCCACCAATACTCGGTCAAAGGAGGCAGCCTGGCTTGCTAAGGCTTCAGGGTCGCTGGACAGCTCCACACCCGTGATGCCGGCCCGCTTCAGGCGAGGCCGAGTGCCGGCCAGCCGCTTTGCATCAATGTCAAATGCCACAAGCCGCCCTCTCTCCTTCGCTAGATCCGGCCCTAAAGCGGCCGCCAGAGGCAGTGTTTTTCCGCCCCCACCGGCGCACAGATCCAAGACGGCCTGGTTCGGCTTTACATCGCACAGCAGCGCTGCCAGTTGGGCGGCCTCGTCCTGGAGCTCGAACCAGCCCTTACGAAAAGCCTCCGTGCCAAGCAAGCCGCGGCGCCCGGACACCACCAGGCCATGGGGCGCCAGTCCGCAGGGTTGGGTCTCAATCCCCTCTTCCGCTAAGGCGGCCTGAAGCGCCGCCCGATCGCAGAGCAAAGTGTTGGACCGAATGTGGACTGGAGCCGGCTCACGCAGGGCCAAGAGCTCGGTTTCGACTTGCTCCCCAAAAGCGGACTGAAATCGAGCCCAGAGCCAATCCGGCACTTCGCAGCGGGTAGCCTCGGGCATATCAGGATGATCCAAACCGTCCCCCGGCAATAAGCACAGGAGGTCCCTTTCTCTCTGCTCCAAAGCATAGGGGCCATAGGCGCCCGCCCCGCACAAAGCCTCGATCTGATCCAGGCGCGCGGCCCCGCTTTGCCTTAGATAAAACAAAGGGGACAAGCGAGCGCGTGCCGATTCCAAAAGCACCTCGGCAGGGCCCGCCTTTTGTAGCCACCAGGTAAGGCGCGCTTGGGCGCGGATCACGGCAAAGATCTGTTCTTGAATGGCCCGGCGGTCTTTCGCACCCATATAACGCCGGGCGCGGCAATAGCGTTCGATCACCTGCTCGGCGGGCTGAGCCGCCTGGGCAATCTCTTGCAATAATTCCATACTCGCCTGCAGGCGGGCGCCCTCTTGCACGGCGTTTTAGACTTCGTTGCGATAGTTTGGCGGCTCACGGGTCACGGTCACATCGTGCACATGGCTTTCGCGCAAGCCCGCATTGGTGATTCGGCGGAAGCGGGCATTTTGCTGCAGGGCGGGAATATCCCCATTACCCGTGTAGCCCATGGCCGCCTTTAAGCCGCCAACCAATTGATGAATGACTGCACCAACCGGACCCTTATAGGGCACCCGGCCCTCTACGCCCTCGGGCACCAGTTTCAAATTGTCCGACACATCCTCTTGGAAATAGCGATCGGCCGAACCCCGGGCCATGGCCGCCATGGAGCCCATGCCCCGATAGGATTTATAGGAGCGCCCTTGATATAAAAATACCTCGCCAGGACTTTCATCGGTCCCGGCCAGCAAAGAACCAATCATCGCACAACTGGCCCCGGCGGCGATGGCTTTGGCCAGGTCGCCGGAAAACTTAATACCCCCGTCCGCAATGATGGGAATACCGGCGGCCTGTCCCACCTCGGCGGTTTCCATGATGGCGGTAAGCTGAGGCACGCCCACACCCGCCACCATGCGAGTTGTGCAAATTGAACCTGGCCCAATGCCCACTTTGATCGCATCGGCCCCTGCGTCGATGAGGGCGCGCGCGCCATCGGCCGTCGCCACGTTACCGGCAATCACTTGTACTGAGTTGGAGAGCCGCTTGATCGAATCAACAGCACCTGTAACGCCTTGGGAATGGCCATGGGCCGTATCCACGACGATCACATCCACCTCGGCATCGAGCAAAGATTCGGCGCGGGCAATTCCGTCCGGCCCCACGCCTGTGGCGGCGGCAGCCCGTAAGCGTCCCTGAGGATCCTTACAGGCGTTAGGAAAGGCGCTTGCCTTTTCCATGTCCTTTACGGTGATCAAGCCGATACAGCGATAATCCTCGTCGACCACCAGCAGCTTTTCGATGCGATGTTGATGCAGCAGGCGTTTGGCCTCGTCCCGTTCGACCCCTTCCCGGACCGTGACCAGATTATCGCGAGTCATGAGCTCCGAAACTGGTTGTTCGGGATCCTCCGCAAAACGTACATCCCGATTTGTCAGAACCCCGACCAAGCGCTTGGTCTGACGTTCCACCACGGGAATCCCGGATATGCGGCATCGATCCATCAAGGCGAGAGCATTGTGCAGTGGCTCGTCCGGATAAATGGTCACTGGATTGACCACCATCCCGCTTTCGAATTTCTTGACCCGACGGACCTCGTCAGCCTGTTCGGTGATGGATAGGTTCTTATGCACCACGCCGATGCCTCCGGTCTGCGCCATCACAATTGCCAGACGCCCCTCGGTCACCGTGTCCATGGCCGCCGAGATGAGCGGGATTCCAAGCTCGATGGTGCGGGTCAGCCTGGTGCGGGTGTTGGCCTGGGCCGGGAGAACGGCGGACTCTGCCGGCTCCAACAGAACATCGTCAAAGGTCAATGCGAAGGGGATCGTCATGCCATTCCTCCAAAAGAGCAGCCGATCCATCAACCGGCCGCCGAGCCTTACAGCTCAATGTTCCGGACTCGCGACACCCGACAGTTTCAAACCGAAGGGGTCATGAAGACCAGGGTCATTCACCTAGCAGTCCATTGCATCGGGGTATAAAAAAAGACCCTGCCCGCGATTGGCGGAAGGGGATGCAAAAAAGGTCACGCTCGGAGGTGATTGGCGCTGCATCATACACAATGGCGCCGTGTTGCAAAGGGGATTCGCTCGGTCGGCAAAACAAAAAATATACGGACCTCTGGCCCCTATGAAGTCTCGTTTTCCATCGCGCCGCGGAAACCCTCTGCGACCAGATACATTTCCGAGGAATCGCTGCGGCTCGCCTCGGGCTTTACATGACGGACCTTACGGAAGCTCTGCCGAAGGTTGTTCAGGAGTTCCCGCTCCGTGCCCCCTTGCAGGACCTTGGCAACGAACCAGCCTTCAGGTGCCAAAATAGAACAAGCGAAATCAAAAGCTGCCTCGGCCAAGGCCATGACCCGAAGATGATCGGTTTTGGGATGGCCGGTCGAGGCCGCTGCCATATCGGACAAAACCACATCCGCCGGCCCGCTCAAGGCGGCTTGCAAGCGGGCCGGCGCATCGTCATCCAAGAAGTCACCGACCAACAGAATAGCCCCTTCGACAGGTTCCACCTCGCTGAGGTCAATCCCCACAAGCCTCCCCTTGGCCCCACAGCGTTCCGCAGCCACCTGGAGCCATCCGCCGGGGGCACAGCCCAGATCCACGACCCTGGCCCCAGCCGACAAAAATCCGAAACGATCGTCGAGCTGCGCCAGCTTGAAAGCGGCACGCGACCGATATCCCAAGCGTCGCGCCTCGCTGACATATGGATCGTTGAGTTGGCGCTCCAACCAGCGGGTAGAAGATAGAGATCGTCTTTTCGCGGTTTTGACCCGCACCTTCAGGCCCTCACCACGGGGCACCGACCCGGTTCCCCGTTTGCTTCCGGCCCCCCTTTGGCTTAAGGAGCCTTTTCGGGCGCTCCGACGATTCTCTCCCGCGCGACCGTTGCCCCGACCACCGGTTCCCCGGCGGCGGCCCCCTTGGCTCACTGTCCAGGCTCCGCTAAGGATGCTTCGGTCGGGGCTGGCCCAGCAGGTCGGGACTCTGCAGGCTCGCGACCCTCCGCGCGGTGCTCCCGCATCAAGGTCATAAGAATACCTTCACGCAGACCCCGGTCCGCCACATGCAGACCCGGTGCCGGCCATAGCCGGTAGAGGCCCTCTAAAATGGCGCAGCCGGCAATGACCAAATCCGCCCGGTCCCGGCCAATGCAGCCGTGCCGCTCCCGGGCGCGGTAGTCCATCGCCACGATCGAACGGCAAATGGCCGCGACCGTTGCCCGATCCAGATAACTGCCATCAACCTGGTTACGGTCGTAGCGGCGCAATCTTTTATGGACGCCGGCCAGGGTGGTCACGGTTCCCGACGTCCCGATAATCTGAATTTCACCGGCACGGGCCCGCTGCTCTAGATGGTGGGCCTGCTCGAAGGGTCGGGCGGCGGCCTCAACCTCGGCGACCATGGCTTCGTAGGCCTCGCGCGACACCTCACGGCCGCCGTAACGTTCCGCCAAGCTGACCACGCCGAATGGCAAAGAACACCATTCCCGCACCTGGTGCCGCCGGCCGCTTGGGTCAACATCGCCCTCTCCCCGAAGGGTCAACCAGGAAATCTCCGTACTGCCGCCACCGATGTCGATGATCAAGGCGTCGCTTTTGCTGTGATCCAATAAAGAGGCGCAACTGTCCGCCGCCAGGCAAACCTCCTCCCAATTGGAGATGACTTCCAACTCGATCCCGGTCTCCGCTTTCGCCCGGGCCAAGAGGTCAGCCTGGTTCTCCGCGCGCCGACAAGCCTCGGTCGCCACGGCCCGAACCGACTTGACCCCATGGTACCGCAGCTTTTCAGAACAGGCGCGCAGGGCCTTCATGGTACGGGCCACCGCCGCGTCTGATAGGGCGCCATTGCTGGTTAGGCCTTCGCCGAGACGGACGATCCGTGAATAGGCATCGACGACCCGGAATCCGCCCCGACTGGGACGGGCGATCAGAAGCCGACAGTTGTTGGTCCCCAAATCCAAGGCGCCGAAAGCCGGGCCGGCCCTGCCCCGTCCAGTCTTGCGCGGCGTAGGGTGCCCAGCTTGCCCCGAGGCGGGCGTGTCGCGTTTCGCCTCTCTATTCGGCGTTGCCTTGGACAGGCCCGACTTGCTTACCGTCCTTTGAATCAAAGGGTTATCCAATTTTCCGCCTCTGTTCGTCCGCCGTTGTTTGACCGGCGTTGGATCAAGCCCCGTTTCAGGGTCATGTATGACAGCCTACACCAGTTTGGCTGAGGCTTCCCGTCTTTTGTCACAAATTTTTCATATAGGCACACTGGCAGCCCCCGCACTCTCCGAGAGGAGAGGCCGTACCGTCGTGCGAAAGCGGTTGAACAAGACCGCCCCCTGAGACTAAAAAGGACACCTGCGATCGGATTGGATCAACGGACCGTTAGTCGCCCGCAACGTCAGGCGCCTATCAAAAAGCCCAGCTCGATCATTTTGGGGAATAGTTTAGCGGTAGAACTCTCGGCTCTGACCCGAGCAGCCCTGGTTCGAATCCAGGTTCCCCAGCCAATTATTTCAATGACTTAGCGTTTAGCATTGGTTGGCCTGCGAGATTTGGGCCCTAGATAGGCTTTGGCTCTTGCCTCGGCGGCCTTGGCCTGGGCCGCGAAGATGTCTGCGTTTTGATATCTGAGCCTGTCAATCATAGTCCCGCCCCTTGCGCCAGTTGGGCTAGGTAACATGTCCAATCTTTAACCCAATGATTGGGCAACCGACATCATGGCATTCGACGTTTTAGTCAAGGGAAGAAATTCCTTTTTCGTTCAACTCTCAGCACAAAGGGACTAGAGCCATGACCTACAAATCTTCGAATGATCAACGCAATGCCGTCGACTTGATCGTCCAAGCGCGTGATGCCCGTAACGCGGCATTGATGCGAGTCATTCGTCATATATTCCGTACGCCCGAGGCGGTCGTTGCCAAGTGCCATTTGGAGCCTCAAGTTGAGCCTATATCTAATTCGGCCAAACCCAGCAATCGTCGCGCAGTAAACCCACTAACACTCCGTGGGCTCCACATCAGCTAAGCCACCGTGCTTTGCGCCTAAAGTCGGCGGTCAAAGGAGAACTTTGATCGCCGGCAAGGCAGAGTGAAAGGTTCCAAGCAGATCGCCGCTTTCACCAATCCAAGAAAGCCATTAACGAAAAGGTGACACTAATTAGCAGCGCAGACTAGCAAAGGCTGAAACCTCATGATCCGTTTTCTTTTCATCGAATATGTACCCTGCCGGTTGTCGCACTATTCTTGGACACTAATCTGGCCTAGCCGCCACCTGATGCAGTTGACTACTCCGCAGCCACGAGGTTCCCGCCCAGCGGGACACAAACCCATACCAAAGCGATTCTAGGGATCATTCCCCTGACATATCGCATCAATTTTTGATATGTATTTTTATCCCTCCAGTCCGATGTATATCAGTGCCCAAGCCGCATCACAGCAATGCCGGAACTCGGGCTCAAAGTTGGCCTTGATTATTGTTCGGCTTGCTTGGCGACCGGCGGCGTCAATTTTTGATCGTGCAACAGAACCCGTTGGATCATCCCGTCGTCGTTCCGGGCTGCAAGCCAGTGCATATCACCTGCCCGTATGAGCAGATGCCGGCCGCCAGGGCCCGCTCCAAACCGGCGAAGGGATAGACACCCATGACCTTCTCAAGCGCTGAACGCCCAGCCTTTGTGCCGCGCAGCACATCAGTTGTATCAGTCAAACCTATCCGTTTGCGCACCTTGGCCAATAGGAACTGACAGGGAACGCATGTGCGAGGGCATGGCCAAAGGATCAGTGTGCCCGGCCGCCCAATCGACGCTCACTACCCCTTATCACCCATACCAAAGGGGTGAAACCGATCCAGGCTCAGTCCATTGCGTTTGAGGACCGATATGACGGAATTGATTTAGGTTCCAGCTTTGCGCCGCCAAAATTCCGCATCTTTGCCCCAGTAGGTGTGCTCAAGGGGGTATCGGCCGCTGCAGGGCATGAGGAACTTCGCCATGAGCTTTTGCCCGATTAGATATGCGTGCTTGGACCGGACCATTTCGATGGCTTTTTCCGGGCCTGTGGTGGTCACGTAGTGCCGCTCACGAATATCATCGCGGGAGATGCCGCGCTCAGAGACTGCAAAAAGAGAAAATCCCGACATGGTCTTCCTGACCTCCCTTATTTTGTGGACCATCTTGGCCCTAGAAAGGGTATCCTCTCAGGAATAGAAACTGAATTCAAGATTAACGGCCACCTGGCGGAGAAATTCAAGACGGACATGATCGCGGCCGCCGCGCCGACGTTTGGAATCGAGACGAGTAAGGTGGTGCCCAATGGATCAGGCTTAGATTGCGCAAAGAGCGTATTTTTGAGCTAAATGTCCTATTTTGGAGAAAGTCGTTTCACTTTGTAACAAGCTTCGCGGCCAATTCTTCGTAGCTTTCTTCCAAAAAGTCTTCTGGATGGTTTCTTAGATTTTCTCCTAAAACACCGACCCAATATCTTGCGAGGTCTGGGTTATTCAGTTTGTCGTCATACAGTTCGGCGAGGGAATGGCTAATGAAGCACTTGTTCAGGTCATCAGAAGTCTCGCAAGCTAACTCGTAGGCTTCTTTAAAGAGCGCCTCGCTTTCGTGCAGGTTTGGAGAATCGGACATGAGCGAGAATTCGGCGATTGTCGCGATGATACTGGCTTTCCTTCCGTACTTTTTGGTGAGGCATTCTAATGACTCCAACAAAGCCTCAATCAAGAATATACGGACACGATCCGAATCGTCCGAATTGACTAAGACATATGCATCGCGCGTGATTTCATCCCAATCTTCATCACTGATCCCGTCAGGCGTCGGCATTGGTTAATCTTCCCAGGGCCCAGTTGTTCAATGAGGGCTCTTGTGGTTAGCGCAAACGATAACGTGGCCCTCACCGTAGAATATAAATCCAAAGATAGCGCTTAATATTTTTATTTTATCTTAAGTTTATTTTTTCTGAAACATGGATCAGGATCGACTGATCGCTGAGCTGATCCAGCAAATGAATTGCAAAATGGGCGAAGACAATTAGCGCACCGGATCGGACAAACTTGACTGACCGAGCAGAGCCATTGCGAAGTTTCGGACTTACAGGATTTTGCCGGATTTTTGAGGATCAGCCGCCAGAAATCGCTGAAGAGATGGGTATGAGGACGATCATATCCCAAAGAGCCAAAATACAGGTCATTGGAGACTATCGGGGCATCACCCGGTGGCGGTGACGATATCCGTTAGATTGGCCTTGGCGGTTTTGGCTTTGGTCAGGTCCACATCCAGTAAGTTGGCCTTGGTTAGGTCCGCGTTTTCCAGATCGGCGCCATCCAAGATCGCACCGGTCAGGTTGGACGGCCACTGTTTGCCGGTCGGGGCACCATCCGCGTCTTTGATATCGACCGGCCCCAAGCTTACACCGCTCAGATTGGCGTGGGACAAATCTGCTCCAGCCAGACGCGCGCCCGACAGGTTAGCGCCGTTCAATTGGCAACCGCGCATACGGGCATCGGACAAATCGGCCATGGCCATGTCCACCTCATAAAGACGCGTCTCAACAAAGCTGACACCCTTCAACGAGGCACCGCTCAAATTAACCTGGCTGAGATTTTTGCCATCCAAATTCATGCCGTCCAAAACGGCCCGCTTGCCCTTGCGGCCACTTGTGATGGCCCAGGTCTCGTGGTTGGTGATCATGTCTTGAAGGTCGGGCGGGAGGGACGCAATGGACATATCGCTGGAAACCATGCCCAAATTCGCCTTGGAAAAATCGACGCCGTCAGTAATGGCACCGGACAGGTCCGTATTGTCAAAGTTCGCGTTATCGACCTTGGCATTGCTCAGGTCCGCATTGCGCAAATCCGCATTGGCGAAATCGGCGCCGCTCAGGTCCGCATCGGCCAAAAGGGCCTTGGGCAGCTTGGCATTTCCCAGCTTGGCTCCCGACAGGTTGCAGCCCTGCATCTTTGCGCCGCTAAAATCTGCCCCCTGCAGCGAGGCGCCGGCCATGTTGACGCCGGAAAAATTGCCTCTTTTTGCATCCAGGTTGTCCATTTCCACATCACGGAGATCGACCGCTTCAAAGGTGCGGAACTCTCCATTGTCGAGCATTGCCCCACCCCGCAGGTCGGCGCCTTCCAACTTGGCGTCGCGGAGTTTGACATTTTTCATCTCTGCGCCGCGCAAATCTGCGCCTGAGAGATTAGATCCGGACAGGTCCGCAGCACTAAGATCGGCTGAAAAAAGGTCGGTTTCGGAAAGGTCGGCGCCATTTAACTGGCTGGATTTCAGATTGACACCCGACATTTTGGCCTTGCACAGGTTGACACCTTCCAAGACCAGGCCGCGCGCATCTAAGTCCCGCAAATTGGCGCGAACGCCCCCGCTGCGCCCCAGCAACCATCGCTCGTGGCTCGCGATCGCGTTGAGTATTTCCATTGGTGTCAAGGCGGTCCCCGATCCAAAAACGTCGTTCTTAAGCCACATTGGCTGAGCGAATTCGCAACTCGTCGATATTCGCAAAAAAGGGTTAATGATTTATATTTTATGGAATCGTCGATGAAGGAGCAGTTAATCTTTGGTGGTAAATTTTCTTAAAATTCCAAATATAATGAAAAGGCATCCAACCGGGGAAATCATACGGAAGCCTCGAGTTTTAATTAATGCGCTAAATCGAAGAGAAAAAATTGATGCTCGGGTCATGGGCATTGTTGCCCAGGATCACCGCCGAGATCTTATTGGCGAGACCTTACTGGGTGGCAAAAGACGAACACCAGCCCCGGCATTGTCGAATTGAAGGTACTCAATAGGAACGCTAACCGCCGTCCCTTAAGATGGTGCCCGTCGCTCTCTTGGATTTAATTTTGGCAAGGTCGCTTTCGGTCGTGATAAAAACCTCGAAAGTCTCGTTCTGCTCTAATGAAAGGCCATCCAACAAGGGAACCTTAAGCGTGGTTTCGGTTTGCCCCGGGCGAAGGGTCACCGTGCCGACGGCTTCCTTGTAGTGCGTGCCGGCCTTGGCCGTCCCATCAAAGGTCGCATAGATAACAAGCACCTCAAAGTCGGACGGCGCCGATAGCTCCACCTTAAAGACCACGTCGGCCTCGCCAGCCGTTGCCTTGCCTTCTAAAATGCTCAGCACGGGAAGATCTTGAGACACTGTGGTTTGAACGGCCGCAGGCACCGCGGCAACCTCTTGGTTGCCGACATCCTCGGATGGCTCACCTTTGGTGGCGACTACCGTCTCTTCAAATTCGCCGTCCCCATTCCCATTTCCGGTGTCGGAAAGGCCCGCAATCTCGGATTCTTCTTCGACTGCCACAGCACTCTTATCGATTTGACTTGCTTCTTTCAGATCTTCAGCCTCTGGCGAAGCGACTTGATCTGACATTAGCTGATCTTCTGTCGAGGACGCCTCACCCTGAACCAGCGTGTCTGCGTCGGCGGCGGCATCAGCCCCAGCACTTTCCACAGCTGTGGCTGTTTCTTCTTGCCCTGCGAGGTCCTGAGCGCCATTGCCTTCGGCCTGCGTATCCACCTGCGCAGCAACGTCTTTATCGCTCTGTGCCTGCGATACACCTTGGTCCTGGATCCCCGCTATTCCGGTGATCTGCACCTCGTCCGTTGGACCGCCTGCAAATTGTTTCTCAGCAATCACACGACCATCTTGAACGCTGAGCACTATATTTGCTTGACGTACCTCGTATAAACCGCCCCGCCAAGATTCCAAACTTCCGCTGATCGTTCGACCATCAGCAAGCGAGATCTGCACCGCGTCGATTTCGGTACGGGACAATTGCCGCACACCGCCGACCGTCCCTCGCAACATAATGGTATTGCGGGTCGAGTGGATAATTTCACCTTCAATACGCTGGCCGTTTTCCAAAACAAAAACCGCCGCCTCGCCGTCGGACGGCAGGGTCAACATCAACAGCCCCGCCAAGCCAGCGGACGCCAAAAGCCGCACGCCAGCTTGCTTTTGCCCAGCTCTCTTTTGCAAAGCGGTATTCCTCCCCAAAGAACAATTGGCAGCCACTGGATGGACCTTCGGCATTTTTCGGCTGTGGGTCACGGCACTATCCTTTCCAGCGGCGCCAATGGTTGAGTCGAGCCCCGTCACAGGGGGCCCGACTTTAAACGCCCCGCCTTATTGCATTGTGGCGAGCTTATCCGCCGCCGGTCCGAATCGGTTCCAGCCCGGCAAGTCTTCCTGCAGGTCGACTTCTTGCCACTTAGGATGATAAGGCGCTTCTTTCAGCGTCTCGATGTTATCGAAGAAGCGATCCACAAAACCTTTGACCTTGCGATAGCGGTCGCTTTCCGGATCCCAATTGTAAGCGGCCATAACGGCACCTACGGCAACCGTCGGCACCTCACCGCCCGCTGCAATGAGGTTTGGATAGTCATCCGACGTCAGGACCGAGCCGATGTAGGCACCCTCGACCGCATCCGGCAAGATGCTCACCAGCTGCAATCCCTCGTCCGAGCCAATCTGCGACAGTAGATTGAGCGGCTTACCGCCAACAAATACCAGACCATCAATCTCGCCATTGCGTAATTTGTCCAAAGCGATCAATTCGCTATCCGTGGTCACCTCAACGTCGATATCCAGCGACTCAAACACGATTCCAGCGGTCATGAAGGTGCCGCTACCTTGGGTTCCGAAATTGACCTTTTTGCCGGCCAATTCGGAAACGTTGTTAATGTCGGTGCGGGTCAGAAGATGCACCTCTTCCTCATAGAGCTTGGCGATATAGGTGACCTTGTTTTCCACATTGGGATAGACGCCGGCCGCCTTATAAAAATCCAGCACATCCGATTGCACGATGGCGATATCGATGCCCTTCAACAGCAACAAATCCTCAATGTTGCGAATAGAGCCCTTGCCCAACACCGCCATCACCCGATGATCGTAGCCGCTGTCGAGAGCGTTGGATAAATCGGACGCGATCCGCACGTAGGTGCCGGTAACTCCGCCCGATATGACGCCCACGGTGCCTGCGTTGACGATGTCGCGCTGCTCGAAAACGTTTTGCGCCGTGACGTTGGACGTCAAGACCGCGCTAGCAAATAGCCCCGCAATCGCGCCCAACAGGTTTTTTGTAACGTTACTCATGCTAATAACTTGTGCCTCCCTACATGGCCCGGCGATCAAGCGGCATACCCGACATGGATTCGCGGGGGCCTGTTTTTTCCATTCTATCGGACGTCGCGGTCATCAGCGGTTGATAATCCCCAGTCCGAAAGACTACTTCTCTTCCCCGTCTTACTCGGCCGCCGGCTGATCACTTTCACCAGCGGCTGCGTTCAAAGCTTCGATACGCTTTGCGGTGTCACTTAACTTCTCTCGCAGCTCGGCAATATCCGCGTTGGATTTTTCAGCCGCCGCGGCAAAAAGATTCTCGATCCAAACCGCCGTGGCATTCCCCAAGTTCTGAAAATCGGATTGAAGTTCGCCGATACTCGTATTGGCATCGGTCAGACCAACCTTTAAATGTTGGATCTGTTGTTTCGCCGCCACCAACGCCTGTTCCTTTTCGGCGACGCCCGTGACCGCCTGGGTCAAACGATCCACCTCGCCTTGAGAAATAATCAGCATCTTGGCGATTTTTTCCGATTCTCCTTTGAGGGATGCTAAATCCTGGCTGAGCTGGGCCTTATCCGCCTCCGCCGCTGTCAAGGCCCCTCTTAATTTCTCATTGTCACCCTGAGCCACTGACAGATGTTTGTTCAATCGTGTCAGATCCTCTTGGGCAGCCGCAGCCGTTTCTCTGTGGCCGACAATTTCGGCCTGCAACACAGCGATTTGCTCCAGGTCCTGCTGCGTTTTCGATAACGTCTCCGTCAGGCGCTGTTGCTCGGCTTGGGCTTGCTCCAGATCCTGTTTCAAGGTGTTGGATTCGGCAGACGACGCCTTCAAAATTTGGATCATCGCCTGCTTTTCAGCTTCCGACTCAGACAGTCCCTGTTTGGCCGTGTCCAGGTCCGCTTCCAGTTGGCTTTGAGCTTGCAAAGCATCACTCAACCTGGATTGGCTCTGTGTCAACTGGTTTTCCGAATCCGTAATCCGGCGACTGAGGTTTTGCACCTCGGTCTCGGCGGCGGAAAGAGCCTCAGACTGCGCTGTGGTCTTTTCCAGTTCCCCGGTCAAGGTCGCGATCTGGCTTTGAGCCTCTGCCAACTCGGCATTTTTACTGTCCAAACCCGATTGTAGGGTCTTCGACTCCTGTCGTGCCGCAGACAAGTCATTTTTCAGTCCGTTTGCCACTCCTTCTGAGAGGGCCAATTTTTCCTTCTGACTGGATACCTGTTGGCGTGCGGTAGTCAGCTGTTCACCGAGGCGTGCCCGTTCGATGGAGCTCGCATCCAGCAGCTTTTTTTGCTCCGCCAACTGAGCCTCGGCTTCGGCCTTTGCCAACTCGGCTTTCTCCAGCGCCGCGGTGAGCTGATCAAGCTCGTCGAGAACCGTCGTCATCATTTGCCGTAAGCTGGAGCCGCCCGATGCATCAGCGGCCATCGCGTCGCTGGCCGTCGACTCCTCGCCGGCCGCCAAAAGCACTCTCGGCCCATGGTCTCGACTATCCGTAAGCCGCCATGTCGCGCCCGACAGAGTTGTTGCAACCGGTTGGAATTTCGCCGGTAAAAATAGGTCTGAAGTATAAGGTTTAGGAACGGCCTCGGCATTGTGTCCCAGGACGAGTCCTGTTCCCAAGATGGCCGAGCCCAACAGGATCGATTTGAACGGCAAGTACTTCATGTAGCGCCCCCAAGTTAGTCGGGCGAAGTCTACGATTTCGAACATGCCGCGACAACTCGCGGAACCGTAGAAAGATGTGGATAACTTTGTGTATTTTTCATCGAACCTCTTCCTATGACGCGGCTTTCGGCGTCATCGCCGCGATCGCCGCGTTGTGGCAACTTGTTCTCTTCCTTACAGCAGGGTGCGCTTTTATAAAATTGTGGCTTTTGTTACAAATACGTAACGACCCGCTGTTCATTTACGCGGGCAAGGCTCTTACGCGGATTTTGCTTTATGATCATGAAACACATGCTCTTCCAGCCCGACTGCCTCCCCATCTGTATGATCGATCAACAAAGGCAGAAAAAGCGCAACCTCGGCGCCCTGCTCCGGGCGGCTGCTCAATCTCAGCACGCCGCCAGACTGAATTGCGAATCCATAGGCCATGCTTAGGCCGAGGCCGCTACCCTCACCCACATTCTTGGTGGTGAAAAAAGGCTCAGTCGCGTGTTCGAGAACACGGTCGTCCATTCCCATTCCCGTATCCGAGACAGCGATAACCGCATAGTCCCCCATGGACAAACCAAATTGAGAGGCTCTGCTTCGCTCACTCAGATTTAAAGTCGAGACAGATACCTTTAGCTGACCACCCTCGGGCATGGCTTGCTTGGCATTTAGGGCGAGGGTCAGCAAGACTTCGCCCAATTGGGTCAAATCCACCCGCACCCAGCAGGGTTCATCGCAGACCTGGTAGCTCAGGTGAATTGCCTCACCCAGAAGTGGCTTAAGAGACTGAAATATTTCATAGGTATGGTGATTAACTTCGATCTCAGCTGCATCGGGCTTGCGCCGCCGGGAAAAGATCATCAGACGTTCGGTCAAAATAGCCCCCCGATTGGCAGCTCGTCGAATGGCACTCAATGATCTGCCTAAGGGTTCAGGCAGCTTTCCGGCACGCTCTTCAAGAATCTCGGTATGGCCCAGAATGACTGCCAATAAATTATTGAAATCGTGGGCCACGCCACCGGTCAATTGTCCGATGGCTTCCATCTTTTGGGCATAACGAAGCTTTTCGTTCAACGCTTCTCGTTCGGTTATGTCCTCAATCATCAGCAGCCCTAGTGATGCCTTCCAATCCTTGTCTTTAATCACACTCGCCGTGATATGGGCACTGAACAACGACCTATCGTTTCTGATAAGCCGCGTTTCGAACTGGGAAATCGTCTCGTCATCGGCGGCGATTTTATCCGATAGTTCGGCAAACTGCGCGACATCATCAGCACTCAAGATATCGGACAGGGAAAGGCCCGCCATTTCCCGCGCCCCATAGCCAAGAACTTCACAGGCCCGGTTGTTAGCCATTAAAAAACGAAGGTCGGGTCCCAGGATCGTCATGCCCAAGGAACCGTGTTCGAACACTCGGCGAAACTTTTCTTCGCTGGCACGCAGGGCATTTTCAGCAGATTTTCGGTGTGCTACGTCGATGCGGATAGATTCCGCCATCAAATCGAATGATTTGCCTAAATCGCGCAGCTCGCGAGGGGTTATTGCCGACATTTTCTCAACCCGAGACGACAAATCACCGGTCGCCATCTTGAGTGCTGCGGCCCGAACAGCGAGAACCGGCCGAGTCAAATACCCGGATAGAACCCACCCCAAAATCGCGGCGACAAAAAAACCGATCGCAATTGTATTGAAAATAAAACGATCGACCGATTCGGCCCGGGCGACCAATTCTTCCATGGGCTGAGGAATCAAGACACCCCATCCGGTCGCTGGCACAGGCGCATGGGCGCTGATCATCTCTTCTTGCAGCGCCGGCGAATAGAAATTGGTTACACCATTCCTGCGCTGGGCAATCTGCCGCACGGGCTCCAAGGCCGATAAATCACGTACCTCTTGATGCCATGCCTTTACCGGGTGGGCCAGAACCTTGCCGTTCCGGTCCACGATAGTGGCATGCCCCCTCTCGCCAAAAGACACATCTTCGGCCACCTTCAAGAAGTAACCTGTTCCGATGGTTGCCACCACGAGCTTGCCGCTGGCAAATCGGCTGAGCAAGATCTCCGGACCATCTTTTCCCAACCTAACCGGAGAGAAGCCGCTTCGGTCGTTTCCTGCTTCCTTTATATAGAGCGCAATTTCTTCAATAGAGAGAGATGACGGACAAGCCGATTTTGTTCCGGCAAAAAATTCCGTAACCGCACCCGTCTTTGGGTCGACGACACAAATGCTCTTGAAATCTAAGTTGCTGGCGAATGGCTCCAAGCCCCCAATCTGATTCCCGGCGATTGCGTTATCGGTCATCAGCGCAAAAATCGCCGTCACATCCTCGGCATAGTGAGTAAGCGAGCTGGCAATGCCTTTTGCCAACAATAAGTTTCTTTCTGCTACGATTTCGATTTCGTTCTGCAGCGCTTTGGACCCTGGCCAGAGCCCGAACAACGCGATGGGAACAGCCGTAACCAGAAAAAAAGATGCAAATAGTAGGAATCTGATTCTCATGGGTTTCGATCGGCACTGATAACAGCTGGCAAATCCTGAGCCCTTTCGGCAAATCTGGGACGAATCACCACCCCGACGCCATTAACAAATCTCTAAGAATGAAGATCTTGCCCCGTTTCGTCGGAATTTCGCGCCTATCAGGCGTGGACAAGGTAACCAAATTTAAGAGTTAGGAAAAGGGATGGATACATTTTTCAATTCTAAAGCGACCGTTAACCTCGGGACAGTAAAGTGGCCGGATCTATACGGAGATGGTCGAAAACTTACACCGGGTCATGGAGTTGGTTGGTCATGGAATTGGGCGAAATCCTCCTTAACAAGAAGTTAGCAAGCAAGGACGATATCGAAAAAGCGCTTGAGCTACAGCGCTCCAGCGGCGGTCGACTTGGCGATGCCCTGATCGCTTTGCAAGTCATTACCGAAGAACAACTCGCCGGAATCCTAAACGAGCCCCCCAAGGCCCCTCGAAATGTAGATGAGACCGGCATCCCATCCGGAGAAATCCGGAATTTGCTCCTTAAAATCATGAGCAACCTGGAATTGCAGACGCCGTCTAGAATGGCGGAGGTGATCAAGCTTCCCAATCCCATGGTACAGGTCCTGCTGGAAGAGTGCGTCGCCCTCAAGATGATCGAGGTCTTGGGCACCACAGGCGATGGCAACATGATTTCCGAACTGCGGTACAGCTTGACCGCGCTGGGCAAGGAACGAGCCAACGAGGCCATGGAGCAAAACCTCTATGTGGGACCGGCTCCAGTGAACTTGGAATCCTATGCCTATCAAATCAGGGCCCAAAAAATTACCAACGAACGGGTCAATCGGGCTCAGGTGCAAACGGCTTTCAATGGGCTGGTGATCGCGGATCAGTTTATCGAGAACATCGGACCGGCCATCAACTCGGGCCGCAGCATCTTGCTCTACGGGCCTCCGGGTAACGGTAAAACCACCGTGGCCGAGGCCATCGCCGCGATTTTTTGTAATGTGGTCTATATACCCTATTGCGTGCAAATTGACGGTCAAATCATCAAGATCTTCGATCCTTCCATTCACGTTGAGATCAAGCAGGAATCCAAAGCTGAAGGCGTTTCGATCCGCCGAGATCACGTTGACCGCCGCTGGGTTCCTTGCCAGCGTCCCGTAGTGATTACCGGCGGTGAGCTTACCCTGGAGATGCTGGATTTGAAGTACAACCCCACGGCACGCTTCTATGAGGCACCCCTGCACATCAAGGCGCTGGGTGGCACCTTCATCATCGACGACTTTGGACGCCAATTGGTAAGCCCGGAAGAGCTCTTGAACCGATGGATCGTCCCCCTTCAAAGCCGTGTGGACTTTCTCAAGCTGCATACGGGAAAGAGCTTTGAAATCCCCTTTGACGAATTGATCATTTTTTCCACGAATATGGAGCCGAACGATTTGATGGATCCCGCCTTTCTTCGGCGAATACCCTATAAGCTGGAAACCGTCGGGCCGGATTCGGAGCAATTCAGCGAAATTTTCCGCGCGGTCGGAGAAAAGGCCGGGCTGAACGTGGATCAAAAGAGCATTGATTTGGTTGTTGAAGCCTTGTCCTCGCGCGGGAATGGCGACCTGGCCTGTTATCAGCCAGGCTTTATCATCGACCAGATCCTTTGTGCTTGTAAGTACGAGCATATTCCCCCGGTTATCCGGGATGACCTGATTAATCGCGCCATTGGTAACCTCTTTGCCGAACCCACAACAAAGTGGGATCGGGCCGGCGTCAAATCTCAACAAGCGGAAATCGCCAATGCACTGGACTGCGACCTCAATGACGAGGCGGAAAGCGAATTCCCGGAAGCTCCCCGCTCCGCCCATGCAAGCTAGCCAATATACCGGGCCAACGAATTTGGCAGTTTGACAGACAAGCAAAAAGCTCTGCCACCTATGGAGGTATTTTCCAATAAAGTGGAGGGCGATTATTTGGTTGGCCGACTGTCAAGGGTCGGCTCGTGATCAAGCCATAAAGATCCAGCCCACCAAAACAGCGAAAACCGTAAACCCAAGAATTGAAGCGTCGAAAACTTCCACCCTTCGCCTCCGTAAGAGATGCGCTTAGCCCGCATCGCGTCGCATACGCAACGCTCTTTAAACAAACACCAAATTTCGATGTCGGTTCCCGATAGGCTAGAAAGCTTATCTTTAAGGAGTCGTTAAGGTCTGCTGGACATCCCTTAATGTCTAAGGGAAATCTCTTCCAGCAGCTCTTCGATCGCCGCCCTAAGGGCCAAAAAATCGATAGGTTTTGTCAAGTATCTGGTTGGGCGCAGATCCTCGACCGCATTGATATCCCGAACATCATCCAGAGCGGTCAGGAAAATAAAGGGTGTTTCGTTGAATTGGGGAAATTTTTCCCGCAAAAGAGTTAACATCTCATAGCCAGACAACCGCGGCATCTTCCGGTCGCAAATCACCAGGGCTGGCTTCCGCTCGACGATTTGCGTCAAGCCATCGGCACCGTCGCACGCTTCAAGAGCCCCGTATCCCCAAAGAGCAATGAATTCCTTGAGCATAACCCTAAAATCGGGCTCGTCATCAATACATAGAATTTCCAACACTCTGGCCCATCCTCACTGTCATTCACCTAGCCATCACCTAACCTTTTTAAGGTAGTGCCATCGATGGCCGAGACATTTTACTGGTCCGAAGAGCAAATCCTTCTTCTGGAACCGGTTACCTTAAAAGGAACCGGGAAAAAATTGGTTAAGCATCTGGTCTGGTTTGATGAACCGATACGGGCTTTTTCAATCAATCGAAAAATTCGGATCTATTGGGTAAAGGCGTAATGGATGCGGCGGCTGCATCGAACGGCCGATTGCTCCAATTTCCTCACCTGAAACAATTTTTCCCAAATTCCTGTACCAAGCCAGGCAAGCTGGTGATAAGCTTGGTAAATCGTCGGATCGATCAAGAATAACAACTCACCATAACGACCACAGGGAGACTGCCAAATGAGCGAATTTGACGACCTCAAAAAAGGATTATTGTCTGGCGCCATCAAACGGCGCGAGTTTTTGACACGGACCTCCGCGCTGGGTTTGGCCGCAGCTGCGGCGCCGATACTGGCCCAGCAAGCCCAGGCCATGACGCCGAATAAAGGGGGCCATTTGCGCCTTGGCACTGCCGAAGGCTCCACCAGTGACGTGTTAGACCCAGCACCGGATTCCAGTGCCTTCATCACCATGTTGTCCTCCACATACCTGAGCCAGCTCACCGAAGTGGATGCGAACGGCAACCTCCACCCCCTCTTGGCGGAGTCATTCGAGCCCAATGAAGGGGCAACGGAATGGACCTTCAAGCTGCGCAAGGGTGTGGAATTCCACGACGGCAAGCCTCTGGTTGCCGAGGATGTGGTGGCGACCCTTAATCATCATCGCGGCGAGGATTCCAAATCCTCCCTCAAGGCCTTCGCCAATCAGATCGAGGATATCAAGAGCAGTGGCGACCACGAGGTCAAAATTATTCTGTCCTCCGGTAATGCCGATTACCCCTTCGTTCTCAGCACCGGCGCCTTTTCCATCCTGCCCAGCAAGGACGGCAAAGTCCAAGCCACAGCAGGTAACGGCACCGGCCCCTACAGCTTGCAAGAGTTCGATCCCGGCGTCCGGGCCGTGGTTCAAAAGAACCCCAATTACTTCAAGGACGATGTGGGTCACTTCGAATCAGCCGAGATCAATATCATCGCCGATGCGGCGGCCCGGCAAAATGCCTTGGTCTCCAACGAGGTTGATTTGATCGACAAGGTTGAGCTCAAGACCGCCCATCTCTTGGCGCAGAACGAAGCCGTCGAGCTGCTCGATGTGACCGGCACCCTGCACTACACCTTCCCCATGGACACCCGGCAGGCACCGTTTAACGACAACAATGTGCGCTTGGCGCTAAAGTATGCCATCGACCGCCAGGAAATCGTGGACAAGGTCCTAAAAGGCTATGGAGCGGCCGGTAACGACCATCCCATTTCGCCCGCCAACCGCTACTTCAACACGGAACTCGCGCCGCGCAACTATGATCCCGATAAGGCCAAGTTCTACTTGAAGGAAGCAGGCCTTGATACCCTAACGGTCGAGCTCAGTGCATCCGAGGCGATCTGGAACGGTGCCATTGATGCGGTCGTTCTTTACCGCGAGCAGGCAGCCAAGGCCGGTATCGACATCGTGGCCAATCGGGTGCCCAACGACGGCTATTGGTCCAATGTGTGGATGAAACACCCTTGGGCGGCCAGCTATTGGAGCGGTCGCCCCACCGAAGACTGGATGTTCTCCCAGGGTTACGCCGACGATTCCAGCTGGAACGAAACCTTCTGGAAGAACGACCGCTTCAACATGCTGTTGCGTGAAGCCCGTGCCGAACTGGACGAGACCAAGCGACGGGACATGTATTGGGAAATGCAGGAGATTGTCCGCGACGACGGTGGCGCGGTTGTGCCGATCTTCGCCAATCACCTGATGGCTTATCAGAAGTCCAAGCTGACCCATCCCGAAAAGGTCGCCGGCAACTGGAACCTGGATGGCTACAAGCTCATCGAACGCTGGTCCATGACCTGATTTGCCATGAGATAGCGAGCCAGGCCGGCGTCCCCATGGGGCGCCGGCCCTTTTTTGGGCATTGATTGCCAAAAAGGCGCGACATTAGACCGCAGTCACCATGAATTCGGTCAGTGGGCGCTTGAGAGCCGCTTCAACTTAAGTCTATTTTGCTGGCCGAACGCGCCGCCAAACAAATTTAGAGATCCATCCATGCCGATAGCCTCCTTCCTCAGAGTTTTCCTCGCGTCCCTGTTGCTATGCGGCACCGCCACAATGAGCCATGCGGGCGACGGCCACGAAAAGATACAGCTCACCGAGCCCTGGGCGAGAGCCTCGGCGGGCCCAGCCAAAAACGGAGCTGCCTACATTACGATTACAAACCATGGGACCGAAGCTGACCGATTGATCGGGCTGCGCAGCGAGGCGGCAGCGCGCAACGAGCTTCACACTCACATCATGGAAAATGACGTGGCCAAGATGCGCCCCGTCGAGGCCATCGAAATCCCGGCCGGCGCATCGGTAAAGCTAATGCCGGGCGGCGATCACATCATGTTCATGGGTCTGCACGACTCCCTCAAGGAAGGGGAAAGCGTCACGATCACCTTGATCTTTGAAAAGGCGGGCGAAGTTGGCATCCTGGTTCCCATTGCCGGTGTGGGCGCCCAAGCCCCGGAAGGCGGAGGTCACGACCACGATGACCATGATCACGACAACCATGATCACGGCGATCACGACCATTCCGATCACTCCAACTAAAGGGGCGCTCTTACCCGCTTTTCGGATATCTCTCTTTTAGACCGTCGCTTACGCTAAGATCAGGTTCGGCTCTTCGCCTTCCAAAACAGGGCGAAGAAAGTGTCGATCATACCTCTTGATGCAAGCTGTTTTAACCGCGAAGTCATAGGCGGCCCGACAATCCCGGTCTAAAGCGCTGTCTTGGCGGTACCTTTCATAGTCTGCCAAAGATGGAAACGAGAAGGCGGCAAAGGCCAGATCGTTCGGCCCCTCGTGGGGTAAAAAATAGCCATGGTGGGTGCCGCCAAACCGTTCGACCAGGGTGATCCAAGCTTTCGCATAAACTTCGAAATCGTCCGCCTTTGTTGGATCGATCTGATAGGTCAAATGACAAGTGATCATCGCTTCCTCCATCGAGAAATTGAACTACCATGATGTGATCAGCAATTGGACCCATTCGTCATAAGTCCGTACCGTCTCTGATTGGAGTTTTTGCGCGCTTCAAGCTTGAGACACTTCACGCCATTCCAAGTGTCGAGAAAAGCCATAGCGGCATCACCCTTTTATCGAGCAAGGATAACGACGCCATGCGCCTGCTTCAGCGATCCTCTGATAAGATATCGTTGAAGGCTGCCAGTTCAGCGGCCACCCGGCCATAAATGCTGTCGGGTGGATAGTTGCCGTCCTGATCCGGCTCACCTGCTTTTGTCCCTAAAAACAACTCCAACGCTTCATCGATGGTCTCCACCGACCAAATGGTGAAGTTACCCTCTTGCGCAGCCTGGGCTACTTCATCGTCAAGCACCAGGTTCGTTTCATTGGCTCGGGGAATGATCACCCCTTGCGTCCCCGTGAGTCGTCCCTTGTCTCGGCAAGCGCGGAAAAAGCCCTCCACTTTGTGGTGCACCCCGCCTACGACTTGAGACTGCCCGCGTTGATTGACCGACCCGGTGATGGCCAAGTCTTGGCGTGCCGGCAAACCGGAAATGTCGGAGAGGATGGCCACCAACTCGGCCAGCGACGCGCTGTCGCCCTCAACGCCGCCATAACTCTGTTCAAAGGTGATTGAGCAATTAAAGGACAAAGGATGGCGGCGAGCAAAGTGCCCCGCCAAAAATCCCTGCAGCACCATAACGCCCTTTTGCTGGATCGGACCGCCTAAGGCGATATCCCGTTCCACGTTGATGACGCCGCGTCGTCCCACCGAAGCCCGAGCCGTTACCCGTGACGGTGTGCCAAAAGAGTGGTCCCCAAAGGAGCGCACTGTCAGGGCGTTGATCTGGCCGCGCACGGACCCGGTCACATCAATCATTACCATATCGTCTGCGATCTGTTCATAGAGACGGTCTTCGATGCGGGCATTACGGTCGCGCCGCCGGGCGATGGCTTGGACGACCACGGCCTTATAGAGGGGCGCGGTCGGGTCATCCCCGTCGCCACACTCCCCCATCAGCAACGTCGCCTCTTGCACCGCGTCCTCGACCTGCTCGAACTGGGCGGTCAAGCGGGTCCGATCCCCCGCCCAGCGGGACGCCAGACCCAAAATGTAATCCACCGTCTCCGCGGTGCAGCGACGGCCGCAGTTGCGGGCTGCGATCTCCTGTACCAGATCGCGATAGCAGGCCAGGTTGGACTCATCGGCCGGCATATCCGTGTCCACATCGGCCTTGATGCGAAAATAGTGATGAAAGTCCGGGTCCACGGAAAAGAAGGTGTAGTACCAGCGTGGGGCACCCACCAAGACAACCTTTACATCTAGGGGTACCGGCAAAGGCTGAGGAGCACCGGCGATGGGAACGCCCCCCCGTCGACTGAGTTGCCCAACCACCACCTGGCGATCCCTCAAGGCGGCTTTCAGGCCCAGCCAAATGGCTGGATCGGCCGCAAGGGTTTCCGCGCGCAATACCAAAATTCCCCCGTTGGCTCGATGAAGGGCACCGGCACGAATAAGAGTGAAGTCGGTTTCCAACACACCACCGGCCTGTCGGTATTCCATGTCCCCGAAAAGGCTGCCGGCCGTGGGATTGGCTTCCAGAACCACCTCCGGATGCGCCGCATCTCCATTATCGATCAATAGGTTGACCCCATAACGCTGTGCCAAAAGGCTTTCCGCCGCACCCGTCATTCCTCCCTGTCCATCGGCAGAAGAGGGCGCCGCCGCTTCGCCCATGAAGAGCCTCACGTTCGCCAAAATGTCCTCGCGCAAACTTTCGATCCAAGCGGCCAAATCGCTCTGCCCCTCAAAAGCCTCGGCGAGGGAATCCAACAGCCCCCCAATGGCTCGGTCGGCAACGGCTCGGTTTAGGTCACGCAGGGCCTCGGCCAAGTCCATTTGCCGTTCTCCGGCCATGCGATTGATAGCGCGAAGACGCTTGTTGATTTCCTGAAGGGCCGTCTCCACGGCTTCTTTTTGAGCTTCCGCAATCTCCGCCGGATTGATGGGATTGCCGTCGGGCCCGACGGGCGTCACCGTGATGCCACCCGCGGTTTGGACGAGATCCAATCCCTTACTCTTTGCATCTTTTCGTAGCGCATCGATCTCTGCGCCGACCTGGCTTTGTGCATCCTGCTGAGCAGCCTGGACCTGAGCCTCATAATCACCGGCGGTAAAGGCACCGGAAAGGGCTTCACGGAGACGGGGAAGCAGGTTGGCCATGCGAGTGCGCAGGTTGCGCCCCATGCCCGCCGGCAGACCATAGGCCCGAGGCCGATGGGGCTCGGCAAAGTTATTGAGATAGACCCAATCGTCAGGAACCGGGCGGTCGGCCATGGCTTTTTCCAGATAGGAAAGCGTGGCCGTCATACGGCCGCTTCGGTCCTCGCCCAAAACGAAAATGTTAAAGCCAGGCGCACCCACCGATAGTCCAAAGGCCAAAGCCTCCCGTGCGCGGGCGTGGCTGGACAGGGTAAAGACCTCGGCCCCGCCGTCGGACGGCTCTTGCGGATGCGAAGCCGCTGAGGCCTCGTCCGAACCAGTAAATTGGGGCAATCCGACCCGATCGGCAGATATCTTCTTGGCTGGCATGGAACCTCTCATGCTTGGATTGGTCTGCGGGCTTCGCAAAAGCCCTCGGCGGTCACCATCCTGCCAGGGATTCTCGCAAGCTGCCAAGGCCGTGGGCGCACAATCACGTATTTTTGCCTAACAATTGCCCGAAAGGCGGAACGGCGCCGGGCGATAAACACTTTGTAACCCGGCTGTCATCTCGTCTTTAGGTGATGTCCTGAATTATGGGCCACCGGCCTTCCCGAATGGCATCCGGTCCCACTGGGCCCGCCGTCGAAGGCCAATGATTTTTGGACCTATTCTTTTTCGTTGAGGAACCCAAGGAATGAGCGACAACGTCACCGAGTTTGTGCCGCCGAAGGAAAAGCCAGACAACGCCCTCCCCGACCAGGACCTGATCCGCGAGGATTTTGCCGACCTCAGACGCCATCTCAAGGGTCGGATCGTCGGGCAGGAAAAACTTGTTGATCGACTAATTCTGGCTCTTCTGGCCGACGGTCATCTCTTGGTCGAAGGAGCGCCCGGCTTGGCCAAAACCAAGGCGATCAAGGAGCTCTCCCGGGCCATCGACGGCGAAGATCATCGCATTCAATTCACGCCCGACCTCTTGCCCGCCGACCTGACGGGTACGGATATCTACCGGCCCGAAACGGGCACTTTCACCTTCCAGCCCGGCCCTGTTTTTCACAACCTAGTCCTCGCCGACGAGATCAATCGGGCACCGGCCAAGGTTCAGTCCGCCCTTCTTGAAGCCATGGCCGAGCGCCAGGTCACCGTCGGCCGCGAGACCTACCGTCTGCCCAAGCTATTCATGGTCATGGCAACCCAAAACCCCCTTGAGCAGGAGGGCACCTACCCCTTACCGGAAGCCCAGCTCGATCGATTTCTCATGCATCTGCGTATCGGCTATCCGGATAGTGAGGCCGAGCACAAGATCCTTAAGTTGGTCCGGGGCGAAGCACGGGGCGAGATCGCGGCACCCGATAAGGTTCTGCCACAGGCCAGGATTTTCGCGGCCCGCGACCTGGCTCTAAAGACCTATATGGCGCCTGCCTTGGAGACCTACCTGGTGCAGCTGGTTATCGCGACCCGCCAACCCGAAGCGTACGGTGATGAGCTGAACGGCCTGATCCGCTGTGGGGCCAGCCCACGGGGCTCTATCTCCCTAGACCGAGCCGCGCGCGCCCATGCATGGTTGCGCGGGGCTGATTTCGTCGCCCCTGAGGATTTGCAAGCGGTGGTGAAGGATGTTCTGCGCCACCGGGTACTCTTGACCTTTGAAGCCGAGGCCGACGGCATGACCACAGATGGGGTTCTGGATTTGCTCATAAATCGAGTACCCCTCACCTAACCTTTTAAATTCCTCACCTGATCGATATCCGTGGAAAGCCACATGCAGGATCTTTATGGCATCGTTGCCGGCATTGATGAATTGATAGCCATGCGGCCGGTCCAAGGCCGCAGCGCCATGGCACCCACACGTGCTCTGCGAACCCGCCAGGCCGGCCCTTACCGTTCTGCCTTTCGCGGACGAGGGATGGAGTTCGACGAGTCCCGGGCCTATCAAGCCGGTGATGACCTGCGTGCCATCGACTGGCGGGTCACCGCCCGCACCGGCCGAGTTCATACCAAGCTTTACCACGAAGAGCGGGAGCGCCCGGTCATGCTCCTAATCGACAGCCGGCCCATGATGCGGTTCGGCACGAAGGACTGTTTCAAATCGGTTTTGGCCGCCCGGGCAGCAGCCTGGCTCGCGTGGTCCGCGCGCGATGGCGGAGACCGCATCGGCGGTTTTATCATGACGCCGACGGGACTGGTGCAATCCACACCCCATCTCAGTCAGGCCCGTTTGCTGTCCTTCTTGAAGCGAATTGCTCAAGCAACGGAAGAAGACCTCTCTCTCACGGCAGTAGTTGACCAAGAAAAACCAAACACCTCGCCTGGCCTCACCGACAGCATAACCCGCTTGCGCCGAGCCATTCGTCCGGGCACTCAGGTTTTTATTCTCAGCGACTTCCACGATTTCGATGAAACCACCCGATTGGAGCTAACCCGCCTGAGTTTGAACAACGATGTGGCCTGTTTTTTTATCTATGACGCTTTGGAAACCAGAATGCCCTCAAAGGGCACTTATCGGATCAGCGACGGCCACGCGGTCTTGACCTTGAACAACCAAAGCAAGGTCTGGCGACAAGGCTATGAAAATCATTTTCTCAAACGTCGACGAGCGGTAGAAGACCTCTGCCGGCAACGAGGCATCACCTTCTTGCCCATGGAAACCGGACAGGACCCGCGCGAGGTTTTGCGCTTGGACCAGTTACGCACCGTCTGCCGTCGACCGACAAAAGGCGCTGCGTGATGGAAAACTCCACAATCGATCGTGGCCTCACTCAACTGAGGGACATTCATTTGCCCGACCCGGTTCTTATTTGGCCCCCAGCTATGGGCTGGTGGATTCTCGCCGCCATCATTATGGCATTGGTAGTTGCCCTGTGGCTCGGCATTTTCATTCGGCGCCGCGGTCTAGCCCATCATGCTCTCAAGGAGCTCTCCCATCTGGAAAAAGATCGGAGCGGCCACGGCGACCTTCAATCCTTCGCCACGGCCGTTTCGGGCTTGCTGCGCCGGGTGGCCCTGGCCCGCTATGGGCGCAGTCGAGTCGCCAGCCTCACTGACCGGGATTGGCTGCAATTCCTCAGCCAAAGCGGCCGCACTCAACGATCGAGCCATAGTTGGAACGGCGACGCGGGCCGCCTTTTGGCCATCGCCCCCTATGCGCCACCGGGCGCCCTGGAAATCAAACAGCTTGGTTTTAACGTTACCCGCCAATCCCTGGCGGAAGCGGCACGGGGTTGGATCAGGAAAAACACATGATTGAGTTTCTCTGGATCTGGGCTTTTCTACTCCTGCCCCTGCCCTATTTGGTGCGAAGAGTCTTGCCACCGGCCGGGGAAAGCCGCTCGGGCGCACTACGGGTGCCTTTCTTCGGCAACCTGAACCGCGAATTTGGTAAAACCGGAAACTCAAAAAGGCACAGATGGAATAGCTTATTTTTCTTGTCCCTTATTTGGATTGCACTGGTAACGGCAGCGGCTCGTCCGACCTTTGTGGGAGAACCCATGCCCATTCCGACAGAGGGACGAGATCTCATGATGGCCATCGACCTCTCTGGCAGCATGGGTCGACAAGACTTCTCCATGGGCGGAATACCTGCTGATCGGCTCACCGTGGTCAAGGACCTGGCCAATGACTTTATTGCCCGGCGGGAGGGTGACCGGGTCGGCCTGATTCTCTTTGGGACACGGGCCTACCTCCAGACGCCTGTCACCTTTGATCGCACGACTGTTCAGGCCTTTCTTGATGACTCCCACGTTGGGCTTACCGGTGAAGAAACCGCCATCGGTGATGCCATCGGACTAGCCGTCAAGCGCCTGAAAGACCGACCCAGCGACAGCCGCGTCCTGGTGCTGCTCACCGATGGCGCCAGCAATGCCGGCGTCCTGGATCCCCGTCAGGCCGCCCAGTTGGCCGCTGACGAAGGCCTGCGTATTTATACAATCGGTGTAGGGGCCGATCAGATTGCCACCAACGGGACCTTCGGCCGGGCCATCGTCAATCCATCCATGGATCTGGACGAAGCGGCTCTGCAAGATATCGCTCAAATCACTGGCGGTGCCTATTTCCGCGCTCGCAACCTGGAGGGTCTGGCCAATATCTACCGGGAAATCGACCGACTGGAGCCCACCAGCGGCGAACCGCAATACCTCCGTCCCACCAAAGCGCTCTTTTACTGGCCTCTGGGAATTGGCTTGCTGTTATCTTTGGCCTTAGGCGTAACCAAGCTATGGCCCGCGAGCCTCACGCTGGGCACCGCGTGGAGGACGTGATGCCATGATCCCCTCGGCCTTTCATTTCCTCCGCCCCGAGTGGCTGTTGGCCTTGCTACCTCTGGCTATCCTCGTCTTCGCGGCCTGGCGCCGCGGCCAAGGCCAATCCACCTGGCAAACGCTGGTAGATCGCCATCTGCTCAAGCACCTCCTAATGCAAGAGGACGGCAAACGTCGACGCTGGCCTCTGGGCCTATTGGCTTTGGGGTGGCTGGCCGCCGTGCTAGCCTTGGCAGGCCCGGCGTGGGAGCGCCTGCCCCAACCCGCCCATACCGTCATGGCGCCAACCGTGGTGGCCCTTAATCTTTCCCAGTCCATGAATGCCACGGACGAGAGTCCCAGCCGCCTGACCCGGGCCAAGCATAAGATCTATGACCTGATAGACCGACAAAAGGGCGGCCAGATCGGCTTGGTCCTCTTCACGGATACGGCCTTTACCGCCGTGCCCTTGACTGACGACGGCGCCGTGATCAGCGAGCTTTTGCCGTTGGTGGATACAAGCCTGATGCCAGATCTGGGCGCCAGGGTGGATCTTGCCATCGAACAATCGACAGCTCTTCTCAGCCAGAGCGGCGCACCCAGCGGGCAAATCCTTCTCCTCTCCGATGGCATGACCGGCGGCCAAGCCGCGGCAGAAAGGGCAGCCGGCCAAGCCACGGATAGCGGCTATTCTTTGGGCATCATCACTTTGGGCAAGCCTGAGGGTGGCGCGGTTATGGACCATAAGGGTCGCCCGGTCTTGGACAGCCAGGGTGGATCCCTTTATTCAGTGCCCAACATCGCCGCCTTCCACCAATTGGCCGAAGCCGCCGATGGTCAGATTAGCGCGATCACGCCTGACGACGGTGACCTCAATCAGGTTCTCGCCACACCGCAAGAAGACCTCTTAGCGCCCACAGAAAGGGACGGTGCGATGGAAGCCGATAGTTGGCGGGACATGGGGCTTTGGCTCGTTCTCATTCCCGTAGCCCTGGCTCCCTTGGCCTTTCGCCGGGGCTGGCTCGCCGTCGTGGTCCTCTCGGCCGGAATGGGGCTGGGCCAAACAGGCAAGCCCGCTTACGCCTCTAGTGCGACGTTGCCGCCGCTCGACTCCTGGACCGACCTCTGGCAAACAAAAGATCAACAAGGCGCGCGGGCGCTCTCAGAAAAAAATCCAACAGCTGCCGCCCATCTGTTTGAAAACCCCGATTGGAAAGCGGCTGCCCTTTACAAATCTCAAGACTACGATCAGGCCGCCGCACAATACGAAAAACTGGGGGGAAAACGGAACCTCTATAATCTGGGCAACGCACGGGCAAAATCCGGCGACCTGGAAGGCGCCATAGCGGCATATGATGAACTATTGGCACAGCAACCCGACCATGATGACGCGCGTTTTAACCGGGATTTGGTGCAAAGTCTTCTGGATCAACAGGCCAAACAAGAAGAAAGCAAAAGTAACGAAAGCAGCCAAGACACCGCAAACCAATCGCCGGAACAACAACAGCAGGAACAGGCTCAAGGCGATCAGGCTCAGGGCGATCAGGCTCAGGGCGATCAGACTCAAGATCAACATTCCACGAACGCTCAAGAAGATAATCAAACCAATAATGGGGCGGATCCCAACGCCCAGGCTCAAAAGGAGAAAGATCAATCTCAAGATCAGTCTCAACAACAAAGCAGCGCGTCTGGGGCCGACAGCACGGCGGAACAGACACAATCGAGCCAATCGACAGGCAACCACGCGCCTAAAGACAATCAACAGGATGAGCCCTCCTCCGGTGTGAGTGAAGAGGAGACCTCGGGCAAAGGCTCTCAGCCCGACGAGCGTGAGCCGTCAGCGATCCAAGAAGCCCAAGACCTGCTGAAAGACTCTCTCGACAGCCTGCTGGACCCGCTGCTTGCCGAACCCCAAGAAGACAAGGGCGCAGAAAACACAGCTGAATCTGAGAACCACGCCATGGCCGCGCCAGAGCAAAAGCCCATGAGCGAAAATCAACAGGCGCGAGAACAGACCTTACGTCTAATCCCCGATGATCCCGCCGGACTCTTACGCGCCCGCATTCACCGACATTACGCCCAGATGCCCCCGGCAGACGGCTTACCTAATCAATAAAAAGAGATCCCCCATGCTCAGCATCAGGTCCATTCGCACTCTAATAGCCGGCGGCGTCACAGCCATCGCAATCTCCGCCACCGCCGCTTGGGCGAGTAACCTTGAAGCAGACTTGGATCGCAGCGCTATCCGTAGCGGCGAATCCGTGACTTTGATCCTCAGCTTTAAAGACGGCACTCCCTCAGGTCAGCCAGATCTGTCGGCCCTCGAAGAAGACTTCCTTGTGCTCAACAGCAAACAACGGGAGCAGACCAGCATTATAAACGGTGAGCAAAATCAATCAGTGGACTTCGTCCTGTCCCTCGAACCCAAGCGGATCGGTGCACTAAAAATACCGGCCATCACCTGGTCTGGCCAGAATTCCCCGCCCCTCACTCTGCTAGTCGCCAAGGCGGCCAATCCGTCCGAGGACGGCTCCACACCTGACCTTTTTCTCGAAGTGGAGTTGGACAACAGCGCCCCCTTTGTACAAAGCAACATCGCCTATACGGTTCGCGTCTATGACGCCGTTGGCTTGCGTCGTGGCGTCTTGTCGACACCGAATATCGAAGGCGTTGTGATCACGCCTCGCGGCGATGACCGGCACTTCGAAACAGTCCTCAACGATCGGGCCTACAAAGTGGTGGAACGCAGCTACACCCTGCGCCCGCAAAAAAGCGGCAAGCTCGATATTCCCCCAGCAGTTCTTCAAGGCAAGATCAAAGACCCCAATGAAAAGCGGCGTGATCCTTTCGCACGCCTGGGCAAAATGGGGAACTCAAGCCTCTTCAACGACCCCTTTTTTAGTCGGGCCTTCGGGAACAGTGCATTCTCGGATTCCTTGCTGGATAAATTTTTTGCACCCGGTCGGGATGTTCGGGTCACTTCCGAGCCCATCTCCTTGGATGTCCAGCCGCGGCCCAGTGGGGCAACGGGCTGGTTTCTGCCAGCCTTGGATGTCAAACTCAGTGAGCGATGGGACCCGGCACCGCCAACCTTTCGGGTGGGCGAGAGCGTAAATCGGCGTTTGGTTTTGCAGGCTCATGGTGCCGCCGCCGAGCAGCTGCCCACCATCGTCGCCCCCCAGGTCGAGAGATTGCGGCAATATCCTCAATTGACGGAAGACCGGACCATCGATACACCCGATGGTCCTCTCGCCATCCGCGAACAGATCTTTTCGATTGTACCCACCCAGGCCGGCGAGATCACATTGCCGGAAATCGTCGTGGAGTGGTGGGATACGACGGAGGAAGCAGCCAGGACCACGGTGGTGCCCGAGCGGGCTATCACTGTTTTACCTTTAATCGGTGGGACAAACGTAGTGTCCCCTGAGTCCTACCTCACCGAAACGCCACCCTTAAATCGCCACGAGATAGAAACGACCTCACAATCCGGCAGCACCCTCTATTTACCCAACAATTCCTGGATCTGGGGCGGGATGACCCTCGCATTAATCCTCGCGTCATCGCTTGCTGTGGGTGCCGTGTTAGCCCGGCGGCAGCGATTAACGGCAGGTGCCCACAACGAGGGCTGTCAGGATCTGCATCACGACCAAAACGAAGCAGTCGCAGCCCTGCGAGTGGCTTGCCGGGAAAACGATCCCCTTAAGGCGGTACAGGCATTACTTGCCTGGGGCCGCAGCACTTGGCCGGGGGGCCAGAATTCCAAGTCAAACGGGGGCGGCTCAACTCTTTCAGTGGCGGAGATGGCTAAGCGGCTGGAAGATCCGGATTTTGCGCAGGCTGTGGACGATTTGGTTCGTTGTCTCTATGCGCCCAACCAGGGTCGGAGCCAACTGACCTGGCGGGGCGATCACTTTTGGGATCACTTTAAAAGAATACAAGGTCGCGCGGCACGGTCAAGAAAAGTCACCCGACCACAGGGCCTCCCGGCGCTTTATCCCGAATTGGCAAATAAAGGCGCCACAAGCTTTTAGGGCGCAAGTCCTGGCCGCGCCCTTAGCCGGTGCGGCAAAGGTCCCGCTTAGCCTTCGTCGAAGTCTCGCCGGGGACCGTAAGCATTTTCATTTCGGGTTAAGGGCCATGGCAATCCGTACTTCTCGGCCAGAGCCTTCAGGTTCTCTTCCTTGGCGTCGCGGCTCGGCGCCGAAGTAGGCGTTTCGTGCGCCGCATCAGGCGGTGATATGGCTTTCGGTGCGCCGGCATCAGCTTCTTGAGCGTATCTTCCATAGGGGCTGCTGGGCCGTGTTTGGTCTTCCGACGATATGGCGGACACCGGTGTAACCGGCGTGTGCTCGTCAGTTACGATGGACCGAGCCGGAGCACTCACCTCAGGCTCCTGTTTCATCGACGAGCCTCCTTTAAGCAAGTTAACGATCTTGCTCAATTCATCCTGGTTCGAGAAGTGAATGGTCAATTTGCCCTTGTTGCCTTTTTGCGAAACTGTAACCTTCTGACCCAAAAGTTCGGTGAGAACCGGCTCAAGGGCTTCACCGCCGCGGCGGTTGCCGGACTTAGCCTTGGACCCGCTAACCGTCCCCTGGGATTTGACAAGTTCTTCGGTATCGCGGACGCTCAGACCTTTCCTGACAATCTCTTGGGCGATCGAAAGGGCCCCATCACAGCCCACCAGGGCGCGGGCATGGCCGGCAGACAACTCGCCATCCTGAATCATCGCCTTTACCTCAGGCGGTAAGCTCAAAAGGCGAAGCGTATTGGTGACATGGCTGCGGCTCTTACCCAGGGTCCGGGCCAAGCCTTCCTGGTTATGATGGAAATCCTGGATCAGTTGTTGATAGCCTTCTGCCAGTTCCAGAGGCGTCAGGTCCTCGCGCTGAAGGTTCTCAATTATCGAGACCTCGATTGTCGCATTGTCCGCCAGTTCACGAACCAACACCGGTACTTCGCTTAGGCCCGCCATCTCTGCCGCACGCCACCGCCGTTCACCCGCGACGATCTCGAACTCCCCTACCTTATAGCTGTGATGGCGTACCAATATCGGCTGTAACATACCATTTTGCAGCAAGGATTCAGCAAGACCCTTCAGGGTCTCACTGTGAAACGCCCGGCGCGGTTGACGCGTGTTGGGATGGAGTTTGGCCACGGACACCATCTCCATCTGAAGAGAATCGGTCAGATCGTCCAGGTCCTCATCTTCATCCTCATAGAGATATGCGCCCTGATTTTCCGGCGGCTCAGTTTGCTGACCGACACCGGTCGCGGTGTCGCCTTGCAGACCCAGCTCTTCCTCCCATTTCAGGGCCCGTTCCAAATAGGAAAAGGGCGGCTCTTGGTCGCCCGAGCGCGCCTTATCCTGCTCGGTCACTTCGCGGGGGCCGGCTGCTTGCTCCCTTTCAAGATCCCAGTCGCTGCCTAAGGGCTGAGGGCTCTGATCCGAACCTTGCGGCTCCAACCAAGATGGCGACCCAGGGGCGTCCAATACGGCCGCCGATGGCTCATCCTCCTCACGGCGGATGCGCTTTAAGGCATTCAAGGGCTCAGATTTTAACTTGCGGGAAAATAGGTTAGCCACGGGTCACCCCTTTTAGTTTTACCTTCGCCTGGAGTGTCCTCGATCCTCTTCGGCGAACAAAATCTGGATAAAGGTTAAAAAATATTGGTTAAGTACGGATTAAAAAACCCCGCTTCATGCGGCGAATTGGGCAGGGGCAAAAATACCCCGAACAGCGCGGAAAAGGCCCGAATCGCTGAGGTCTTGCGCAATATTAGAAAGCCGTGAAGGAGGCAAAATTCTATTTAACTTCCGGCAAGTTGTATTGTTGGGCAATTTCTCTGGCGCGAACCTGATCGGTCTGATTTAGAAGCGACCAGACAATATCCATGTTCTCTTGCACGTGGCTCTCTCCGGAAAGATAGGCACGGCCATACCAGATGTAAGCCTCGCCATAGTCCTGCTTGACGCCCAAACCTTGAGAGTAGAGGTAGCCCAATATTTCCATGGCCTGAGGATCGGCGTTTGCCTCCGCCCGATTATGGATAAAGGCCACGTCTTCATCGTCGAGGGACTGGGGGTCTCCCGATTCCAAAAGCCGCAACCATCGAACATCGTCCGCGGTGATTTGCGGGCCGAACATTTCCGCCTCTTCCACGGCATAGAGGCGACGATCGGCAGCGATGGACTCACACCACTGCGGTGCCCTCCAGGCATAGCGGCAAGCATAGGCCCGCATGGCCGGCGATGACTTTTGCCAAAAGGAGTGTTCCCAAGGCGATTGCGAAATGGGTTCCGCTTTAGCGTCATGATGAAAGGTAGCCAGGGGCAAAAAGGACAAAGCCATTGCCATTAGCACCCATCTCAACCCTTTGATTCTGCACATTTGCGGTGATCGAACCCTTAAATCTCGCATTCCCAAGGCGACGCGCCAGCCGGTGATCCAGCTGGCCTTATGCCACCGGAGCTAAGGTGTAGTGACTTTTGGTTAACACCTTCTTTCACGACACGATTTAAACAGGGCGGACACTCTAAATACTGGAATGCGGACAAGCGGACCCTTTTGTCCATTGACGAGGTACATTTCATCTTTGCTTAGGGATAAGCCTTAAGGCTCCTTTAAGAGGTCTGACCACAATATTTATGGACGCAGACCTTGTTTTTTTGCCTTAAGAGAGCGGAGCGGGATGGGCCAAGAAGAACGATTTTTTTCTTATCCCGGCCTGGACCGGCGGAAATGGCATCGCTTTGCCTTGCCGGATCCTCTAGACCTTCACTTGCTGACCAGCGAGGGTGCCTTCGCTTGCCGTATGGTCGAGGTCTCCTGCAGCGGTGCCACGATTGTCTCCGCTGCCCCCATGCCAGAAGAAGCTCATTTTCGGGTTTCTTGCGACGGGTTCCCAATCTTTGGCGCCAGAGTGATCTGGCGTCGAGACGATGCAATGGGCGTGGCCTTCGATCAGAGCCAAGCGGCAATCGACCTTGCAACTCATTGCCTGAAAACCGGAGTGCCCCTCAATGGCGGTGAAGCCACCTCATTGACTCTCGACTAAGCGCTTTTTTTTGAGCCCTCCCCTCCTCGAGAGGCCTATTTTCCAGCCTTGTCCCCGGCTTGCTCGCGGCTTACCAGGTCGGTGATCTTCACGGCCACCCGATCCTCGACGACGACGACCTCCCCGCGGGCGACCAAGCTCCCGTTGACGGTGAGATCGATTTGATCACCAACACCGGTTTCAAGCTCAACCACCGCGCCACGCCCCATACGTAAAAGCTGACTGACCGGCATGGAGGCCGTTCCCAATATCGCGTAGGCGTCCAAGTCGACCTCATTTATCGCTGAGTCCAAATCCAATTGGCGATTGGCCAAAGCACCTGCCTGACCGGGCGCTGGCGCCAATTCCTGACCTTCAGGTGTTTCGTCCCCGTCATCAGGCTTAGAATCCGCATCGTCCTGAGACACTGCTTCGGCTTGGCCGGTTTCTTCTTCATCAGGCTGCATGTCCAGACCTCATTTCTTAATGAACAGTAGGGAGGAGCTTCTGATCGTCATCTTATAGCAAGCCCTATTCACTGCTGCCACCCGTCGGAGATTTTATCTTTCGATCAATCCGAAAGGTGACTAGCCCACCTCGTCCTCAATAGTGATGTGCTTGGCCTCAGCCGCCACCCGTTCCAGCCAGGCCGAAATGCCGTTAAAGGGAACCATGTCAAAACCGCCGTCGCCTGCTACATGCGTGTAAGCATAAAGGGCAATGTCAGCAATTGAGTAGTGATCTCCAACCAAAAAGCTGTGATCCTTCAAGTGATCTTCCATGATTTGCAGCGCCGCCAAGCCACCGTCTCGCTTTTGCGCGATAACGGCGTCGTTTTCGGCCGACGGTGCTTTATGTTGTCTTAAAAAGCGGGATACGGCGATAAAGGGCTCATGACTGTATTGCTCAAAAAACATCCATTGAAGAACCTGTGCCCGCTCTAAACTGTCCCCCGGCAAAAAGCGGGTTCCTTCCGCGAAATACCAGAGAATGGCATTGGACTCGCTAAGGCACTGGCCATCGTCCAGCTCGATAGCGGGAATACGACCGTTGGGGAACTTAGCGAGAAAATCAGGCATGCGTGTGGCCCCGGCCAAGATATCCATCTCCACTCGCTGAAAAGGGATTTCCAGTTGGGTGAGCAGCAAGCGAACCTTGTAGCCATTACCGGACGGCAGATAGTCGTATAGCGTCAACATTTCCATCTCTCCCCCATCGTCATGACTCCAAGGCTTTGGATTGAGGTGGGCTGCGTCCCTCCAAGGCGGTTAAGTCAGGAATTGGCCGTTGACAATCCGCCAAATCGGTTAAGGCTTCCTCCAAGGCCTTGGCAATGCCCAAGAGGCGCGCGTCCTCGCCCCGGCGGCCCACCACTTGAATGCCAAAGGGCATGCCACATTCGTCCAGTCCGCAGGGCATGGCCACACTCGGATGCCCCGTTAAGGTAATGCCATAGGAAAGCGCCACCCATTGGATGTAACTGCGCATGGTCTGGCCGTCCAGCGCCTTGGGATAGAGTTGGTCCTTGTGAATCGGCGATACAGGAGCGACAGGACAAATCAAGAGGTCATAGTTTTCCATGAAGGCGAGGAAGTTTTTGAAAAGAGCTGTCCGGGCCACCTCCGCATCCGCCACGTCGGCGGCCGATAGTCTCTCACCCAGCGTTACATTGGCCGTCACATTCGGTCCGAATTTATCGGGAGATTCGGCCAAGCCTTGTCGATAGCCCGCCAAAAAACCAACCGCGCGCAAGACCTCAAAAACGTGGTCTGCATCGCCCATTGTCGGGTCCGTCGTCTTGGCAGCGCCAAAGAGCGGCGCCAGAGCGCCACAGCGATCCCGAAACACACGACGAATGTCCGGCTCTACGAGGGCAAATCCCAGATCCTCGGAAAAAGCGACCCGAAGCTTTTTCAAATCACAAGGCGGCGGCGCCAGCAAGGCGTCCGCCTCGCTCCGAAACGATAGGGGATCTGCACGGTCATATCGGGCCATGGCCGCCGCCATCAAGCACAGATCCGGAACCGTGCGGGCCATAGGGCCATCAACCGCCAGGGGCGACCAAGCCATGTTGCGATCCAAATCAGGAAAAAGGCCCGGCGTGCTGCGAAAGCCCAGTACGCCGCAATAGGCTGCCGGCGTGCGAAGCGACCCGCCCAAATCAGACCCATTTGCCAAAGGCACCATCGAGGTCGCCAGAACAACGGCCGCCCCCCCCGATGAGCCCCCACAGCTGCGCTCTGGATTGAAGGGATTGCCGGTAAAGCCGAATACAGAATTGATCGTATTGGCCCCCGCGCCAAACTCGGGCGTGTTGGTCTTGCCCAAGATAATACCACCAGCCCGGCGCAGGGAAGTTACGCTGGCGTCATCGGCAAGAGGCACATGGTCCTCATGGAGCAGCGAGCCAAAGGTCGTGCGCAGGCCCGCCGTCTCGTTCAGGTCCTTTATACCGATGGGCAAGCCATGCAGCAGCCCCAGATCCGACCCGCCGCCTTTTGCCGCGCTCATGACCTTGGCTTCGGCATTCCGCGCTGCGGCCAGGGCCCCGTCCTCGTCGATGGTCACCATGGCATTGACCGCGCCATTGACCTGATCGATTCGAGCCAAGCAGGATTTGACCAGCTCGACAGGGGAAATTTCGCGCCGGCCAATCGCGGCACGCAAGTCAATCGCCGGGCGATCGCAGAGGTCAGTCATGATGTTTCACTTTCTCATCCTCACCTTGGGACCATCGCCCCGCCAGGCATTATCGCAAGAAGGGATACCCCAAACGGCCAGATTCGTCCTCCATTTCAAGAACGCGATCGTAGGCCGATAGCGGCAGAACCTCAGCGCCCAGCAGCATCATGTCCGCCCGCAGGCCCGCCAGAGACGGGTTCGCCATGACCCGCGCCAGGGAGGCTTGCAGGCGCGCGACCTGGTCGTCGGACGCTCTCAAGGTTGTAATGTAGGGCAAACTGGGCGCCGGCGCCGTGCGCCCTAAGATCTTTAGCCCAAAGACACTCTCCGGCTGGTATCGGGCCGCCAAATGATAGGTCACACAATCCACGGCACAGAGATCCGCCTCACCCGCCTGCACCCAAGCCATAGAGGCCAGGTGCCCGCCGCTGACCGCTACCCCGCTGAAAAAGGCCTCTCCCTGCGGCCGGCCTTTGAGGCTGGCAATGGCATGACGCAGGGCGGAAAAACCGCTCTGAGAGTCCCAACCATTGATCACCGCCCGGCAAGCGGCGAAGTGCCCCAAGCTGTCTCCAGCCGCGTCCTCTCGCACCAGGATCAAACTGCAGTAGTCGGTTCCAGCTACATCCGGGCAGTCGTAAAGCGGCGTCGCCACCAAGCGGACCCGGTCCTTTAGGCTATGGGTCAAGGGATAGCCGCAAGTTTGACTAAACAGCAAATCAGGGCTTAGCCACTGATCAATAAAGGGCTTATCCCGATCCAGGCGGCTCGGCACGTCCTCAATGCCCTCGCGCCCCATCGCCGCCGCCAGTGCGCTCCAAAAATCATCTACCGACCGAGCCATCCCAGGCAGATCATACATACCCAAACTAACGATCATGGAGGCATCTCCTCACCGCCGCCATGCCAAGCATCGTCCTGACCCGCCATCAATTTGGGCAGCCCGTCATCGAGCTCATAGTAATCACCCTTATCTTTGACAAAAATATGCCGGACCGTCTCAAGGCCGCTGGGCTGATCCAAAACACCTGCCGCGATGGAAAGAATATCACCGGCCAAGCGGTCCCAGAAAAGACTCGTGCCGCAATGCGCGCAAAAGCCGCGCCGCGCCGACTCAGAGGAGTGAAACCACGTCAATCCTTCGTCGCTTGAAAACACCACATCGTCCCGCGTCGCCGCGCTGTAACTCGCATAGTGGCCATGCCAGCGCTGACATTGCCGGCAGTGACAAGCCACAACCGGGCGCATCTCTCCCTTCACTTCGAACCGCACCGATCTGCAAAGACAACCGCCCGATGCCCGCTTTTTTTGGTTCATGGATGCCTCCATTACTGGCTTCGGCTTACAGCTTTATCGCCGATCCTCAAGCGACATCAAGAGCTGCTCCAAAAAGGGCTTCACGTCGGGCGGCTGATAGATCGCCGCGCGGATCAGGGAATCGAAATGCCGCGCCAACACCCGAATATGCTCCGTTGAGTTAAAGACAAAAAACATGCCACCCAAGTAGATGGCCGCCCGGGTGGGCCCAAAGACCGTGTAGGGCGATGCAAAGCGCCTCAAGCCGTCGAACAAGAACCAGCGAAAGGTAGGATAGAGTTCATCGATAAGCTCGATCATGGCGCGCAGTTGGCGCACCCTCATATCCACCGGCATGCGCCGCCATATCCCTTCCCCTCGGGCAAAGCTCTCGACCGATTGAAAGGCGCTACAGGCCTCAATATCCGTATCTGGCCGGCGGCTGTAATCCAAACGCTCTTCCGCCTGACCCATCTGGGATTCCCGTATGTCCTGACCAGCACTTTGAAATTCAAAGGCAATAACCTCATCCGTTTTGAGGAGATCCGGAAGGGTCGTGGGCACATAGCGGATCTTGTAGCCCTCCGCCTCCTTCTGCCAACGCTCCAGCACCTCGTCCATGGCTGCTTCGCCGCCCGCCTGGATCTCCAAACTCTCGGTGACGATTTTGGTGGCCAGATGGTCCTCTTGGCTCAAACCCAGCAGCCAATCCACCGAGACCTGCTCACGTGCCGCGATCGAGGCCAGGGTCTCAGCGCGGGGCAAGCGGGTATTGCCCGTTGACAGAAGCTGAGACAGCGTCGAGCGGTCGATCCCCGCCCGGTCCGCGAAGGCCGAGCGACTCAGCTGGCTTCTGGCAATCACTTCGCTCAAGCGATTTTGAAATAGTTCAATGGTTTCCCGGCGTTTCATGGCTTACTCAAGAGGTGCCTGTTTGGTGATTTTATATAACATTTGTTTTATAAAATCATCATAATTGTTAATTAGTGCTCAAAATCAACGAATTATGCGCGAACCCGCATTGAAATTAACCCTCTAAGACGATTATCCTAAAATCTAGGAGAGATTGGAGCGACCCACGGGCGGGACCGGGCTCGGCAAAGACCTCAAACCAAAATTGAGGCGGCCGACGAAGGAAACCAAATATTTGACCTGGCGTGGCCCGGCTGACCGGGCTGAAGAACAAAAAATCATCGTGCCAAGCAAATAGCGCTGAAAAAAACCCAGGCCGTTCCTTGCCGAAGGCTGGTCCTAGTGGGCTGTGCGGCAATTGGCCTGGAAAACGGCCACTGCGGTCAAAGCCTGAGCGCAGGAGGCCCGGATAAAGCTCAGGTAAGGCCCAGATGAGGCCAGTTAGAAAAGGTAAGCTAAGAATGTTTGTTGGTGACCGGCGCAGCCGGAATGTGCGTGTAGAATGGCCGACGGTGGGACTCGCCGTTCTGGTCTATGCCGCCTTCGGCCTGACGACCTGGTTTTACCATGACCTGCCTTGGTGGGCGATTTTACCCTTGGGTGCCTATATCGTTGCCCTGCATGGTTCTCTCATGCACGAGGCGGTCCACGGCCATCCCACCAATCGTCGGGGCCTCAACGAGCTTATCGTCTTCCCCAGCCTTTGGCTTTGGCTGCCGTTCCGGCTGTACCGTCGGACCCATCTGACCCATCACCGGGACGAAGGCCTGACCGATCCTTTGCAGGATCCGGAGTCAAACTACGTCACGCCGGCACAGTGGGCTAGCTTCGGCCCGCTGAAGCGGGCCTTTTGGCGAGCCCGCTGCACCTTGGCGGGTCGCATGCTCCTAGTGCCTCTGAGCAGTTGTTGGGAAACCGTCGTTGAAGCCGTCACCAAAATAACATCCAGAAACTTTGAAGACCTCAAGGCCTGGGGCCTACATGTCGTCGGTCTGATACCGGTCCTCTACTGGGCGATAGTGGTGTGTCAAATTCCGATTCTAGAGTACATTCTACTCTTTGCCTATCCGGGTCTGGCTCTGACCGTCGTACGCTCTTTTTTGGAACATCAGGCCCGACCAGAGCAAGGTCACCGGACGGCGATCGTCGAAGCCGGACCACTCATGTCCCTTTTATTTCTGAATAACAATTTACACGTGGTCCATCACGCCCGCCCTGAACTTGCCTGGTACCAATTGCCGGCAGCATACCGGGCCGAGAAGGACAAGTGGCTAAAAGACAACGGCGGCTATTGTATCAAGGGCTATGGCGCTATTTTCGCCAAGTACCTTTTTCGGGCCAAGGAACCGGTGCAGCATCCCCTAGCATAGTTCCAATCTAGAGCATACAACCCCGGTCAGCTCTCCAGCGCACCGCCTTCTTCCTTGCGCTTGGCGACAAAGGCGTCCAATGCCTCCACGATTGCCGTGTCGATGGCGGGGGCCTCGTAAGAGGACAATAGTTCCTTAAACAGGCTATTGGCCCGCTGGGTTACGGTCTCACTGCCCGATTCTTCCCAGGTCTCAAAGTTACGCCAGTCCGATAGGATAGGCGCGTAAAAGGCTGTCTCATAGCGGGCCAGTGTGTGGGCCGCGCCGAAGAAGTGCCCGCCCGGCCCCACTTCCCGTACGGCATCGAGCCCCAGACTCTCCTCTGTCACTTCAAGGGGCTGCAGGGTCTGGGCCATCATCTGCATCATTTCCGCATCGAGCACGAACTTTTCGAAAGAGGCACAAAGACCGCCCTCTAGCCAGCCAGCGCCATGCATTACCAAGTTGGCATGCCCCATCACCGCACCCCAGAGGGACATTTGCGACTCATAGGCTGCCTGACCATCCACGCAGTTCGCCGCATTGGTGTTGGACGAGCGGAAGGGAACCTTGAGGCGACGCGCCAATTGCCCGCCGGCAAAAGCGGCGCGGGTATATTCGGGCGTGCCGAAAGCCGGCGCCCCGGATTTCATGTCCACGTTGGAGGTGAAGCCCCCATAGATGACCGGCGCGCCCGGCTGAACCAGTTGGGCGAAGGCAAGGCCCGCCATGGCCTCGGCGTGTTGTTGGGCAAGGGCCCCGGCAATGGTCGCCGGGCTCATGGCACCTGACAGGGTAAAAGGCGTAATGGCCACTACCTGCTTGGCGCGCGCCATTTCGATGACACCTTCTATCATCGGACCGTCCAAACGCAGAGGCGAAGAAGTATTGACGATGGTAAAGAGTGAGGGTCGCTCCCGCAGCCCCTCTTCGCTCAAGCCAAAGCCGATCTTGGTCAGTTCAAGGGCATCGCGGATACGCGTGCGCCCGAGGGAATAGGCATGATAGGCCTTGTCGCTCAACACCAAAAAGTCTCGGATGCAATCCAGATGCCGGGTCGCCGGGTGCAGGTCCACCGGCTCTACCGGATAGCCGCCAAAGAGTTGGACGATATTTAAGCTCTGACCCAAGCGCAGGAAATTCTGATAGTCCTGGTGATTGCCGGGACGCCGCCCCCCATCCAGATCCGACGCGTTGGGCGCACTGGCCACCGAAGCAAAGGCAATAGCGCTGCCGCCAAAGTCCAGGTTATGAGCCGAGTTACGAGCGTGAAGAGTGAAACTTTGCGGAGCCTGGGCCAGCGCCTCTTTGATGAGACCCCGGTCAAAGCGCACCCGCTCCGATCCCTCAGCCACATGGGCGCCTGCTTTGCGCAGGATCTCCAACGCCTCGGGATGGAGGAAGTCCATTCCCACCTCTTCCAGAATGGCAAAGGCGGTTTCCTCCATGGCGTCAATTTGAGCTTCGCTCAGAACCTCGATCGGGCGATAGGGGTTTTTGTGTTGCTGCCAGGGCGATTGACGAAAGCCGCTGCCATTGGGCTTTTTACGTCCTCCTGATCGGCGCCGAGCGCCTGCTCGATCTCTCGTCCGTGCCATAAGCCCTTCCCGTCTTTGTCAAACAGCGAGCGCGGTTGCGCGCGCATTCCATCTGAATCCTCTATAACGAAAGGCTCAAGGGCTGTATAGATATCTTTGTCGGAACCGTTCGTTCTGTGTTGAACCTAAGGACGCCTTTGGCCATCAGACAGTAATGAATATCCTAAAGCGCGGTTAATCCATTACCCAACGATCCATCATCCTAAAGGACAAAAGCGTGCTGCGGATCCCCGCTCTTCTGGTCGCCATCTACGCGCTGACCTTCATAAGTACCGAACAAGCCCATGCTCAGACGGCGCTTGAGGGCCATTTTATTGCCCAGGCGGCCTGTCCAGCGACCAAGAAGCTTACCAGCGACAATCCCGGCGAGATCGTGACCTCTGTCGGCCAAAGCTATGTTCTTCTCGGTGCCAACAATGAACCCGCGAGCCATTTTTTGATTCTGGTCCCCGACGCTCCCGTGACCGAGCGACGCTGGGTACCTGCGGCCTGCGGATTGATCGATATCCCTCCCCTTCCCTCTAACGATGACTCGGTTATCTCGACGGATCCCATCGAAAACGTATTGGCAGCCTCCTGGCAACCCACCTTTTGCGCTACGGCCCGAGGCCGTACGAAGACCGAATGTCGAGCCCTTTCGCCAAACCGGCCCGAAGCAAGGCAGTTCTCCATTCATGGACTGTGGCCCGACGACCTGCACGACAGGGAGCATTTCCCCTGCTATTGCGACTTCGGCACCCCCCGATCCTGCGAGGGCTCGCAGCCTTCCGTATCCTCTCTATCGCTATCTACCCCTTTGCGCGCCAAGCTGAGCCGCCTCATGCCCGGCACCCGGTCCGGCCTGCACCTCTACCAATGGAGCAAGCATGGCTCCTGCTACGAAGACTTCAACTCAGGGCCGGAGGCCGGCGCCGATCCCGAGGAATACTACAGCGACACCATCTTGCTCATGGAGCAGCTCAACGCCAGCGCCGTCGGCCGGCTTTTTGCCGACAACTTAGGGCAGGAACTTACCTTCGCTGAGGTGGCCACAGCTTTCGATAGGGCATTTGGTCCCGGCGCTGGCAAGAAGGTGACCATGACCTGCCGTACCGTCGACGGCCAAGCGATGATTTCCGAACTCTTGATCAACCTGGCCGGCGAGATCACCGCCGATAGCCGCCTGTCAAGCCACATCCAAACCGCCCCCACAAGAGCTACGTCGTCCAACCGACGGTCCTGCAAGGCTGGCATCGTACGCCGGGTTGAGTGAAAAAACTCGAAAACGCCTCTGACTAAAGTGCAAATACAGCGACGGCAAAAACTTTCACCACAACGCCCTATTCATGTCCCCTAGACTGGTTTTTTGCCGGCCGTCGCCATCGAAATTGTCTTCTGCCAGCCAGGTCACGAAATTCTCTCGCACCGCCGGCCATTCGCTGTCGATGATGGCGTAGTATGCCGTGTCCCGGTTTCGGCCCTTGGGCGTGTTGTGATTAAAAAACACTCCCTCGAAACGAAAGCCCAGCCGCAGGGCTGCGGAACGCGAACCGGTGTTCAGGGCATTGCATTTCCATTCCAGGCGCCGGTATTCCAAATCGGTCATGCCGTGATCCATCATCAGAAATAAAGCCTCGGTGGTCAGGACGGAATTCTGAAAAGGCGGTGCGAACCAGATGTGGCCGATCTCGTAGACCCCCACCAGCGGTCGGATCTCCAAGAAGCTGGCCATGCCGGCCAAGCCACCCCTTTTCATATCTCGGAGGGCAAAAAAGACCGTATCCGGATCAGCGGCACAGCCCCGCAGCCACTCGGTCATGGCCTCCGTATCGGCAAAGGGCCCATAGGGCAGATAGTCCCACAAGGCGAGCGCCGTCTCGTCCTCGTGGCCCACAGCAAAAAGGCCCTCGGCGTGTTTGCGCGGATCGATCGGCTCCAGCGCGACACGGGGACCTGCCAAGGGTAAGCGGCCGGGAAAAACCGCCGGCGGCAAGCTCTCCAACGGCCGGTCATTTAAGGCACGGCGGTTTTTCTGACTGGCAAAATCCTCAGGCGAGGCGAAATCGGCGGACATGGTGTTTCCTCGGAAAAATCAATCGCGATGGGTCTGATTTAGACACCGAACTGGATTAAGAAAAGATCCGGTTCCCGCAAACTCGCGGGGCCAATTTGGAACAGGTCGCTTTGAAATCGACTGATCTCAATCCCGTTTTGACATGGTCTTGGCCGGCGCCGTTAGTTTGCCTTGCAGACCACAATGAGCTCGTTGCCATAGGATGGCGACGTCCCTTTGAAGTCGGAATACTCTGCTTCGACTGTAAACCCCATTAAGGCCAAAAGATGATAGAGTTCCCATCGATGGGTCCAGCGCAAGGCCATCTCGCGGATATCTTCACGCAAAGTATCGCCGTTCTCATCGATTTCCGCATAGCGCCACAGATCTCTGCGCACCTGTGCCATATAATCAAAATCCGTGCGCAAAACCTCCGCCAGAAACCGCCTGCCGGTCACCTCATCCAACGAGATGCTCTGGGGGATGGCCGTCCCACCTTTCAAGAGCAGATCGAGACGCGGGTCAAAGAGATGAAGTGCCAAGCGACCGCCCGGGGCCAGGTGCGCGCGCAAAGCCGATAGGGTCTTTCGTTGGTCGGCGATTGAAAGCAAATGCTGAAAGGACCGAAAGGGGACAAAAGCGAAGGCAAAGCTTCGGTCCAAGCTTAAAGCCGCCATATCCTGGCAGAGCCATTCAATTCGCTGCTGGCATGCAAGCGGCAACGCCTGCGCCTTGGCTTTGGCGACCGAGAGCATTCCTTCCGAGAGGTCTATTGCCGTGATCTCAAACCCCGCTTGTGCCAAGGGCAAGGTTATGCGGCCCGTACCGCAAGCCACTTCCAAGATGGGCCCATACGCCTCCGCGGCCAAAGCCTCGTAAAATTGCAGATCCCCGGCGATCTGGGCGTATCGGTCCGGTAGAGGATATCATAGGCCTCCACAAATATTGACTGAGCCCCATCGTAAAAATCAGACAAGTCCGCCTCCCCAATTGGTTGCATCAAGGATAACGGCTACTGCTCATTTTGACGACTTTGCTTTCAAATTTTTTTTTGAGGTCCGCCAACTTGCAAACCGGCCCCTCACCCACGGCGGGCGACCACGATGGGCTGGTAATAACCGCTCTCGGCAGGCTCGACCCAGTGGACTTGCTCCAAATCAGCGGCCCGCAGTGCCGCTGCCAACTCTTTTCGGGTCACACACCAATAGTCTGTTGAGAAAATCATTGTGTCGGCCACCAAACTATCAGGCTGGTGCTGGAGGATATACTGATTGACCCGGTAGCCCTGGCCGTCGTGGCGCCAGTCCCAGGTTTGAAACACCACGCGGCGACCCTCGGGCCCGTCCAAGACCCGTGCCACCTCGGCCCGAGGCCGGCTTTCCTTAAGAGCGTCGTAATCCCGCAAGCTGGCGATCAAGAGGCCGCCAGGGGCCAACAAGCTGGCCATCTCGGCCAATGCCAGAGGCAGGTCTTCCCGCTCCAAGTGGGGCAAGGCATTATCAAAGGCGCAGACCACATCGAAGGGGCCGGAGTAATAGCCTGACAGGGCCCGCAGGTCGGCCACGGAAAACTTGATGGGCAGCTCCGAGGCCTCGGCTTCGCGCTTGGCCCGGGCCACGGCCACCGGGCTGAGATCGCTGGCCCGCACATCATGGCCCTGCCCGGCCAGCCCCAAGGCCTGGGTACCGATGCCGCAGGCGCCGTCCAAGATCTTTTTCGGACCCGGCCCCAGCTCCTCGCTCAAGAGAGCGGTTATGAGTTTGCCCTGTCGCTGAACGGTCATCCCCCAGTCGTCAAAAAGGAGGTGATAATAAGCGCTCAAGTCATCGTAAAATTGGGCAACGTCGGCCATGGCGAGAAATTTTGCCCGCTCTAGATTAAAAGCTCAAGCAAAGCGCAGCTGTTGGCCGATGCCTCGCTCGGCGGCTTTATGCAGCATCGCCATGCCCAAGGCAATATCCGAAAGGGACAGTCCCCGGTGCCAAAAGAGGATGGTCTCCTCGGCCGACTCCCGCCCCGGCCGTTGCCCCGTTACCACCTGGCACAGCTCGCCGGAAAGAGTCTCAGCCGAGAGTTTGCCTGCCTCCACATGGGCCCGCAGAGAGCCCAGCTTGCCGCCTTGGCACTGGCCCCAATCATCGACATAAAGCTTGTCCATGACATCGGTCAGGCTCAGCTCGACCGCCGACATGGTGCCATAGGGAATGACACAGGCGCCCGGCTTGACCCAGTCGGTTTTGAAGTGGGGATGGGGCGCGGGCAGGCGCGAGGCCTCGACCATGATATCCGCGCCCTCCAGGCAACTTTGCCAATCAGCCACCGCCTGGACCGGGCGTCCCAAGTCTTGGGTTAGGCGTTCGGCAAAGGGTTCGCGACTTTCCGGTCGGCGGGAATGCACCCGAATCTCTTCCAAATCAAAGAGATGGTTCATGAGTCGCACATTCCAGTAGGCGGACCCACGCGCTCCTATGTGGCCCAAAGACCGGCTGTCCGTACGGGCCAGGTACTTGGCACCCAGAGCGCTCATGGCGCCCGTGCGCATCTCCGTAATGGCCGTGGCATCCAGCAAGGCCTTGGGCATGCCGGTGGTGGGATCAAAGAGGTTTAAGAGCGCCATCTCAGACGGCAGCCCCTGCTTATAGTTATCCACATAATCGCCGACGATCTTCACACCAGCCGCGCGCAAGGGCTCAATATAGCCGCGCAGGACATTGAAATGGCCGTTAAATTTCGGATCAGGCTCGAGATGGACGCGGGGCTCGATCACCGTTTGGCCCAGCCCCTGGGCACGCAATCCCGCCTCAACCGCATCCAGAATTTCCTGGTCCGTCATCTCCAATCGATCAATGTCCGGTCCATTGAGGTAGGTAAAGAAAATCTCCGACATCATGGCTCTCCATCCAATAAGGCTTTCAAGACCTCGCCGTAGCGATTTGAAATTTCATCCTCTTTGGCATGATGTCCGGACTCGACACACCAGACTCCACCGACCATGACATCACGCACCGGGTTATCATTGCCGGCGAAAACCATGGCGTCCAAGATCAGGTCCCCCGCTTTGCCCATCAGGCTGCGGTTATCCGGATCCAGCACCAGCAGGTCGGCCCGGGCACCCTCTGCTAAGCGCCCGATTGGGCGGCCCAGCGCCTGGGCGCCGCCGGACAAGGCAACCCGGTACAGCCCCGCGCCCACGGAGCTCTCGGCTTCGCTCACCAGCACGTTCCGCTGGCGGGAGATGAGCCGTTGGCCATATTCGAACCAGCGCAATTCCTCAACAGGACTCACGGAGATATGGCTGTCCGAGCCGATGCCCCAAAGCCCGCCTGCTTCATAAAAAGCTGGTGCGGGGAAAATCCCATCGCCCAGATTGGCCTCTGTGGTGGGACACAAGCCAGCTACGGCGCGGCTTTGGGCCAGACTAAGCGTCTCCTCATCACTCAAGTGGGTGGCGTGCACCAAGCACCAGCGTGGTCCTACATTGACATGGGACAAGAGCCAATCCACCGGCCTTTGCCCCGACCAAGCTTGGCAGTCCGCAACCTCCTTGGTCTGCTCGGCGATATGAATGTGAATCGGGGCAGACGGTGCGATCGCCTCCAGCCCTTCTAACACTTTGCCCAAGCTTTCCTCCGTCACGGCTCGCAAAGAATGGGGAGCGATGCCAAAATTCACTTGATGCGATTGATGAACTTTATCTGCCACCTTATTCAGTAGATTAAGATATCGATCAGGATCATTCAAAAAGCGCCTTTGCCCCTCTCCCGCCGCCTGGCCGCCGAATCCGCCATAGCCATAGAGAACGGGCAAGTGGGTCAGCCCAATCCCGGTGGCCCCGGCGGCGGCGAAAATCCGCTCGGACATTTCCGCCAAATTGTCATAGGGGCGCCCATCCGGCCCATGGTGCAAATAGTGGAACTCGCCTACCGCCGTATAGCCGGCCTTGAGCATTTCCATGTAAAGGGCCGCGGCAATGGCTTCCACTTGATCCGGATTGAGGCGGGCCAAAAAGCCGTACATGACCTCGCGCCAGGTCCAAAAGCTGTCCTTGCCGGGTCCGGCCCGCTCGGCTAATCCGGCCATGGCCCGCTGAAAGGCGTGGGAATGCAAATTAGGCATGCCCGGCACCACCGGCCCGACGGCCCGCGGCGCATCGACTGGATCCGACCCCGGCGTAACGCCAGTAAGAAACCCGTCCCCGTCGATTTCAAACATAACGTCATCTGCCCAGTCGGTGGACAGCAGCGCCTGCGGCGCGAAGAGTCGCGTTTCACTCATCAGGTCATGTCCCCAGAGCTTCAATGGAAAAGCGGCGTCCCTTTGCGCCCGGCGCAGCTTATGTCATAAGACTTGTCTATACAACTAACGCCCCCTCAAGACGACGGACACAGCAAAAAGCATGTGGGATACCCTTTGGATCAATGTCCGCCTGGCCACCATGGCCGGCCCCGCTCCTTATGGCGCAATCGAAAAGGGGGCTTTGGCCATTGCGGACGGCAAACTTACTTTTGTGGGACCCGCCAGAGAAATACCCGGCCCACCAGACACACTTGCCAAAGAGGTCCACGACCTAGAGGGCCGCTGGGCGACGCCAGGCCTGATCGACTGTCACACCCATCTGGTTTATGGGGGCGACCGAGCCGGGGAATTCGAAATGCGCCTTCAGGGCGCGTCCTATGAAGAGATCGCCCGGGCCGGTGGCGGCATTCGCTCGACCGTGGCAGCCACCCGCGCTGCCGATGAGGAGGCCTTAACGGCCAAGACCCGGCCCTTGCTGGGCAGCCTGCTGTCTGAAGGGGTCACCGTCGTGGAGGTCAAGTCGGGCTATGGCTTGGACCTGGAGAACGAACTAAAACAGCTTCGGGTCGCCCGCCGTTTGAGGGAAACTGCGCCGGTCACGGTGCGCACCAGCTTTCTCGGCGCCCACGCCCTGCCGCCGGAGTTCGAGGGTCGCTCAGACGACTACATCGGCCAGGTGATTGCCATGTTGCCGGAGGTACGGGCATCTGGTTTAGCCGACGCAGTTGATGCCTTTTGCGAAAAAATCGCCTTCTCACCAGAACAAATCGACCGACTTTTCACCGCAGCTGTGAACCAAGGCTTTGCGGTCAAATTGCATGCCGATCAATTGTCTGATTTAGGGGGCGCGGCCCTGGCCGCCAAACACCTAGCCCTTTCGGCCGACCATCTGGAATACACCAACGAAGCCGGCATTGCGGCCATGGCAAAAAGCAACACGGTTGCGGTTTTGCTGCCCGGCGCCTTTTATTTCTTGCGGGAGACCAAGCTGCCGCCGTTGGATCTTTTCCGCAAAGCGGGCGTTCCCATCGCCCTCGCCACGGACTCCAACCCGGGCTCTTCGCCGGTTGCATCCTTGCTGCTCATGCTCAGCATGGCCTGCACCCTCTTCCGCATGACGCCGGAGGAAGCCCTCTTGGGCGTCACCAAAAACGCCGCCCAGGCCCTGGGTCTGTCAGAAAGTCACGGCACCTTGGAGGTGGGTAAGGCCGCCGATTTTGCCACCTGGAACATCAACCAGCCGGCCGAACTGGCCTATCGCTTTGGGTACAATCCTCTGCACTATGTCGTACAGCGGGGACGCGTCCGCTAAGCCGGACTTAATCGACTTCCAGCTCCGCCCAAGCCAGCATGGTTTGAATCAGGCCGGCAATCACCGGCCGGATCTTTTCAGCCAGGTCTTCCCGGAAGGCGTAGGGCGGGTCTTCATTCATGTAGGTGGACTGGGACAGCTCCAACTGAATGGCATGTATCGCTTTGTCCGGCGCGCCGTAATGGCGGGTGATATAGCCCCCCTTGAAACGGCCGTCCACCACGTGGGTCACGCCCAGGTGCCCGGCGTCCCGTGCCACGGCCCCCAAGATGTCGGTTAAGCTTTCCCCGGCCGCCTGGCCATCCGCACTGCCAATATTCAGATCGGGCAGATTTCCGTCGAAAAAGCGCGGCACCTGACTGCGGATGGAATGGGCGTCCCACAACAAGGCGATGCCATGCTCGGCTTTCAAGCGAGCGAGCTCTCCAGCCAAGGCCTCGTGATAGGGCAGCCAATAGGCTTCGCGCCTCTCTTCGATTTCGCCGCGCATGGGCTCCTGCCCCGTCAGATATATAGGCTGATCGTCGAATGTGGAGGTGGGACAGAGCTCTGTGTTGTTGGCTCCCGGGTAAAGCGGTAATCCGTCCGGCGCCCGGTTCAAGTCGATCACGTAGCGAGAGTGCCGCGCCTTTACGACCGATGCACCCAGGTCCTGCAAAAAATCATAGAGCCGGGGAATATGCCAATCCGTGTCGGGCAAAGCTTGAGCCTCTCGCGTAAAGCGTTGGCCGATATCATCAGGCACCTGTGTCCCGCTGTGGGGCATGGAGACCAACAAAGGTGTCGAACCCGACGTAAATTCAAAAACCTCCATGGGCGGCACTCACTTTTTCTGTCGCAAATCCGAGAGTTATGACCGAGACAGGGGATGAGCCCTGCGACCCTGCCTGTCAAGGCCAGCTGGCAAAGATTGGGGAACCTGTCTATACAAGTGTCGACAGCAGCAGGCTTAGACCATTGGACAGTTCTCTATCTCTTTCCCAGGAGCCGACGAAGGCTCCGCTCTACCAGCAAGTTAAAGATGCGGTGGTGGAACGGATTCTGGACGGGCAGTGGCCCGAGGGTAGCAAGGTCCCTTCCGAAAATGAGATGACCCAAAGCCTGGGCGTCAGCCGAATGACCATTAATCGGGCGCTGCGTGAACTTACCGCGGAAGGCTGGCTGGATCGGGTCCAAGGAGCAGGCAGTTTCGTCGCCGGCCCCCGCCCCCAATCCGCCGTGCTGTCGATCCAAAGCATCGCCGCGGAAATCCAGGCACGGGGCCATCGCCATTCATCAGAATTACACCTCCTACGACAGGAACCGGCCCGCCGCCTCGAGGCCGCCAAACTGGGAATCGCGCCCGGACACCCGCTTTTTCATTCGGTTATCCTGCATCGAGAGAACGGAGTTCCCGTTCAGTTGGAAGACCGCTTCGTCAATCCGGCCTCAGCGCCCGACTACCTGGAACAGGACTTCAACAGCCTGACCCCTTATGACTACCTCATTGCCACCGCCCCCCTGCGCGATGCCGAGCACACGATTCGCGCTGTCATCCCAAGAGCTCGGGAGTGCAAGTTATTGCAGATTGAGGCAGCAACCCCTTGTTTGGTGCTGGAACGGCGCACTTGGTCTGGCGAGCATGCGGTCACCTGGGCCATTTTCACCCACCCGGGGAACCGCTATCAATTGGGTGGCCATTTTAAGGGTCAGGGCAGCTCTTGATGCCAGGCCGACGCCTACCCGCCGTCGATTTTAGCCGCGTATCAAGAGATCATCAAGCGCAGTAGAATTTTCCATGTTCTGAATTTTTTCATAATTTTAGAAACTTTTTCTAATTCTAAAAATTAATGAAGGAACGCCTAGTTGGGACCCGTAAGAACTTTTTGTACCAATACCGGCTCGGCAATGTTTTTCAGCTTTTGATGCCCGCTCGGCCGAAGATCATAATCCGGCCCGAGCCGTCGCGCCGTTTCCGGACCAATGACTAAGTCGCCGTTTTGCGCCACGCCGGCCAAGCGGGCGGCTAAGTTGATAACGCTGCCGTTGGCCGTGAAGACCCAACGGGCGCCCCTCTTCCCCTCATAACGCGTAGAGCCAACCAAAGCGGGGCCGGAGTTAATGCCAAGATGAACCCCGAGAGGCTCAAGGGTGCTGTGTGCATTCAAGCTCTGTGTCGTGCGGAGTAAATCCAACCCTGTGTCAACAGCCGTGCGAGCATGCCAAGCACCCTCGCTAGACTGAAAAATAACCATAAGCGCATCGCCCGCGGTGTTACTCACATCGCCGCCGGCATCGTGAATAACATCCAAGAAGGCGGAAAAATACTGTTCCACCGTTTGATTGAGCTGGCTCGCCTCCACGGTTTCGCACAGCCGGGTGTAGCCACTGATGTCCAAAAATAAGACGGAAATATCGGATTCTCGAATCCCAAGCTCTGGGGCTTCGGGGTTTTTTCGCACCAAATGTTTGACGGTTTCCGGAACAAATTTCTCAAAATGATCCTGGATTTTCGCCAAACGGCCAATCTTATTATCCATCGCTTTTTTGGTGCGTAGGGCTGTGGCAATGCGCGCGGTCAATTCCCTCTCGTTGACCGGCTTCGTCAAAAAATCATCGGCGCCCGCTTCGATGCCTTTAATACGGTCTTCAAAACCATCCAAGGCGGTCATGATAATAATCGGAATTAAAGCCGTATCCGCATCAGCCTTTAGGCGGCCACACACCGCAAATCCATCCAGGACAGGCATCATCACATCCAACAGGATCAAGTCAGGCGGACTTGCGGCAACCTTATTCAGCGCTTCCTGCCCATTACAGGCGGCTTGGGTCTCATAGCCCAAAAAGCTGAGTTCCTGTTCGAGCAAGTCGACGTTAAAAGGCTCGTCATCGACGATGAGAATGGTCCCTTTGGCGGTGAGATCGGTCATGGCAACTGCTCCCCATGACCTTGGCCCTCTTCATACCGTCGACACGAAATCAAAGCTGTTCGAACCTCCGCCAAAAGTTCCTCGCTTTCCAAACCTTGTTTTTGAATAACTCGGCGCACCCGGCGACCCAATTCTTTTTCTTCTTGCTCGCTCAGCGCCTTCGCGGTGAGCACTAAAATGGGTATATCCCGAAAATCCGCCTGGCGTTGGAGAGCGTCGATGACCGCAAAGCCATCCATACGGGGCATCAGCAGATCAAGCAAGATGGCGTCGGGCTTGAGTTTTTGAATGTCCCGCAAGGCATCTTCGCCGTCCCGTGCAAAGGCTATTTCATAAGGCTCTTTCTCCATCATTTGACTGATCATATCGCCGATAAAAGGATCATCGTCGACGATCAGCAACCGACCCGGCAAAGGGGCCAGTCGTGCCAAGGCCGCCAATATGGTATCCCTGTCAAAGGGCTTGAGCAGATAGTCCGCCGCTCCCAGGCGAAAGCCTAAATCCTTTTGATCCACCATCGTCAACATCACCACAGGGATATCTCGGGTCACGGGATCGCTCTTAAGTTCATGCAGGACCTGCCAACCATCTTTTTGCGGCATGAAGATATCCAAGGTAATGGCGATTGGCTGCAGCTCCCGCGCCAGGGCTAAGCCTTCTTGCCCATCGGCCACGCCTTTGACCTGGTAACCGGCCTCTTCAAGATTTTCCTTGAGCAGGTAAAGGGCATTGGGATCGTCATCAATGGTCAAGACCACATTTTTCCGCGCAGCTGCTGGCCGTCGATCCATCTGCTTGGTTTCATTCACGGCGGTATTCGCTATAGCTTCCGCCAGTCCTCGATCCTCTGAGAGAACGGACACTCCGCCGCCCTGGCGAGGGATATGCAAATGAAAAGCCGACCCCTGGCCCAATGCGCTGTCGACCGTAATGGTCGCACCGATGAGGTCCGCCAAGTTGCGGGTAATGGAAAGGCCCAGGCCCGTGCCGCCATGCAGGCGGGTGCTGCTCGCGTCCAATTGGTGAAAGGCCTCAAAGATTTGCGACTGGGCTTCCGCGGGCATACCGATACCAGTGTCACTGACTGTCAAAGCGATCGAGGATTTTCCCTCAAAAATCTCCGATCGGCCTGTAACCTGAACTTTACCTTTGTCGGTAAACTTGACCGCGTTGGTAAGCAGATTAATCAAAATTTGCCTGAGCTTGTGATGGTCGCTTTGAACCTCAGCAGCCTCTTGATCCAGATTCGACTCAAGCCGAATATTTTTCGTGCCGATCAGGGGTTCGACCGTTTTAAGGCACTCGTCAATTAAGGGCCCTAGCTTAACTCGTGAGAAACGGACATCCATTTGGCCCGCTTCAATCTTGGACAGATCGAGGACCGAGTTGATGAGGGACAGAAGATGATCCGCGCTGATCAGAATCTTCTCTAGGTTCTCTACTTGACGGTCGGGCAAATGCTCTCCGCCCCGGCGCAAGACCAGACGGGTAAATCCAATGATCGCGTTCATCGGAGTACGCAGTTCATGGCTCATGTTGGCCAGGAATTGGCTTTTGGCGAGGGTTGCCACCTCAGCGTCTTCTTTGGCGGCCATCAAGGCAATTTCAGCTTCCTTTCGCGCCGTAATATCGCCCACAGAGCCTACCATTCGGAAAATGCGCCCGCTTTCATCTCGCAAGCCCACGCCGCTTCCCTCAATCCAGCGCAATCTGCCGTCGCGGCAGCGAACCCGATACTCTCGATTACGAAACTCCTGCATGCCTTTCAAATGGGCAATCATATCCTTGTGAAAGCTCTGATAGTCTTCGGGATGTAGATTAGCTTGCCATTGTTCCGGCGTGATCTCCATTGCGTCGCCTTCAATTTCCAGCAGATCCTTAAAGCGAGGCGATACATAGACACGGTTGTTCTCAGCACGCCAATCCCAAAGGCCAACCGCAGATCCTTCCATGGCGAGAGAAAAGCGCTCTTCACTGTCGCGCAAAGCCTGCTCTACTTCACGGCGCTTGGTGATGTCTTGCAAATAGGCGGTAAAGATCGGCTTGCCTTGCAGGTGAGCCGCCGTAATGGCGATCTCGATCGGGAACTCACTGCCGTCGGCGCGTTGCGCATCCAATTCGATGCGACGGCTCAATACATTGCCCCTTCCCGTTTTCAAATATTCTTTTAACCCTCGATAGTGAGCCTTTCGGTAGCGCTTGGGGATAATGAGTTCCGCCATAGCGGTGCCCATCACCTGCTCACGACGATAGCCAAAGGTCGCCTCGGCGGCCGGATTGAACTCAAGCAATTTGCCGTCGACGTCGATGGAGATGATACAATCCAACGCCGATTCTAAAATCGAGCCCTTGAAAGCCTCGCTTTCGCGCAAGGACTGCTCGGCACGGCGCCTTTCGGTCACATCCGTAAAGGTCGCAAAGCCGCCACCGCCCGGCAGGGGTTTGCGTCGAATCTCAATAATTCGCCCGTTTGCGGCCGACCGCTCCAATCGAAATCCGCCACTCTTTCCCGCTTCGGAGATCCGTTCCGCGACCAAGGCATCCACATCGCCCTCACCATATTCGCCCCGTTCCGCGTTGAAGCGATAAATATCAATCAAGTTGTGGCCGGTCTGGAACTTACCAGCGGGCAAGCCCAAAAGATCGAAAAATCGTTGATTGCAGGCAACGATGTTCAGATCCGCATCGGACATACAGATGCCCTGATCCATGTTCTCCATGGTGGCTTCCAAAAACGCTGTCTTCTCCGCCAGCTCTCCTTCGCGCTTCTTAAGTTCGGTGATGTCGTAATAAGTGAGCATGCGCCCGCCGTCGGGCAACTCCAGGCATTTACGCAACAAAAATCGTCCGTCGCTGAGGTGCGACACCCGCGGTGTACTGGAGCCGCTGCGAATCTCCGCAAGGCGCGCAGAGACATAGGTCTCCCAGTCTTTGTCGGGAATACTGAACATGCCCCGGCGATAGCAATATTCCATGTCGTCACGTAACGAGGGATGATCATCGAAATAGGTCTCCGAGATATTCCACTGCTCCCGGTAGGCCCGATTGCTCAAACGAATGTTGAGATCTTTATCCATAAACAAGATCCCGTATTCGGACGCATCCAGGACTGTCTGAAGTTCGCGGAGTGCCTCGGCTTTATCCCGGTTAGCCAAGTCCAATTCGGTTTCCCTTTGGCGTATCTGGGTGATATCAACCCCCATCATGCCAAGCGCCGAAACCTGACCCTTCCCATCCAATATGGGAAATTTCACTTCGCGAAAGATACGACGCCGACCTGCGGCATCGACTATTTGATCCCGTTCCACCGCTTGGCCGCGTTTCAGGACCTCTCGGTCGTGATCGGTGAAAGCATCGGCAATCTCTTTCGGGAAAAGGTCATAAACAGTTTTACCGAGTATATCGGTTGCACCCAGCTCGTGTACTTCCTCAAAGCGACGATTGACAAAGGTGTAAACGCCGCTGAGGCTCTTGATGCAAATGATTCCGGGCGAATGCTCCGCAATGGCGGATAGCCAGGCCGTGCTCTCCCTAGGTCCAATGTTGCCTATAGAAGACTTGGAGGCATAAGAAATCGGCTCGCGCCGACACTTCAACAGCAGTCCGCCCGAGTCCAAGGGACGAATTTTCACGTGGACATGTTCTGTTGAAGAATAAAGACCGCTGGTTCGCGTGGTTATGGTTTGAGCTATCTCATCACCCGATTCGAGTGTCCTTGCCCAGCCCTCGGCCGCCCCGGATTCTTGCGCTCCCTTCTCTTCAAGGAGAGTCAGTAGGACCGTGACCGGGCATCCTTTTTGCCGCAGATCGGAGGGTAACCACACCTCTTCCTGGAAGCCCTTTGTCCATGACCGTAAGCGCCAGCCATGATCATAGAGAGCGGCCGCGCCTTCGGTCGCTTCAAAGGCACGCAGAAAAAGTTCAGAATCCCGAGGCGACGCCACCAAGGCAGGCCCATCCCTTTTACCGGCCATCTACCAATCGTTATCCGACAGGCTAACACGGTCAGCCCTTGGCGCAAAAACCTCAAAAAGCTGAAAACGAGTGGACGGACTGAAAATCCGTTCCTTCGATCCTCGACAGTAGGCGCACAGTTGTATATACAACTTCAATCCCCGATCATGACGGAGTTTTCCCATGGCTGACCGCCGACTCGACAACAGCCGGGTTATCCAAAGCCCCCGCGGAGCTGAAATTTCCGCCAAGTCCTGGCTGACCGAAGCCCCCTTGCGCATGTTGATGAACAACCTGGACAGTTCGGTAGCGGAGAATCCACATGAATTAGTTGTATATGGCGGGATCGGCCGCGCGGCGCGAGATTGGGAATGTTTCGACACAATTGTGCGGTGTCTGCGCGACTTGGATGACGATGAAACGCTGCTGGTTCAATCGGGCAAGCCGGTCGGAGTGTTTGCCACTCACAAGGACGCCCCCCGCGTGCTGATCGCCAATTCTAACTTGGTACCCCATTGGGGGACCTGGGAGCATTTCCACAAGCTGGATAGGGCCGGTTTGATGATGTACGGCCAAATGACAGCGGGTTCATGGATCTACATCGGCAGCCAAGGCATCGTACAAGGCACCTATGAGACCTTCGTTGAAATGGGTCGTCAGCACTTCGACGGCAATCTTCGGGGAAAGTGGATTCTAACCGGCGGCTTGGGCGGCATGGGCGGTGCACAACCTCTCGCCGCCACCATGGCCGGTGCCTCCATGCTGGCCGTGGAGTGCCAACCCAGCCGCATCGAAATGCGACTGGAGACCGGCTACCTGGACACCAAGAGCGACAACCTTGATGAAGCCTTGCACATCGTCACCGATGCCTGCGCAAAGGGAGAAGCCATCTCCGTCGGCCTCCTTGGTAACGCCGCCGAGATTTACCCCGAGTTGGTCAAGCGGGGCATCACGCCCGATGCCGTGACCGATCAAACCTCCGCCCACGATCCCCTCAACGGTTACCTGCCTGCCGGCTGGTCCCTGGACCAGTGGGAGCGGCAACGAGAAAGCGATCCTGACGGTGTCATTCAAGCTGCCAAAGGATCCATGGCCGTTCAGGTTCGGGCCATGTTGGATTTCCACAAGATGGGCATCCCTACCGTCGACTACGGCAATAATATTCGCCAGATGGCCCTGGAGATGGGCGAGGAGCACGCTTTTGATTTCCCTGGCTTTGTGCCCGCTTACATTCGACCCCTCTTTTGCCGGGGCATAGGTCCTTTCCGCTGGGCGGCTTTGAGTGGCGATCCGGAAGACATCTATAAGACGGACGCCAAGGTCAAGGAACTGATCCCGGACAATCCCCACCTACACAATTGGTTGGACATGGCCCGCGAGCGCATCCATTTCCAAGGTCTACCGGCGCGCATTTGCTGGGTCGGCCTCGGCGAGCGGGAGCGCCTTGGCCGCGCCTTCAACGCGATGGTCGCCTCCGGTGAACTTTCCGCGCCGGTGGTTATCGGCCGGGATCACCTGGACTCTGGCTCGGTAGCCAGTCCCAATCGGGAAACCGAGGGCATGCGAGACGGCTCAGACGCGGTATCCGACTGGCCCTTGCTCAATGCTCTTTTGAACACGGCCAGCGGGGCAACGTGGGTGTCCCTTCATCATGGTGGCGGTGTCGGCATCGGTTTCTCTCAGCATGCGGGCATGGTTATCGTCTGCGACGGCAGCGAGGACGCGGATCGGCGTCTCGCGCGCGTGCTAAACAACGACCCGGCCAGCGGCGTCATGCGCCACGCCGATGCCGGCTACCAAATCGCCATCGACTGCGCCAAGGAACACGGCCTGAAACTGCCCATGGTGAAGTAAGACGCTACAAAGAGATCTGGGGCAAAGGCAGCTTACTCTGCAGCGTTTGTTTGTCTCTGCCTCGGCAATGCTCCGGTGATCAAATAGCTGAAAGCCTCGACAACTTGGGCAGGCGTTCTGGCGACAGCTTTGGCCGCGGCATCGACCTCCTTGAGCGCATGGTCGTGCTCTTCAGGGTGCAGGGTGATCATGGGTTTGCCCATAGCCGCCGCGTAACCTGCATCAAAGGCTGCATTCCACTGCTTATATTTCTCGCCAAAGCGGACAACGACGATGTCCGCCTCGGAGATCAGGGTCCCGGTGCGTATGGAATTGAGTTGGGCGCCTTTACGGTCGTGCCAGATCTTATCCGGCTCAGCACCAAAGATAACCACGCCACAGTCATCTGAATCGCCGTGGTTGGTATTCGGAGAAGTCAATTCGATGGGTAGGCCCGCCTCGGCAACCCCTTGGGTAATCACCTCACGCCAATCGCTGTGAATTTCCCCTGAAAGATAAACGCGCCATTTCCGATCACTCATTTTTTTGCCCTCTGCATTTCCAAATTAGTGTTCGGTAAGTTGGCCTTTGAATAACACCGTCCGGCCAAGGAACTCAACTTTTATAGGTTTTGTTACCAAACTTACCAGTTTATGCTTCAGAGCGACAGCGCTGCTCTAGATTATTTACATACAAAAAAGAACGCCTGCAGGAAAAGGTTTTTGGTCTTGGACAAAGTGCAAGAAGGGATTACGCCCGCTTCCGAAAACTCTTTGAGGTCGATCGATGGAAAATTACAAACCAAGTGAGGCTTTAGCCAAGCAGGCTGCCGAGACGCATTTCCTTGAGCCGGTAAAAAAAGTGGACCGGTTCCCAACAGGTCTGGTCCATTATGTCTACGATGTTAGGATGGCAAAAAATCAGATTGTGGTTCGGATGTCCACGCCGGAAAATCGCCACCAACTCGCGAATGGCCTCTACTGGTTGGAGCGACTTCGTCCGCTGGGCGTGCCTTTGCCGAAGGTTGTCTTTGCCAACTTGGATGTTAACGTTCCCTATGTTCTGCTCGAACGCTTGAACGGAAGCGATCTCGGGAACATTTATGGCGACCTTACACCATCCCAAAAGAAGGATATCGCTGGCATCATAAGTAATGTTCAGGGTTTGGTCGCCCAACTCCCCCAAGGCTCTGGTTTTGGATTTGTCTCAAGCTACGAAAAGGGATTTCCACACACCTCCTGGGCCGCGGTCGTCGATCATCATTTGAGGCGCAGCAGAATACGAATTGACTCAATTGGAGCAGTCAACAGTTCTTATGTGGACGATATCGAGAGAATTTCGCCAAAGTTTCAAAACTACTTCGACAGTATTGGGCCGACCCCCTTTCTCGACGATATAACGACGAAAAATGTTATCATTGATAATGGACGGTTTACTGGCATCGTAGACGTGGATCAGGTTTGTTTCGGCGACCCAATTTTCACCATTGCCTTGACCCAGATGGGGTTAATGAGCGGGGGCGCCGATCTGGACTATATCGAATACTGGTGCGACGAAATCAACGCGACTGAGGCGCAACGCTCTGTTTTACAGTTCTACGCCGGCCTATTCTGCTTAGATTTCATGAGCGAAGTCGGCCAAGCTTTCAACAAAGACTCGACCGACATAGATTGGAAATGGCTGTCTTGTCTTAAATCTTGCCACGCCCAAATCATGCATCACCTGCGCTAGTGCCAATCAAGAGTTATTTCTCTCGGGACCCCAACAAAAAAAGAGCGCCTGCCAGGCAGACGCTCTTTTATTAACGGGGCACAATGCGCCTAGAAGAGGCCTTCGATTTCCCCGGCATCGTTCAAGTAAATGTTGTTCGCCGCCGGGACCCTTGGAAGGCCGGGCATGGTCATGATCTCGCCGCAGATCACCACCAAGAAGCCGGCGCCCGCCGACAGCCTTACCTCGCGCACCGGGATGGTGTGGCCTGAGGGCGCGCCCTTGGCATTGGGATCGGTGGAAAAGCTGTATTGGGTCTTGGCCATGCAGACGGGAAAGTGCCCATAGTCCTTTTGCAGATCATCTATCTGCTTGGCCACCTTGGCATCCACCTGGATGTCGTCGGCGCCGTAGAGCTTCGTGGCCACGGTGCGGATCTTTTCAATGAGCGGCATGTCGTCGGGATAGATCGGCGCGAAATTGGCCGTGTCCCCATCCACCAGCTCCACCACATGGTGGGCCAGATCGATGGTACCGTCGCCCCCGTTCGCCCAGTGGCTGGCAACGATCGCCTTGCAACCCAGACCCTCAACCACCTCGGTGATGGCCGCCATTTCAGCATCTGTGTCATTGATGAACTGGTTGATGGCGACTACTACGGGTACACCATAGGATTTTACATTGGCGATGTGCCGCGCCAGATTGGAGCAACCTTCGCGCACCGCCGCGACATTTTCATCGCCCAAGGCATCCTTTGCCACGCCGCCATGCATCTTAAGCGCCCGCACGGTTGCAACAATCACCGCCGCCTTGGGATCAAGGCCCGCCTTGCGGCACTTTATGTCGAAGAATTTCTCAGCGCCCAGGTCGGCACCAAAGCCAGCCTCGGTCACCACATAGTCCGCCAAACGCAGGGCCGTCTTAGTGGCAATCACTGAATTACAGCCGTGAGCGATGTTGGCGAAGGGACCGCCGTGCACGAAGGCCGGATTGTTCTCCAAAGTCTGCACCAAATTGGGGGCCAGGGCGTCTTTCAGCAGAACGGCCATGGGACCGGGGCCCTTCAGGTCGCGGGCATGGATGGGCTCGCGCTTGCGGGTGTAGCCGACCACCATGTTGCCGATGCGCTCGGAGAGATCGTCCAGGTCCTTGGACAGACAAAAGATGGCCATGATCTCAGAGGCGACCACGATGTCGAAACCGTCTTCACGGGGAAAACCGTTTGCCACACCACCCAATGATACATTGATGGAGCGCAGGGCCCGATCGTTCATGTCCACGACCCGCTTGTAAGCTACGCGCCGGCTGTCGAAGCCCAGCTCGTTGCCCCAATAAATGTGGTTGTCAATCAAGGCCGCGAGCAAGTTATGGGCTATGCCGATGGCATGAAAGTCGCCGGTGAAGTGCAGGTTGATGTCTTCCATGGGCACCACCTGGGCATAACCGCCACCGGCTGCCCCACCCTTCATGCCAAAGCACGGGCCCAGTGAAGGCTCACGCAGGCAGATCATGGCACGCTTACCGATCTTGTTCAGACCGTCGCCCAGCCCCACCGTTGTGGTTGTCTTACCCTCACCCGCCGGAGTGGGCGTGATCGCCGTGACCAGGATCAACTTGCCCTCTGGACGATCCTGAACCTGATTGATGAAGTCAAAAGAGATCTTGGCCTTGTGAGGCCCATAGTGGAGCAGTTGGTCGGCGGGAATGTCCACCTTGGCACCCACTTGGGCAATGGGCGCCATTTGCGCTTCGCGCGCTATTTCAATATCGCTCTTGGGCATGAAAAACTCCGGAGTTTGAGAGAGCCTGGCAGGAAATTACGCCGCCGGACCATAAGCCTATATCTTGAATCCGACAAGCCCGGGACCGGAACCGCCACCGGGCAACGACTGGTGCTTTCAATTTCCATTGCGAGCAAATGCTTAGTTCCAGCGTGGGTTAAAGGGCCTGGGCCTGGGAAAGCGAGACTCGTAATCAAAGGCCGTCAGTTCCATGTGGGATCGGGTGTACTCGTTGGACGCATCCCGCCCAGGCTGATAGTCCCACGAGGTGTATTTGCCTTGCCGAAGAGACTCACCCAAAAAGCGGCGTCGCGCCTGGTCCGCAATGACCCTTTGGCGCTGCTCTTCTGGATCCCAATGGTCTGCTGCCCGCGCGCGGAAGGCTTCCAGAGTCGCGGCATGGGCCGGGTCCGGCGCCAGATTAGCCAGCTCATTTGGGTCTGCAGCCAAATCAAAGAGCTGCTCCGGATCGCCTGGGCAGCAGGTGTACTTCAGGGCACCCTGACGCAGCATCAAAATGGGGGCGCCCGTGGCTTCGGCCATGTATTCACTTGCGGTCAGGTCCACATCGCCTGCGGCATTGCCTTGGCAAAGGGGCACTAGACTGCGCCCGTCCAGGGGGTCGACGGGCGTGGGAATGTTAGCCCCTCCATCAAGGGCAGCCAGATCCAAAAGAGTGGGCAAAATATCGACTTGAGATACAGCCTGCGGGGCCCTGCGCGGCTGGAAGCGCTGTGGCGCAGAGATGATCAAAGGCACCCGCACTGACCACTCGTAAAAGCTCATCTTGTACCAAAGGCCCCGCTCCCCCAGCATGTCGCCGTGGTCCGAGATAAAGATTACCGTGGTATCTTCTCTCAGGCCGCAATCCTCCAACGTTGCCATGAGGCGCCCCACCCATTCATCCACGTAGGAAACGTTTCCGTAGTAGGCACGACGGGCATTGCGGATCTCGTCATCGGAGACCTCTACGGCATCCACCGCAATAGCCTTTTCCAAGCGTAGGCTATGGGGATCGTTTTCTGCCGCGGCCGGCCGCGGCACGGTCGGCAAATCGATCTCCACGTCTTCATAGTGGGACCAGTGACGCTGCCGTGTGGCATAAGGATCATGGGGATGGATGAAGCTGGCCACTAGGCAAAAGGGCCGCTCGTCCGTGCTGCGCGAATAGTCGTATATCGCCCGCTGGGCTTGGGCGCCCACCTCGTCATCATAGGCAAGCTGGTTGGTAATCTCGGCGACCCCGGCTTGCTTAACGCTGGACATGTTATGGTACCACAGATCGATGCGCTCGTCGGGCTTGGTCCAATCGGGGACCCAGCCGAAGTCGGCCGGATAAATGTCTGTGGTCAAGCGCTCCTCGAAACCATGCAGCTGGTCGGCGCCGACAAAATGCATCTTGCCGGACAGGCATGTCCGATAGCCCATGGCGCGCAGGTAATGGGCAAAAGTCGGCAAATTGCTCGGCAGGTAGGCCGCGTTGTCGTAGCCTCCATAGCGAGAGACATAGCGCCCCGTCATGAAGGCATAGCGTCCGGGCGTGCAGAGCGGAGAATTACAATAGGCCGCATCGAACACCACCCCGTTTTCGGCCAAGCGATCGATGTGCGGCGACTTTACCTGGCGGTTGCCGTAGCAGCCCAAGGCAAAGGGGGTCAATTGATCCGCCATTAGGATGAGAAAATTGCGCGCGCTCATTTCAACAGTTCTCCTCGGGCCCTGTGCCATTCGATCGTTTCCCAGGCCCAGCCCAAAAACCTAGGATATCCAACAAAAATTAGATCGATCTGTGCCGCAACGCGACGACCTTACCTCCACCATTTGAAGGTAACGGGATGCCTTGTCAATCAGGCGATGTCGCCACTATCAAGTTTTCGTTTGACGCAATTTTTGAGGTCTCTTTCCGCCAAAAGGCTGATAGAGTTAGTTTTATGAGACTTGGCTTTTTTCGTCCCGCCCGAGCGGCCGTCCTCGGATTAACGTTTTTCTTGCCGCGGGCCGAACCGGCAGCGGCCGCGACCGAGGTATTTGTCGAGCTGGTTTTAGCCGTCGACTGTTCCTCCAGCGTCAACAAGGCAGAGTTTGAGCTGCAGATGCGGGGCTTGGCCGAGGCCTTTGCCCACCCGAGCATTCACGCGGCTTTGGAGCAAGCAGGCACAAAGGGGATTGCTGTCGCGCTTTTGCAATGGTCCGGTGAAGGCGCCCAGTCAAAGGCGATCGACTGGCATCACATCACCGATGCCGCCTCGTCCATGGCCTTTGCGGAAATCTTAAACCAAACCCCGCGCTATATTGCCGGCGGCGCGACGGCTCTGGGTGATGCCATCCTGGAATCAGTCGCTTGGATCCATAGCAACGATTTTATCGGCGAGCGGCAGGTCATTGATGTGTCGGGGGATGGCCGCGCCAATCAAGGCGAGGGCGCGGCGGTGGCCCGTTCCAAGGCTCTAAAGACGGGCATCGTGGTTAACGGCTTAGCCATCCTTAATGAAGAACCCCGGCTGGCTGAGTACTATGTGGCCGGTGTCATCGGCGGACCCGGCTCGTTTCTGATTACCGCAGACGACTTCGAAGACTTCGCCCGGGCCATGCGCAAGAAAATCTTTTTTGAGATCACAGGTCCTCCTATCGCTGGGATCGACCCTGGCAATCCCGACCCGAATGGACGCGACCTGGCCTATCGGGAATAAGGCCCGCTTCCGCCTTGAAAACCCCCGGTTCCTGTCGACTGGCCATCACGCGAGGTCGCATGGACGATAAGTACGGCACCCCAAGCGACCCTATAGTCGGCAATCGGATAAACAACTGGGGCGCAGCTCGCCTGCGATTACAACCATGGCAATGCCCACAAAAGCTCGATTCGTCATCATTGGTGCCGGCATCCACGGCCTCTCCACGGCTTGGCATCTCGCAGAAGCGCTAAAGGCCAGCGGACAAGGCAGCGGCGAGGACGTGCTCGTCATCGATAAGACAGGCATCGCGGCGGGGGCCAGCGGCATCGCCTGCGGTGTGGTGCGCAACAACTACTTCCAACCCGCCATGCGCGAGCTCATGGCTCAATGTGTAGAGGTTTGGGAAAGCGATCGGGAGGCCTTCAGCTATCACCCAGTGGGCTACATGCAAATCAGCCCGGAATCCATGCACGCAGATATCTGCACCATCTACGAGCAGCAAAAGGCCATTGGTTATGAATCGACGCTGGTCGAGGGCACGGATGACTGTATGTCCTATATGCAGGGCATCCTGCACGACTGGCAGGCCAAGGGGATCACCTCGGTGCTGCACGAGAAAAAGGGCGGTTATGCCAATAACACGGCTGCCATCTATGGCCTGGCCGGTAAGGCTGAGGCCGAAGGCGTGCGCATTCTGACCGGCGTCACCGTTACCGGGTTTGAGCAGGGTCATAATTCGGATGCAGTCACGGCCGTAGAGACGGATCGTGGCAAAATCGAATGCGAGCAGGTCGTGGTCGGCGTCGGCCCTTGGGTAAACCAAATCTGGAACATGCTGGAGCTGCCCAAGTCAGTGGACATTAAGGGCAAGGATGGGCAGATGCATCGCGATATTCCCACCTGGCGCTATTGGTGCCTGGAAGAAGGTGTGCTGGGCGTCGATCCGGATTTCCAAAAGACCAATGACGGCAGCATGCCGCCGGTCATCCATGTGGATTGCGACGAGCCGCTTTATTCTGACGTGGACGGCTCGCTTATTACCGATCAAATGTGGGGGATCTACTACAAACCCGACTTTCATTTTCATGGGGTCCAGGGCGGCGCCATGCCTTATGTGGTGGAAACCCCCGTCGATGAGGTCAAAATCGATCCCTACGGACCGGAGTCGGACGAGTTCATTGTGGACGAAAACTTTGCCCATATGTGGTGCTCGGCCCTAGCCTTTTGCCAAAAACGCTTCGAGGGCCAGATCAGCAAATATAAAAACGAGCCCTCAGGCGGCTTGGGATGCTTTACCCCGGACTCCTTCCCCGTCTTCGACCGCTTCCGGGACAATGTTTACGTTATCGCCGACTCAAATCACGGCTACAAGATGATCGGTGTGGGCAAGCTGGTGGCCCAGGAATTGGTCAATGGCAGTTCGGCCTTGCTAGAGCCTTTCCGCTTTTCCCGCTTCGCAGAGGGCAAGCTGCATCCGGTCAGCAATAGCCCCTACCCCTGGTCTTAAATCGAACAATGGGCGTCCCGCTTATACGCGGGGCGTCCGTTGCTCTCTCAGTCGCTGCCGGCGTTCAGCCAGTTTAAGGTCGCCTGACGGCCCTCGTCCGTCACGGCCTTGACCACAGGATTGGCATAGATGGCTTTTTTCCAAGCCGTCATTTTTGGGCCGTATCGCACGTCACGACCGAACAAAGGCAAAAGAATTTCGGCAAGTGTCAGGGTGGGCGGAAATGCAATATCGCCCAAGCCGATTTCTGATCCGACAAAATATGGAGCCGGCTCAACCAGGTCCTCTAACTTGGTCAAACGCTCCTGAAACCTATCCAATAAAGGGCTCAACACCTCGTCTTTCCGGGCGGTCGGGTTCACATGGGCGAAGCTGCGCCTCAAGTGAGGCTCCAACCAGAGATCATGATAGCGGGCCAAAAGGCGGTGCCGCGCCCGCTCGGCTGGTCCACCCGGCAATATTTTGGGGCCTGGTTGGGTCTCGTCGATATATTCGATCAGGACGTCGGATTCGCTGATGACAAATTCCCCATGCTTTAGGCCTGGCATAGTGCCCAGAGGCACAATGGCCTTGTAGCTGGGGCTGGAGTAACCTCCCGGCGGCGGCACCATTTCGTAGTTCACCCCCTTTAATCCAAGGGCAATGCGAACCTTCGCCGTGTAAGTGCTGATCGGTAATCCGTAAATTTGCAGCATAGTCGCCCCTCCCGGTATTGGACCCATGGCCTTTTCCCTATCGAAAGGAACGGTGGGAGAAAACAGCTTCTAGACTTCTTCCTTCTCGGATTCCTCAGGATAGCCGATCCAGTGATCCAAAAAGCTATCTAGCCAGTCCCCTAGGGCCCGATCATAGGCTTCGCCGTCGGCCGTTTGTCGGTCCGCAGGATCGGCGCCGGGATTGGCCAACATATGGCCCGCTTCCCCGATCCAGCGCTTAAAAATATGCGGCGTTACCTCGGGATGAAATTGGATGCCATAGGTCTTGCTCCCATAGCGAAAGGCCTGGTTGGGGAAGTCGACCCCCCGCGCTAAGAGCTCCGCCGTGCGCGGCACATCAAAGCCCTCGTTGTGCCAGTGGTAAACATTTAGCGCCTGACCTAAAAATCCGTTTTGGCCGTCAACCGGCTCAATCTTGCGATAACCGATTTCGTGCAGGCCCTCCTCGTGAGTGCCAACCGTTGCACCCAAGACCTGGGCCAGCATTTGGCCTCCGAGACAAATACCAAAAAACGGCTTCTCGCTTTTCAGCCACCTTTCGATCCATGCCCTTTCCACATCCAGAAAACTATGCAAATGGCCATCATTAACGCTCTGCGGGCCACCGTAGACCGCGGCTCCGGCCAGTCTCTCAGTGACCTCCGGCAAAGCCTGGCCATCCCCTGGACAGACCCATTGGATTTGGAAGCCCCGTTCGCTGAGGCGCCGGGAAAGACGGTCGTCCCGACCGCCACCGGGGTGATCTACCAGTACAACAGTATCGGCACAGGTGCCGCCATTGAAGTGGTGCTCTTTATCTTTAACTGTCGACATAGCCTGTGCGCCGCTCTTGCTGGTCCTTTTGCCGTGCCGTCAAAAAGGCCTTCATATGTAAGCCAGCCTGATCGGCCAGGTAAAGGAAATCCGCTCCTATCGGACAGGCCCGGCGTGCCAGACAGCCCTGCTCCAAGCAATCCACCCCTGCGGGCGTTGCGATATGAGCCGCGCAGTCATCAGCCCGATAGGGTCCCTGCCCGAAAGCGGAAACAGGGCATGCGGATAGACAAGGGCGATCCCTGCAGCTCTCGCAGGGTGAGTCCGCCTCCCTGGCGAGCGGCAATTGAATGGTTTCAGCAAAGGCCAAAGCACCCCGATAAGCATGCCAAACCCCGTAGACCGGATGGATCAGCATACCCAAGGGCGAAGAAAAAACCGGCTCAGCTCGTTGCGCCCAGCGCAAAAAGGGCACATACGGCGGTCCACCGAAAGGATAGTGAGGCACCCCGCCCAAGGCCTCGGCCATCTCGCCGATGACCCGCGTGCTCCAGCGGTTAAGGGGGTCCGGTTGGCCGTCCAATGCTTCGGTTGAGTGGCTAAACTGAGGCCAAATGCTCGAGCCTACATTTCCGAGCAGGACAACCGTTTGAGCAGGCGGGCCCGAGGGCAGCGGCGGCACGCCATCGTCGGCCCTCGGATGAAAGCCGCCGCGAAGGGCCAACCCCACGGAGCCTGCCAAAGTCTCTATGGATGCCAAATCCATCTAAAGCCTTCCCCTGTTGCCGTACCAACTAGCTCGGCCAATCGACAATGTGATCCTCCAATTCCGCATCGGGTACTTTCTTTTCACTGACCGCCCTGCCCCGAGCCGACATGCCGGCCTGATGCACCGTCTCAAAATCACCGCAAACCAGATGGTGCCACCAATAAAGATCCTTGCCTTCGGCCAATAAGCGATAGGCGCAGCTTGAGGGCATAAAATTAACCTGCTCAATGGTTTTCGGCGTCAAGACCACGCAGTCCTCGACAATGCGCTGGCGATTTTTGTAATCGCGGCAGCGGCAGGACTCACAATTCAGGAGATGACAGGCCACATCCGTGAAGTAGAGCTTTTCCTCTTCTACCTCTTCCAATTTGATCAAACAGCACTTGCCGCAGCCGTCGCAAAGGGACTCCCATTCCTCGGGGGTCATTTGGCTAAGAGACTTGCGCCGCCAAAAGGGGATTTGCTCTGTCATGGGAATTAAATAGACCCAGCCCTTGAGAGGGATCAAGCACCGAAGCCCTTATCGAGAGCGCTGATCGGCTCTCCTTAACCACCAACCGGATCCTGACCGGCTAGTCGTAGTATCCGATGACAAAACGACTTTCCGGCAAAATGTAGAAATTACCATAGGCGTCCGGGCAGGCGATCCCACCCACAAGGGCCTTGCGACCGTCGATGTAATAGACCCGCTCAACTTCCTGACAAGATGGCCTCAGTGTGTACGCTGGGTACCGCGGCGCCCTGTAGTGGCGCTGGCCGTAATAGGGGCCGACCGTTCCTTTGAAAAAGAACAGGCCGGTGTATCCGCCATAACCCCGTCGTTTTTTGCCATAACCGCCATGGGGGCGCGAGTAATAGTGTTTGCCGCCACCCTTGTGGCCATAGTGAGATCTGCCCACGCGATAGGGCTTAGAATGCTGAGGGTGATGGCCTTTGCCATAACCGCCCCAAGATGATTGCGAACCATCAAAGGAAATGGAAACCCTGTTCGAGGGAAAGTCGCCGGCCACTGCCGTCGAGGCGCCCCCCAGGGTTAGGATTGCCGCTGCAATCAATAGTGTTTTGAAAAGGGTTTTGTGGCGCGACATGCTCTCGCCTCCTCACGAGCCTCTTCGTGTCCTGTTTCGCTTTGCATATCCTCTTGTGATACTGGATAAATCCGGTGCGAAACGGGTTTTATTCCCAGATACTTAACAGATAAATCAAATGCTCTTTTACATTCATTATTACATATAATAATAAACCTAGGTACAGGACTTTCAAGAAGTTTTTTCACAAGGGCAAAGCTTGGGGGCCAAGGTGGGGAATTCTGGCAAAAACTCCAAATCCCACCACAAGGTCTTGCGTCATACATTTTGACAAGCAGCTTAAAGACCAGGATTTTCACCGCACAGGTCCGACAAAATCCAATGTAATCAAGCGCAAAAAACAGCCCTATTTTTTGCCTGACAAAAAGGCCCAGATATCGATGACCAAAATCGGGGTGTGCGGAAAACGGCTAAATTGTGCCAAAAAAGGTCAGGAAAGACACATCTAACGCATCTGCGATTTTCAATAGCTTGCTCGCCTGCGCCTTTTGCCGCCCACTTTCAATCGCAATCAGGTCATCCTGGCTGATTTCGGCACGCTCCGCCAGATCCTCACAACTCATTCCCAGCGCCATCCGCCTTTGGCGAACCCGATGACCGACCAGCGAATCAAACTGGTCAAAGTCTTCTCCAGGCCAAATGGAATAGGGTGATTTTGTCATTTTGTGCGAGATCTTATGATGCAACGTCTTTAACGCGAGGCCTAAAAGGCAAGAGCAACTTCACCATCCAACCAACAAGGAGATCATAAAGACTGACAGCGCCCCCTAGCTCCCAAAACCCACTCGCTCGGTTCAACTTTAATTTTTGCCTAAAATTCATCATTACGCAAAGCCAGTGAATCCACTCATAGTGGAGAATTCTTTTTCTCCTGTCCACTGAATTTCGCCAATTGCCTTACAACTACCAATACAGTTCTTATGCCTACTCCCGGGCGGTAAATTCGTTCATCTTTTGATCCGCAGGATCTTTCCCCGGGATGGCCGGCGTGTTAAAAAGAATCAAGTTGTCTATACAACTTGATTTCAAAAAAATCGCCCTGCCCACCCAGTTCTGGTCTTATTCGGAGCCACCCCGCATGACAGATGGAGACCCTTTCCGGCTATCGCCCGGCGCCTTGACCCTTAGCGACCTTTACACGCTCTGGCAAAACGAACAGCGAGTATTCCTGGATGAAAGCTGTGCAGAAGCGATCGAGACCTCGGCTGCCTGTGTCGATTCGGTGTTGCGCAACGGTCAAGTGGTCTATGGCATCAATACGGGATTTGGCATTCTGGCGCGGACCACCATCGGCAACGATCAACTCTCCGAGCTCCAGCGGCGTCTGGTTTTATCTCATAGCGCAGGCGTCGGCACCCCCTTGTCGGCTCGGGTGGTTCGCCTGATCTTAATCTTGAAGATCAATGCCCTTGCACGAGGCTTTTCTGGTATTCGGCGCGAGGTGATCGACGCACTAATGGCTCTCTTGAACGAGCGAGCCTATCCGGTAATACCGGCCAAGGGGTCGGTTGGCGCCTCAGGCGATTTGGCGCCGCTTGCCCATTTGGCCGGCGTGCTGCTCGGCCAGGGAGAGGTAAGTTACGATGGTCGGATCCAGTCAGCGGATCAGGCCTTGGCGAATCTCGGTCTCAAGCCTTTTGAGCTGGCTGCCAAAGAAGGCCTGGCCCTGTTGAATGGCACCCAGGTTTCCACCGCGTTGGCGCTGGAAGGGCTGTTTCGAGGCTTGGATGTATTTGCCGGCGCCGTGACTGCCGGCGCGATGTCGGTGGATGCTGCCTTGGGCAGCGACACGCCTTTCGATAAGCGGATTCACGAAATCCGCGGTCAACCTGGACAAATTGCCGTCGCCACAGAGTTACGGGCTATTTTGGAAGGAAGTGAGATTCGCGGCTCCCACATGGATTGTGATCGGGTTCAAGACCCCTACTCTTTGCGCTGCCAACCCCAGGTGATGGGCGCTGCCCTGGACATGCTTCAGGCCGCCGCCGGTATGATCGAGAGAGAGGCCAATGCGGTATCGGACAACCCCTTGGTATTTGCGGATACAGGGGACATATTATCCGGTGGCAATTTCCATGCCGAGCCCGTGGCCATGGCCTGCGACATGGTGGCTATTGCCCTGGCAGAGGTGGGCGCCATTTCCGAGCGTCGCATCGCGCTTTTAACCGACGCTTCGCTCAGCAGCCTGCCGGCTTTCCTGGTGGCCGAACCAGGCCTGAACTCAGGCTTTATGATCGCCCACGTCACCGCCGCTGCCCTGGCCAGCGAGAACAAGTCCCTTGCCCATCCGACGAGCGTGGACAGCTTGCCCACATCGGCCAATCAGGAAGATCATGTCTCCATGGCCACGCACGGCGCCCGACGGCTGACGGACATGGCTGAGAACACGGCTCACATCATCGCCATCGAACTTCTTGCCGCAGCTCAAGGGATAGACATGCGCGAGCCGCTCAAAACCTCCCAAAGGCTTCACCAAGCTCACATCCAAATCAGGAAGCGCGTGCCCAAGCTTGAGGACGACAGGGCCTTCGCCGGCGACATCGAAAAAATTGCCCAGCTCATCTCCAGTGGTTGGTTCAAGAAAGACTTCATGGCCAAAAGCCGGTTGCCCCTGATTGGCCGCTTTTAACCTTGGCCTCACTTGAAAAGTTCATTTGACCGACCGGATGGTGCTGACCGACGCACGACTAACTATTCCAGTTGTTGCCGGCCAACTGCCGTTGCTGCCCTACTCGGGCATTGCTATCGATCGCCGCTGCGATAATGGTTGGAGACTCACTTCGGTCCAAATCGATGAAGATGACCACGAAGTCCGAAAACTAATTCATACTTGAAATCCTTAAATGGCCAGGAGCCCGTTCCTGTCCAGATATATTCTCGGCACGACCGGCGCGCTATGTCATCAAAGGTAAACCGAAGCCAAACCAAAAACACACAAAAAATATGATAAAATCTATTTTCCACACAAATATCACGTTATTAATAATGCAATAATCGTCGGCTTTTTGCTGTTGGGCTGGGAGTCCGAGGGACTTGTCCAAGGAACCCAAGAAAGCTTGTTAACTGTTCGGATAACTTACCGAGCTAAACCACATCAGCTGCACCACCTTATCCGCAAAGATGACAAATTTGACATTCCTGTCAGTTCACCAGGCTTTGTCGCTTTTCAACCATGACAAGTCGCTATGAAAATAGCTGGTGATAGGGTGTTGGATGGAAATAGCTATTAAACCGCCAGCCTGTCGCTGTGCCTTTTTTTAAGGATTCCGCAATGTCCGACGAAGACGATCTCGACCTCAGCACACTCGACGATGACGAGCTGGTTCAACAGATGCATGACGACCTTTACGATGGCCTGAAAGAGGAAATCGAAGAGGGTGTCAACATTCTCCTGTCGCGCGATTGGACGCCCTATGACGTTCTCACCAAGGCTTTGGTCGAGGGAATGCGCATTGTGGGGATCGACTTCCGCGACGGTATTCTGTTTGTGCCCGAGGTGCTTTTGGCGGCCAACGCAATGAAGGGTGGCATGTTCATTCTGCGGCCCCTGCTGGCCGAGACCGGCGCGCCCAAAGTTGGCAGCATGGTCATTGGTACCGTTAAGGGCGACATCCACGACATCGGCAAAAACCTGGTTTCCATGATGCTGGAAGGTGCCGGTTTTGATGTGTTTGACCTGGGCATTAACAACCCGGTCGAAAATTACATGGACGCCTTGGACGAGCACAAGCCGGACATCCTTGGCATGTCTGCGCTTTTGACCACCACAATGCCTTATATGAAGGTGGTGATCGAAACCCTTAAGGAAAAAGGCATCCGTGACGACTATATCGTTCTGGTCGGCGGTGCCCCCTTGAATGAGGCCTTTGCCGAGGCTATTGGCGCCGATGCCTATTGCCGGGATGCGGCGGTTGCAGTCGAGACCGCCAAAGAATTTGTCCAGCGCAAACATAACCAAATTGGCGCCGCATAAGCGCCGGCCCGGCCGGTGTAAGGATCGCGACGATGCCTGTTGAGGTGTCTTCTTCTGACGGCGCGCGTACTTTGGTCATCGCCTGCGGGGCCTTGGCCAAGGAGATCCTTGCGCTGATTCAACTCAATGGCTGGACCCATTTGAGCCTTACCTGCCTGCCCGCGATTTGGCACAATACACCCGAAAAAATCCCCGAGGGGATCCGCACCAAAATTCACGCAGCGAAGGAATCCTACGACCGCATTCTTGTAGCCTATGGCGATTGTGGGACCGGCGGACTGCTAGACCAAGTGTTAGAGGAAGAAGGCGTCGAGCGTATCGACGGCCCTCACTGCTACGCCTTTTTTTACGGCTTGGCCCCTTTCCTCAAATGGGCCGATGAAGAGCCAACCAGTTTTTACCTGACCGACTACCTTGTACGCCATTTTGATCGCTTGATCATTCAAGGCCTGGGCCTGGATCGGCATCCTGAACTCTTGCCTATGTATTTCGGCAATTACCGCAAGCTCGTTTACTTAGCTCAGACCGAGGATCCAAAGCTTGCTGAGCGGGCGCAAGTTGCCGCCGATCAGTTGAGTCTAACCTTTGAGCATCATGTCACGGGCTACGGCGAATTGAGCGAATTTTTGGCGCCGACCCATTCCAAAAGCTTGGCGAACTAGCCAGAGCCAAACAGGAGAAGCAAACCCAAGATGGCCAAGTTAACCATCGTATACTGGCGCGATATCCCCGCCCAGGTCATTGTCAAGGCAGGCCGCAAAAATGCGAAACGCCAACTGGACGAGCGCTTCGAAAAGGCCATCGACATGGCCGCCATGAAGGCCGACCTGCGCGACACGGATTCCTATTTGGCGGAATGGCGGCGCGGTGAAGCACAAGACTGCGGCGACGACTTGGAAGCCGAGGCGCAAAAGGCCACCGACCAGATCCACAATGACTATGACAGCGAGCGTTTGCGTGCCTTGATTGCCAACGGGGGCCACAACTCGCACTGAGCGCCAAAGAGATATTCACTTCAATGCAACAAGCAGCACAGCAGATTTTCGCACAGGAAAAATTCAGGGACTCGGGCCAAACGATGGATGCCAAACAGCAAATCATAGATTTTGTCACAGGCTTCACCCTGGAAACCACACCCGGCTCGGCGCTCAAGATTCCCGATTATCGGGACCATCTGCGTCCCGGCGCAAAGGTAGCCGTGACTTTCCTTCCCGGTTCGGATTTCGCCGATACGGTCAGCACATCCAAGCGGCTAAAGGCCGAAGGGTTTGAGCCCCTGCCCCACTTCGCCGCCCGTTCGATCCCAACGCGCGCGGATTTGCAAAGCTATCTGGACAAGCTGCAAAATGAGGTGGGGATCCAAGAGGTCGTTGCGCTGGGCGGCGCGGTGACAACCCCGTTGGGCGACTTCTCTAGCTCCATGGAACTTTTGGAAACGGGCCTGTTTGATAAATTCGGCATCAAACGGATTGGTGTTGCCGGCCATCCCGAGGGCAGCCCGGACATCTCGGACGACGAAATCAAAAAGGCGTTGGCCTGGAAGAACGCATTTGCCGACCGCACCGATGCACAGCTTTATATCGCCACTCAATTTTGCTTCGAAGCGGCCCCTATCATCGCTTGGGACAAGGCTCTACAGATGAGCGGCAACAAGCTGCCGATCCATATCGGCGTGCCCGGTTTAGCCACCATCAAAACCTTGATCAATCATGCCAAGGCTTGCGGCGTAGGGCCCTCCATGCGCTTTTTGACCCGCCAGGCTCGCAACGTCACCAAGCTGCTGTCGGTCAGCACACCGGACAAGTTGATCATGGATCTGGCAGCCTATAAATCCCAAGATCCGAACTGTGGGATCCACCGTATTCATGTATATCCCCTCGGCGGCCTGCGCCGCTCGGCGGCCTGGACCTATGCCGTTCTGGACGGGGATTTTTCGTTGAAAAAGGATGGAAAAGGTTTTGTGGTCAACCGTGAAATCAATTAACTAGGCTGCCGCGAGGTTATCTGCGTGTTCGGAGCAGAAAAGGTCGCATTAACACCAGCTTACAGCCCAAGGCTGGACGCTACAATCGGTTCTAGAGGCATTGTAATACAGCCATCACCAAAGCTTTAACCGCCACCGCTCATCTAAGGAGTTTCCCCCTGTAATGTCTCGCACCCTCGTTAGTTCCCACTCAAAGGAGCTGGTTATTGGCTTTGATCAGCCCTTTTGCATCATCGGTGAGCGGATCAATCCTACTGGGCGCAAAAAGCTTGCTGCCGAAATGGCCGCTGGCGATTACAGTACCGTTCAAGCGGACTGTTTGGCCCAGGTGGCCGCTGGCGCTCATATGCTCGATGTGAACGCGGGTATACCCCTGGCCGACGAACCGGCGATCCTGGCCGAGACCATTAAGCTGGTCCAATCCCTGACTGATATCCCGCTGTCCATCGACTCCTCCATTGTTGAGGCTCTGGAATCGGGCTTAGGTGCCTATCAGGGCAAGGCCTTGGTGAACTCGGTCACGGGCGAGGAAGATCGACTGGAGACGGTTCTGCCCCTGGTCAAAAAGCACGATGCGGCAGTGGTCGCGATTTCCAATGACGAGACCGGCATCTCTGAAGACCCGGACGTGCGGTTCGAGGTCGCCAAGAAAATCGTTCACAGGGCCCAAGATTATGGCATCCCCGCACATGACGTTGTGGTTGACCCCTTGGTCATGCCCATCGGCGCCTTGGGCGGCGCCGGCAAGCAGGCCTTTGCCATTGTCAGGCGTCTGCGTGAGGAGCTGGGCGTCAACACCACCTGCGGCGCCTCCAACATCAGCTTCGGCCTGCCGAACCGCCATTCCCTAAATGCGGTCTTTTTGGCCATGGCTGCCGGGGCCGGTATGACCTCGGCCATCATGAACCCGCTCCATGAAGAGGAGATGGCGGGCATCATGGCTGCGGACGTCCTGCTCAACACCGACAAGGACTGCCGCCGCTGGATCAAAAAATACCGCGAACCGGTAGCACAAGATTCAGCCGAAGGCGACCGTGCGACGCGTCGGCGCCGCCGGCGGGGATAACAGAGCCTTGTCGGAAGAAGCCCTCGTCGTTTTTACGCCCTCCGGGCGCCGCGGGCGCTTTCCCATCGGCACACCGATCTTAAAAGCCGCCCGCAGCTTGGGGGTGGATATCGATTCCGTTTGTGGTGGCCGCGGCTTATGCGGCCGTTGCCAAGTTCTCGTCAGCGAAGGCGAATTCGCCAAGCACGGGATCACCAGCCGCGCCGACCATGTCACCGAATGGAATAGCGTCGAGGAACGCTATGACCAAAAGAAGGGCATTAAACCGGGACGGCGTATGTCCTGTCAGGCCAAGCTGCAAAGCGACGTTGTCATCGACATTCCACCCGATAGCCAAGTTCACAAGCAGGTTGTCCGCAAACGGGCCGAGGCCAGGGACATTGAACTGAACCCGGCCGTGCGGTTGCACTACGTTGTGGTCCAAGAACCGGATATGCATAATCCCACTGGCGATCTGGAGCGTTTGGAGATGGCCCTTGAGGAACAATGGGGCCTTACCGGGCTGTCCACGGACCTCAGGATCATACAATCACTGCAAACCGCCTTACGGCAGGGCAATTGGAAAGTCACCGTCGCTGTCCATCGCGCCCAAGTAATTACCGGCATTTGGCCCGAGTTTCGCGATAAGGCTTTTGGCATGGCCGTGGACGTGGGATCCACGACTATCGCCGCCCACCTGTGCGATCTCTCTAGCGGAGAGGTCATCGCCTCTTCCGGCATAATGAACCCGCAAATCCGCTTTGGCGAAGACCTGATGAGCCGGGTG
>JBCCHN010000006.1:0-83344 GCA_039028695.1 Pseudomonadota bacterium
GGGCAGTGTTCCGATGCATCTGTTGCGTCCTAAAAGACTGATTCAGGACGAGGGGGTTCTGGGGGCACTTAATATCTTCAAAAACGTTATCCGAAACCCACAGGTAAGACGGCGAATCATTGGCATGCGTCAGAATTTTGAGAAGTACAAAGATAACATGGCTGCCATTACTATGGTCGCAAAAAAGATAAAATCCGGTTCGGAAAAAAAGACGATCATAGAGCTTTTTGCGACGCGAATATCGACTCTAGCATCGTGCTGTTACCTTTTTTCGGGGCGAGTTTTTGGGGTGGGAACGTCTTTTGTAAGGACACATCGCCCATAGCGATGCCGTGGGTGGCTCCAAGGGCGGTCGGCTGGATCCCAATTTCCCACCCCTTAAAAGGACAGCCCTGTCGTGTTTTGTTGCGGGAACCTTTTCCGGAGCAGCGCTCGCTATAGATTTCCGACCTCAGGAAAGAATGGGCGAATGGCGGGATCGCCTGAAGCCGGATATCTCTATACAAAAATGATCCAGTTTCCAGGGATCGCATCATTCGCCCAATAAAACATTTCGCCGGCCTCGCTCGGAATTTTGGTCACTTTTCCTCGCCATTCTAAAAATTTTCGCTTGCGATCTTATGTGTTGACAATGGGAAGCGGATGAGTATATCTATCGCTTACGATTAAATCGCTCACGATAAATATAAGGAAGAAACTCGTGACACAAGCCACTGACCTGATCGACGCACTAAACGGAACGTTTGGACGACACGCAGGCTTTCGCGCCTCTCATGCCAAGGGTTTTGCTGTAACCGGCAATTTTCTTCCTGACACCGCCTCGAACGGAGTGGAAATTCCACTTTTAAGTTTGCCCGTGGATGTTAAAGCCAGATTTTCGGTGGGCGGCGGCAAGCCCGGAATTAGCGACAAAAGCCCGACCGTCCGCGGGATCGGGCTTGAATTCGCCAGCCCAACGGAGAAATGGTCGATGGCGTTGATCTCGGCGCCGGTATTTTTTGCCAACTCCGCCGAACAATTCCGTGAATTCTTGGCCGCGCGTGTGCCTGATCCTGAAATTGGTGGCCCCAACCCCGACAAAGTGCAAGCCTTCAACGCCGCGAACCCCAACACAGTTCCACATCAACTGCATCTTAAAAACACGCCGCCCTGTCTGTCCTATACAACTGAGTTTTATCACTCCGGCCACGCCTATGGTTTTACCGTCGGTGGAGAGCGCGTCGATGCGCGTATCATGCTTGAGCCAGAGCAAGGCCGTGTTGGACTGACCGAGGACCAAATGGCCGCGTTTCCCGACAATTATCTTCAAGATAGATTGCGCGAAGAGCTTTTGGATGGGCCGGCACGCTGGACCTTGAAATTGGTCGTGGCGAACGCTGATGACAATCTAGGCGACCCGACCGAGCCTTGGACGGGTGACAATTCCAGCATTCCTCTCGGTACGCTTGAAATTACGGCGGAAGACCCCACTGACGCAGGCCAAGAACGTGTGTTTGATCCCTCGAATATGCCCGAAGGGGTGCATGCGCCAAAAGACGACGTGTTCAATCTTCGCAGTCCTGCCTACGCGGTCTCAGTCGGACGACGCGCGTCATAAGTATGGCGTGTCCGGGTCAATCGGTTAGCATGTCGACGCAGGACCTGGCTTCGTTCTGGCTGTATATGTAAGGGATATAGCTATTATATTTCAATGGCTTGTGATCATTTTTCTTAGTCAATTATGCTTATAACGATTGATATGAGTATAGGAGTATGAGCATATAAATCGTACACGAGATAATCGTAGACAATTTAATAAGTTGACAAAAGTACACGTTTTGAAGACGCAAAATGATGGAAGGAACGATCAATGCGGAAAATATCAATCCTGACGCTGTGCCTGACTTTATCCACCACAAGCGCACTGGCCGATAGCCAATTCAACGCGGGAAATGCTCTTGACGTTTTTGAGGGTCTGTTTGGCGTAACCGAAGGCAAACGCCGCAATCATACCAAGGGCTATTGCATCACCGGGGAATTCATTCCGCAGGGTGAGGCCATTCTAGAATTCACCAACAGTCCGATTTTCACTGGCGTTAGCAAGGTGAACGGCAGGGTTTCGCACAAAGGTGGTAAGCCCAACCCCGCGGATGATAAACCTGCGCTTTATGGCCTGGCGTTCGAGCTGGAGACCGAGGCCGGCGACTATCACATCATGAATATGAATACCGAGCACTTCTTTCCCGTTGCCAACGCGGAAGATTTCATCAAGCTGCTCAAGGCAAAAATTGCTGGCGCAGAGGCGACCAAGGAATTTGCTAAGAACAGCCCCGAACTACAGAATTACAAAGCCTATCACGGCGGCCTCGACAAATCGCTGCGCCCCTATGAGGGCGCCACCTATAACAGCGTGAACACATTCCTTCTGGTTGATGCAGACGGCAAAGAGACCCCGGTTCGCTGGGCCTTTGAGCCCGCTGGCGAGCATGAGATCGTGCTGGAGCCGTCCGAGAGCTTCTTTTTGCAGAACATTCAGGCGAATTTGGATAAGGGCGAAGTGGCCTGGAACATGGTGATCTCGTTGGCTAAGGACACTGACGACATCCTAAATCCCTCAGTCAAATGGGCAGAAGACAACACCAAAATTGTTGCGGCAAAGCTGAAAGTGACCGGTGCGATGGCGGAGGTAGAAGGCACCTGTGACAATGTCAACTTTGACCCGACGGTTCTGAGCACGGGTTTTGCGCTTTCTGATGATCCAATGCTTCAGGCACGAGCGGAGATCTATGCCACTGGAATTGGCCGACGCTTGTCTGAAAAGTAAACCAATCTGAATCACCGCGGCCACTTGGGTCGCGGTGATCTCCATCATGAACTTTCCGCATAAGGAATTACCCTCATGCCGCCTTTCACCTGCCCTGCAGCTCCCTTGCCGGACTGCCCCCATCCCGTCTTCACGCCGCCAGAGAATGTTTCACCATCGAACCCTAAGCCCGCCCCGGCGCAACATCGCCTCGACGCCTTAGCGCAAGAGCAACTCGATTCCCTGAAGTCCGAAGGCAACTATCGAGAGTTCGTTGAAATCGAGCGTAGAGCGGGGGATTTTCCTCACGGGGTGCGATACAGCGGCGGCAATACTGCGGAGATTTCGGTCTGGTGTTCGAATGACTATTTGTGCATGGGCCAGCACCCTAAAACGACGACCGCGATGATCAAGGCGATCCAGAATGCGGGCGCAGGAGCGGGAGGCACACGCAATATCTCTGGTACGACACACTATCACGTGTTGCTCGAGCGCGAGTTAGCCGACCTGCACCAAAAACCCGCCGCATTAGTGCTGACTTCGGGATATGTGGCCAATTGGGCTGCGCTCTGTACCTTGGCTTCGCGCCTGCCCAGATGCGAGGTGTTTTCCGATGCGAACAATCACGCCTCAATGATCGAAGGCATCCGCCATTCCCGGATGCCCAAACATATTTGGCGGCACAATGACGCGGAACATCTGGACCAACTCTTGTCCGAGGCCCCCAAAAACGCCATCAAGCTGGTTGCCTTCGAATCCGTCTATTCCATGGACGGCGATATCTGTCCCATGGAAGAAATCCTGGATGTCTGCGAAAAGCATGGCGCGATCTCGTACCTCGACGAAGTGCATGCTGTCGGCTTGTATGGCCCGCGTGGTGGGGGAATTGCGGAAGAACGTGGTTTGATGGACCGTGTAAACATCATTCAAGGCACGCTGGGTAAAGCGTTCGGCGTTATGGGTGGTTACATCACCGGTTCCGAGGCAGTGATTGATTTCGTGCGGTCCTTCGCATCTGGATTCATTTTCTCGACAGCGATGCCCCCAGCCCTTGCCGCGGGCGCAACAGCGTCGATCCGTCACCTCAAGGAAAGCGACATTGAGCGTAATAGCCAGCGCCGCGCCGTGCTCCGATTGCGCGCCGCATTGGATCTAATGGAGATTCCCCATATCAATAATCAAAGTCACATCGTGCCTGTAATGGTTGGTGATAGCAAAAAGTGTAAATTCGTTTCAGATATGCTCATGGAGCATTTCGAGATTTATGTGCAACCAATTAACTATCCTACCGTCCCGAAAGGGAAAGAACGTCTAAGGATCACTCCGAATCCGTCACATAACTCCGCCGATATCGCAAAGTTTTGTGCCGCGCTTGATTTTGTTTGGTCGCAATCCGGGCTGTCACGCAAGGCGACCTAGTCCCCGCCCGGAACAAAAAACCACCCACAATGGTTCCGCCACTTCACCGCTTCTGCTGGCGGCTTCCGATAACTTTGAATCCATTGAAAGGAAAGAAATGTCTATCATCTGGAGTCGCCGCGACTTTATCGCCTGCTCTGCCGCCGCGTTGTTACTGATGCCGCGGCATGCAAAAGCCGTGACCGATGGCAATTATGTCATCGAAATGCTCAGCAAGGATCCCAATGACCCTAAGCAACGAAACCTATTCTCCCCAAGACTACAGGTAATTGATGCGGGCGAATCGATTTTGTTTCAGGCGACCGACCGTGGCCATAATTGCGCCTCCATCAAAGGGATGATCCCGGACGGAGTGGATCCGTGGAAAGGTAAAATCGGGAAAGATATTGAAATTACATTCGATAATCCGGGCTTCCACGGCTATGTCTGCACACCACATGCGAGCCTTGGCATGGTTGGCCTGGTCGTCGTGAAAGGCGAAGGCATGCTGACCAATCTAGATGCCGCCCGCGCCGTCAAGCATCGGGGTAAATCTCAAAAGGTCTTTGATGAGATCTGGGCTGAGGTCGAAGCTCAGGGCCTTCTTTTAGCTTAGGAACCGCTAAAAACGGCAAACCTTCAAGACTACGGCGGCGCGCTGTGATGCCATAAGCACCCTCTTTATGGTCATCCCGCGCCGACGAGGCTCGAAGGTTAGGATATCAAATTAGTCTGTCAGCGCATTAAGCTTTTTCGTGCGCCTTACCAGCAAGCGTCGATCGCTGCTCTTCCAAGTTCGTTCTCAATTGTGTCAGTTGTTCGACAATTCCTTCGAGGATCCGAGGTTCCAAGCCAGTGGACTCGACAAGGCATTTGGTGATGTGTTGTGCCGCCTTTTGAAGGGATCGGCCTGATTTGGTGAGATGGACGAAGACCTGCCGCTCATCCTCGTCACCTCGGCGGCGTTCTACATGGCCCAGTTTTTCTAGTCTCTTTAGTAATGGTGTCAGGGTGCTCGATTCCATGCCGAGCTGACCCGCAATTTCGCCAACGCCTTGTCCGTCATGCTCCCACAAGAGCGTCAGCGTAATGTATTGTGGGTAGGTCAATCCCCATGGTTTCAATAAAGGTGCATAAGCGCGATTGATTGCATGAGTGGCCCCGTATACTGCGAAACAGAACATTTCGTTGGCCTTTTCAGGTAATGCCAGCACTATTGACCTCCAAACTGCAATAAAACCGTGAACGATATTTATCGTATTGACAGATAAATAATCTCTAAATAGCTTACAAGTAAAAAATAATCGTGAACGATATAAATTAAGTCGGTTTTTCTGTATTTTAAGTTGTTAAAATTAGTGCCCACCCTACGCTACGCTCCAGTTTCCGCAATAAGACGATCTTAACGGCCCGACTTTCTGATAAGGACTGGACCACTTAAATCAATCTGGCCAGTGCCATTTTTCATCGCGGCTTGCACACGAAACGTGCCCCATTCAGATCCTATATGAAGTTTTTTCACCGAGATATCGGAAGATATGGGCCTGACATTGCTCTTCGCACCCATTTGATGGCCTCAATGGCTATTCCCGAAAAAGGATATGAGAACAGCAGATGACATGAAGGATGCCACGTTCAGTGCCTATGATGCCTGGACCCCGCACTTTCCCCGTCAAATAGGGCCGCAGCGGGGTAATTTGGAATATCTGGCCCAACCGCCAAAAGGGCGAAGCAATTTTTTCATAGGTTGAATTGTTGGGCCGCTAAGAAGGGCCTCGATACGCCGAGAGCCAAGGGGGATGAGCACCCGGTTTGGGGTAAATATTACTGCTCTGCAAAGCGAAAAGAAGGCGGAAAGGGCGGCGAAGAGCGCTTACTTCGTCGCTTTGTACTCGTTAAATATACCCAGCTGAACCCGACGATCGACTTTCGCAAAACCTGTGCCTTCCAAGGCGTTTAGAATGGTTGTCGCGGGGACGCAAAATTCGACCGTGTCCCAGTGATAGTCCATCAAGGATTGAGCCTGCTTGTTGAGTGTTGTTAGGCGCGTGAAAATTGGAACCAAGGTTTTCAGATGAAATTTGAAGATTTGATAGTAGACCTTGGAGTCAGGTCGGGTGATTTCCAGGATGAGAGCGGTGCCGCCTGGCTTAAGAACGCGGCGATATTCGGCAAAAGTCGTGTGGAGATCGGCGACATGCCGCAAAGCAAACCCCATCGTTAGAAAATCAAAAGTATCGTCGGCGAAGGGCAATTGTTCGGCCACCCCTTGAGTGGGTAAGCTTACCCGGCCCTGTTTTACGGCTTCGCTCAGCATTCCAGAACTTGGATCGAGTCCCACGACCTCGCCGGAGGGACCAACAATCGCACTAGCAGGTTCGGCCACCATGCCGGTTCCGCAGGCAACATCGAGCATCCGCATTCCCGGTTTTAGCCCGGCATGAAGCAAGACCTGCCGTCGATAACTCTTGTCTGTGCCAAAGCTCATTAGGGCACTGATACGATCGTAATGATGGGCGGAGGCATCAAACAGGTTGCCCATAACCGCGCGTCTTTGATTATCTTTTTGGTAAAACCGATCTAGGGTCGGATGGGGGGGCAGGTTGCCTTCGTTCGTAAGTCTTGGCGGCACGTTAAATCGCGTATTTTCCATGGGCGGCAGTCTTCCAGTAGTCCTGTTCCGGGGGCTGTGTGCTGCTTTGCAAGCTGCCAATGAGTGAGCAGAATTGATTGCAACGAATCGGTCGAAACGGGCAGGATTTACTTAACGTAGAGTAATCATCATTTGAGCCATGAAAAAGACTTTTTTAGTGCCCTTCATAATCATTGGGGCGATGTTCGGGGTCGGGGCATGTAGCGGTAATCCTTCTGGTGCCTTGGCAAAGGAATGTTCCGGCGGTTTGTCGACTGCTTACAGCGAACTGGAGGCAGCAAAGGTCAACGGCTTTGGTGGAACGGTAAACATCACAAAGGCGGGCAGTTTGCTTGCCGCTGCCAAAATTCAATATGAATTCGAAAAATACCCCAATTGCATCGACAAAGTTAATCGCGCCCGCGTTTACATTAAGGAAGCGCAGGCCAAGTGAGGCATGCTAGCCTAATTGCAACTGGTATAAAGGGTCGGGACTGCTTTGCTTAGCACTCGAACAATCAAGAGGATTGGGTCCTTTAATAGTGGACTAAGAGCCTTTGGGTCCAATTTTGTCCTGTTGGTAGCATTTACCTTTGTGGTGATGCCGTTGGGAGCAGCTCGGTCAGCAGATGATGCCGGCGCGTTTTTGTTGGCTGTGGGCAAGGATGCGGTCCAACAGCTGCGGGATGAGTCCCTTTCCAAGATAGAGCGGGAAGAACGTTTTCGGGTGCTATTGAACGAGGCCGTGGATCTCAAGGCCATCTCCCGATTTGTCTTGGGGGCGAATTGGCGCCGAGCCAGCCCTCAGGAACAAGCTGACTTTCAATCGGCTTTGGAGGAGATGGCCCTGCAGCGTTTTTTGCCCATTTTCTTGCGGCAAGACGAGGCCTTCGATGGCGATAGTTTTAACATTATTGAAGTTCGCCAATCCAAAAAGAACCCCGCTCATCATTTTGTGGTGACCAAGGTGGGCAGGGATGGGGGGCCAGATGCGAAGCTAACCTGGCGTATCGGGCAAAAAGAGGAGACCTTCAAGATCTTGGACATTTCCGTCGAGGGCATCAGCATGGCTCTGACCTTGCGAGAGGAATTTGCCTCAGCGGTGCGGCGGTATGGTGGAATTCAACCCATGATAAAAGAATTGCAAAAGAAGATCGAATCTGGTGCTTTTAAACCGGGTCGGTCAGTAAATTAATGGGGCAGGCATTTTGAACGGCACGACTTCTCCAACATTGCACCAAGAATACATGACGCCCGAGGCTTATAAAACGCTCAAGCCTTGTGATCGCCGTCACCCGCTTGCCGCTGTTATTCATGGAAGCTTCTCGGCGCCAGATCGTCCTTGGCCGCAAATTCACAGTCAGCTGCGTCCCTTGGATCGCGAAGTCTGCATTGAGGTTTTTTTCAGCGACTTACCGGTGATCTATCGCCAACACGGCGTTTTCCAAAGGGCCTTTTCCAATGAGGTTATGTTTTGCGGCGCCTCCTTGGATGCGGATCAGGCCCTGCCCCTGACTGAGACAAGCGAAAAGCTCTACGGGGAACTATTCGCCATGCTAGCGGGCGAGAAACTCCCGCATCTCTTGCGGATCTGGAACATTTTGGCGGACATCAATCAAGAAACAGAAGGATTGGAGCGCTACAAACAGTTTTGCTTAGGGCGCCATCGGGCCTTTGAGCAATTTGCCCCAGAGTTGGCGGATCTCTATCCCTCGGCGAGTGCGGTGGGCGCGCATGCAGGCGGTTTGACGGTCTATGCCATAGCGGCCCAAGCGCCTGGCATAACAGTGGAAAATCCCAATCAAGTGAGTGCCTATCGTTACCCACCCCGATATGGGCCCAAAAGCCCATCCTTTTCCAGGGCCCTCGTCAAGCAGTGGGAAGATGTGGCCACGCTTTTCATTTCCGGCACCGCCAGTATCACCGGTCACCTTAGTCGCCATTTGAACGATTGCTCGGCTCAGGTAGAGATGACGATGGATAATATTGAAACTCTGGTCAAAGCTGCAAACGATCAGTCGGCTTATGACCACTCACGCGAAGTGTTCACCGCTGAATTGGATCAAGCAATTTTAAAGATATTCGTCCGCAACCAGGAGGATCTACCTGACATTCAAGCAGCGATGAAGCGTCGTCTCGGTCAGAGGCTGAACAGTCTCATTTTGGAAGCGGATCTTTGCCGGGCCGAGTTGCTCTTTGAAGTGGAAGGGGCCATGACTTGTCCGGCCAAGGAGCGCCGGCAACGGGCGGCGGGGTGACCCGAAAGGATCCGCAAAAATCGATCCACAAGCGGGTCTCGGGTGAGGTCTCAATGGGGTATGGTTGCTTAGGAACGGCGGGATAAATGGATGGATTGAAAAATTGCGCCGTCGTTATTCCGGCCTACAATGAATCAGCCACCATAGTGCGGCTGGTGCAGCAGTGTCTTGAGCATACACCGCATGTCATCGTGGTCGATGACGGCTCACAGGATGGCACCGCCGATTTGTTGGTTGATTGCCCCGTAACGCTTGTCCGGCACAAAGAAAATAGAGGTAAAGGAGAGAGCCTTATCGCTGGCTTTCAGGCCGCGCTGCGCCAAGGTGCGGATTGGATCATCACCCTAGATGGGGACGGTCAGCATCGTCCTGAGGACATTCCATCCTTTCTCGATGCGGCCCTGCAACACCCGAGCCACATCATCATCGGTTCCCGGGCCCATGACCGCGCTGCCTTTCCCTTGGCCCGCTACCGAGCGAACCGTTTTGCCGATTTCTGGATTTCTTGGGCCAGTGGGTGCCCGACGATGGACAGCCAAAGCGGCTTTCGACTTTACCCTCGCTCCGTTGTCGAAAAGGTCCTGTCACAAAACGACAATGTGGGCGGATTCGTTTTTGAGAGTGAAGTGCTCATCAGAGCGGCTTGGGCGGGGCATAACAATCTCGCCATTCCAATTCCTGCTCTTTACTCGGGGACTATGCAGCGGGAAAGCCATTTTCGGCCGGTGGCCGATATTACCAAAATCGTTTTGATGGTCGCAGGAAAGTTGTTGTCCCGGTGGATGTATCCCGAGGGCCTCGTTCGAGTTCTGAGAGCCAAGTGAAAAGTGGAGTTTTAGGCCACAATTGGGCTACCCCACCGTCGAGTAATTTAATGGATTGAATTAACAGAGGAGTTTCAGATGAAACCGCTTTTGAAACCTATTGTTCTTTTTTCGCTGATTTTTGTCGCCGCCTGCCGCCTTGCACCGGTGGAAAATGTGGAATCCGCTTCCCTAGGGGCGCCCGCCAATGCCACGATGGAACAGGTGGAAGAAGCAATTCGGCGCGCTGGCTTGGGCTTGGGTTGGCAAATGGTGCCGGAAGCACCCGGTGATATCAAAGGCACATTACGTCTGCGCAGCCATGTGGCCGTGGTGGATATCACCTATGACACCAAAACCTATTCCATCAACTATTTGGACAGTCAAAACCTCAAGTACGAAGATGGTAGGATCCACAAAAACTATAATTCTTGGGTGCAGAACCTGAGCAACGCCATTCAAGTTGAGGCATCTGCCATAGACTCCGGTGTGTCTTAAGACACACCGCCGTCAATTGAGATGATCTGGCCGGTGATGTATCCGGCCTTTTCCGATGCTAAGAAGCTGACCAAGTCGGCGACCTCTTGAGGGTCTCCTGCCCGCTTCATGGGTACCAATTCCTGAAGCCTCTCTTTGGGAATGGCGGCCAGTGTCTCGGGCGTATCGATCACACCGGGTGCCACCGCATTAACGGTAACACCCCGACTTGCACATTCCTTTGCCAGGGATTTCGTGGCGCCATGCAGGCCTGCTTTGGCGGCAGCGTAATTTACTTGTCCCCTATTGCCCATAACGGCGGACAGAGAAGATAGGCTAATTATGCGGCCCCAACGACAGCGCAACATGGGGAGCAACAGCGGCTGAGTCACATGGTAAAAGCCATCCAAAGAAACAGCTAGGACCGAGCGCCACTGGTCATTATTCATGCCGGCCATGGGCGCGTCCAGGTGTATGCCCGCGTTGTGCACAAGAACCTGGATGGGGCCGTCGCTCAAGATCTTCCCTAATGCATTTTCGCAGGCAAGCGGATCCTTAAGATCAAAGTAGACCGCCGAAGCATGGTTGCCATCGTCCCGAATTTCCTGGGCGAGTTGCTCTGCCCGTTGATTTTGGCCACTGCCATGTATCAAGACTTCGAGGTCGTCACCTGCTAGTGTCCGGCTGATGGCGGATCCGATCGCACCTGCTCCACCCGTGACCAAGGCTCTAATTTTGCTCATTGCAATGCCACTGCGACCCGTCCTGCCACGAGTAGTTTTTCGTCTGCACTAAGGGAAAAGTGATAGAGGATGCGCTCGCCCATGCCAAGTTCCAGTACGGCTTTAACTTGGAGCTCAGGCCAATTCTCGTCGATGTACTTCACATGGCAAACAATATCGCGCAGCCCTGCCAGCATACCCGGTCGGGCTTCTTGATCGTTGATCAACGCGCCATGGATCGCGGTCGCCTGGGCGCCATATTCAACGCCAGCCAAAGCGGACAATCGGCCATTCCTCTTTAGAGGATTTTCGGGCGAGAGATGGCTGGTGGTCACGCAAAGGATCTTTATTTGGTCCCAAAACTTCACTTCTTCAAGCAAACACATACTGCCCTTATGGGGAATGAGGGCCGAGATTTGGTCGCGGGTCAGCATAGATCCATTGCTATGCGCAATTGGCCGCTTTCAGGGTAGGAAAAACGTAATTCTCCCGTCTTTTCCTGTGCCAAAAGGCTGAGCAAGGGTAAGACACGTCCGGCCGGTGTGCCCAGACGCAATCTTTCAAGCGACGGGGATTCCATCTTTGAGGGTTGGCCCTCGCTCTCTCCCGCGGACCAGGTCAAATCGATTTTGCAGATGGACCTCCCGTCGTGTTCAGGTTCTATAACCAGCGCTATGCCCATTGTCTCGGATAGAGGGCGCTTCTGATGCAGGGGCGCAGGCAAAGGGCAGTCAAAGACGGTCAAAAGAACCGGCCGATTTTCCACGCTGGCCTGCGCGCAGGCCTTCATCATGGCAGCCGCGAACGTGAAATCATGGCACGCGATCGAGGTGCTCGGCTGGTGGTTTCCTATGGCGATGCACCAATAGCCGACGGCGGAATTATGAACCGAATTGTGAAACAGGGTGGGTGATACCAACATTTCCGCATGTCGCAAAGCCGTTAGGATTTGGTGGATCTCCAGACCGGATCCATTGGAGCTGCCGAACACTGTTGCTACGTCACTGGGTGCAATGCCAGCCTGCTGGATGGCTTCGTGAGCCACATTGAGCGCAAGACGGACTGTAGCACTGCTGCGGCGCCTTTCGCGCCCGGACAAGATTTCTGGCGCTGGTAAGGCTAGCTCCTCTCTTTCATAGGGGTGCCGGCCGGATAGAACGTCACGGGCAAGCGGCCAGGATATCAATCCAGGGCCTAAAACACCGACGCCGGATACAAAAACCCTCGTCATGGAGCGCGCCCAAGAATAAGACTGCAGTTGTTGCCGCCAAATCCGAATGAATTGGTGAGCACATGGGACAGGGGTTGCCGTTTGCTCTCCGCCAAAAGATGACTTTTAAAAGCAGGATCGGGATTTCTCAGATTTTGAGTCCCCGGCAGGAAACCTTCGCGCAGGCTTAAGCAAGAAATAATGACCTCGGTGATCCCCGCCGCGCCCAGCGCGTGGCCCGTCCAGGCCTTGGTCGAGCTTGTGGGGGTATCTGCGCCGAAGAGTTCAAAGACGGCCTGGTCCTCGACCTTATCGTTGATCGCACTGCCAGTCCCATGGAGATTGATGTAGTCGATGTCGGATGCCGACAATGCCGCGCGCTGTAAGGCGGCCTGCATGGCCATCGCCGCGCCTTTTCCTTCCGGGTGAGGGGACGACATGTGATAGGCATCACTGCTTTCCCCATAACCCCTCAAGGTAACCGTACCGCTGGGAGGATTTGCGTCGCGTTCCAGCAGCGCGAAGCCAGCGGCTTCGCCAATGGAGATGCCTGAGCGATCTTCATCACCCGGTCTGCAGGGGCCTTTGGACAAAAGCTCCAGGGAATTGAATCCTCTAAGCGTCAAGTGACAGAGACTATCCACGCCACCCACCACGGCAGCATCGCAAAGGCCTGCTTCCAGCCACTGCCAGGCATCGGCGAAGACCTTGTTGGATGATGCGCAAGCGGCCGATACGGTAATGCTTGGGCCTTCTAAACCCAGATAGGCGGACACAAAGCGGGGCAGGGAGAAAAAGTCGTGAGTTTGGTCGAATTTAAAACTGCCCGGTAGGGGGCTTCCATCACTTGGAGCGGAAAGATAGGCCGCTTCTCCTTCCCCAACGCCAGAGGTGCTGGTTCCCATGATGACGGCGATCCGGTCCGAACCATAAATGCCCTTCGCTTTTTCGATTTTTTGTGCGAAGTCGTCCGCCTCTAACGCCATTTGAGCAAGACGATTGTTGCGGCAGTCATAGACGCCAAGGCTTTTTTCAAAGGCCAGCTCTTCCACGCCGGGCACTCTGCCGATAAAGGTGTCCAGGGGTGGCCCGCCAAAGTCATAGGGCCGTAATCCCGAACGGTTTTGGCAAAGGGCTTCAAAGGTTTGAGCCAAGCCAAAACCGCAAGCGTTTACTGTTGAAATGTGGGAAAGGACGATCTGATCCGGCATCAGGCAGTAGAAGAGTCCATCGGCGAAAACAAAAACGCGAACAGCAGCGATAAAGCAGCACCAACAGATACGGTGGCGCCGATGCTGTGCAAGACAGGAATAGCAGACAACGCCAGTATGGAAAACACCGCAACAGAGGTCATGGCGCAAAAGACATTCGCCCGTAAGGTGCGTAGGCGACTGTCCTCCCCATCGCCTATGCGATTGAAAAAGAGCGCGTAATCCAAGCCGATACCGCCCACGAGCAAGATGGACAAGAGATGGAACAGGGAAAATGCGGCCCCGAAGAGACTGAGGAGCGTTATCGTGAAGAGCAAAGAAAGGCAAATAGGAATCACCACACGAACGAGGCGCGAGGCCGATCGCAAAACCGCGGCCAGCAAGAGAATAGCCAGCAGCACTCCCGCGCCTAGCCACAAGCCCGCTTCTTGGCGGTAGCCGGCGACCAGTTCCTCGGAACCTTCCTTTAGGTCCAGATAGCTAATTTGATTGGCGGCAGCAAAGTCTTGCAAGGCTTCCGGATTTTCTAAGGAAATGGGTACAATCAGGCCGACCCAGCTTTTGTCGTGTGGGAACAAAAGCGCGTTCAGCTGACTATCCAGGCCGGTTGCCCGAAAGTCCTGCGACATGACAAAGGGGCCTTTTTTGTTTTCTTGAACTCCTTCCAGAAAAGGCTGAAAAAACCCCGCAACAAAGGGCAGGCCTTCCAAAGCCGTTTCCAGGCTCTGTTGCAATTGACCCTCATCAGGCAGAAATTCTTGCCTGCGGCTCTGGCTGGCGGCGCTGGGTAGGAATTTTGTTGGGGCATCGAAGCCTACGAGGTGACCGTCTTCTATCAAGGATTGAAGGCCTGGTGTTAGGGCCTCTATTCTTTGCAACACTTGTTCCTGATCGTCCTGACGAACGACCAGTAAAAACCGTACGTCTCCTTCGCCCAATTCATGGCGCAGTTCTCGGTCCAGCGCCCGCATTTCCGGTGAGGTGGGGCTTAGGTTGCGAAGATCGTTCTCCCAAAGGGCGGGGCCTTGCGACCAGAGATAGGTTAGGGCGGCCAGCGCCAATAGGCCGGATCCAACGCGCAGCGGCATTCGCCAGGATTTTGGTAGTTTTACCCGTGACCAGCTTTGCGCCGATGGGGCGGTCGCGCCGGGGATGAGAGCCGGCAAAATGAAGCGTGTAAAACAAGCAGACGCGATCAGTCCGGATATGGCAAAAACACCGAGCTGTGCCATGCCAGGGAAGCTTGACCATGTCATAGGTGAAAAGGCGATGACAGTCGTTGCAACGCCCAATAACAAAGTCCGCCAGATAAGCTTGATCGCCTCAGAAGGGCCTTTCTCGGGCCGGCTATGGCTCATCAGGTGCAAGGGATAATCCACCGCCACACCGATGAGAGTGCCGCCAAAGGCCAATGTAATGCCGTGTATTTCCCCAAATAGAAGTTGCACCGCGAGAGCTGCCACACAAAGGCCAAAGCCCAAGGGCAGGACCATCGCAAAGACGAGTTTGATCGAACGAAAGGCGAGCAAAATCAGTAGGGCAACCACGATGCTGGAGGCTATCGTTAGATTTTGAATGTCGCCGCGTATCACCTCGCTGGTGCGCGCCGCGAAAACACTGGGTCCGGTCATCTCTAGGGTGGCGGCGCTGGTGCCTTTGGCCTCCAAAAATGTCCTTTCGATCAGTTCAATTGTGGCGGCCTGATGGTCCAAGTCCATGGCCTGTTGCGCCGAGCGGGCCGTGAGTAAGGCGGTTTTACCGTCCGCCGACAGCCAAAGGCCGCCCCAGTTTCGCGCGCCGCTCCAATATCGCAGGATCTTCTCGGTTCTATTGGTAGGATCGGCAGCCAAGAGATCCTTGCGGGCACTGCCACTGGCTGTGGTGAGGTCAAGCAGGTTTTGGCTTAAGGAGTCCGCAAGCAGCCCCGATTCAAATTCAGAAGGGGTAACGGCCGGGTTCAAGAGGTACCTTTTTGAAAAGAGCCGCCCCAGCCCTTCTCGAGGACTTGTCACGCTGCCGTTTGACACAAAATCAAACTGCCCGCTTTCAATAAGGTGCGTCGCCAATCGGTTGCTGAGCTCAGCGATTTCGTCTAAGGCTGCGCCGGAAATGCCTATGATAATGACTCCGGCCGAGGGGCCTTCTTGTAGCCGGTTCATGAGCAGCGCCGTATCAGACGATGCGTTCTCGGGAAAGACAAAACTCAGATCGGTCGTCATATTGACGGCACGGGCGGTCACCAATGCAAGCATCCCTAAGAGACCGTAAGCCAGAACTAAAGGCAGAATGGTTTTTAGTCTCATGACCGAAGAATCAGGTGCCCGCTTTTGGGTTTAAGACCGTCACGGTTCTATCGCCATTGCTTTCGACCATCTCAATGCTTTCTAAGCTGTCGTCTTTGCCTGAAAGCCTTAACAGCTCAAGCGTTTTCGCCAGGTCGGGGGTCTTGGGCCGTAGCTCCAGCGACCAGGCCTTTTTGGACCCTGTCAGATGGGGCGTGAAAATTGCCAAGAAACCCACCTTGTCCCCGGCAAACAACGCGCGTAATGCCGTCGCCAAGGCTTCCAGGGGCGGGTGGTCCGAAAGCCGCACTTTCAAGGGAGGGTCTCCTGCGACAGCCTGCAGGGAAACAAAGTTGCCCTCGATGATAACCGTCTCTTTTTTGGGGCGCAGTACCTGCCGTTCCAGCCTGTCCGGCGGCCGAAAGGTTAGCGTGCCCTCCGAGACCACCGGCTCGGTGAGGAATGACAAGTATTTTTCCTCGATGTAACGGCTTTGAAGGGCGCTTGTTCGTTTCAAGCCGCCCAAGAGATCCTCAATGGTAAAGCTCGCCTGCGCCGGCATTGCGATGAAAAGGTTTAAAATAAGGAGCAGGCCGACCATGCGGTTTGGGCGTCCGAAATGCTGCCTGCTAATCATGGCCGATCGTCACTCCGTCGCGGATTCTGGTCCCAAAAGTCAAAAAAGTTGAACCAATTGTAGGGGCTTTCGCGACAAAAAGCCTCTAATCTTTGGGCATAGCGCTCGACCGACTTTTTTAAATCGGCTTCCCGGTTCTGCCGGTCCGGGCTAACCCCATCTCCAAGCCGTTCTAGGTGAATTTCATAGCGATTGCCGCCCTTGTAAAGGCAGACAAAAAAGATAACTTGGACCTTCAAAGCGCTCGCAAGCAAAAAGGGCCCGGCCGGCAGATCGGTTTCTTGTCCCAAAAAGGGAACCGTAAAGGTCTTGTCGCCCGCAACCCGGCGGTCCCCTAGCAGGCCAAGCAGGCCGCCTTCCTCCACATGTTGTTTGGCCCAAATCATGGTATTGGTTTGGCCGAGCTGGATGACTTGGGACGCCATTTCCGGGTTCAGCGTCCGTAAGACTTCTAAGATGCGCTCGGAATTTTGCGGATACATCAAGATCTTGATGGGGAGTTGGCGTTTAAAGGTGCCCAAGGCCCGCAGCGCCTCAAAACTTCCCATGTGAGCGCCGAGCAAGAGGCATCCCTCTCTTTTTTCGATAAGTTCATCGATCGTTCGGCGCCCCTTAACTTTTATGTCAAATCGCCCAAGTTGGCCTGTCAGAAAGAAGATTCGGTCCAAAGTGACTTGGGAAAACACCAATACATGCTGAAAGGTTTGTCCCAGGCCGACCGACTCGCCCAGAAGAGTTTCCAGATAGGCCCTGGAGCTATTCCTGGCTGCGCGACCGGTTAAAAGAAAATAGCCGGCAATAGGATAGAGGAGCAGTCGCCCGACTGGCCGGCCGAGCCTCAAACCGACCCAAGCGATAAAACGGACCAGGAATTTGCTCCCCCGCTCGGGCTGCGATAACCAATGGGCCATCAGTTCAAGCTTTCCCGTCGGGGGCCGAATAGGTCACATTTCAGCTCCCCACTCTTGCTCAGCCGGGGCGACCACAAAATTTGCGGTAAAGACCGTGTCCCCATTTATATGGCAATGGGCTTTAATATTGGCTTGGTTTGTCTCTTCCAACTCCAGGACGCAGGATCGACCCGGATCAAGCGGCTTCTTAAATCGCGCTCGTCGGATTTCTTTAATATCTTTCTGCAAGGTTCTTGTGATGAAATCAGCAGCCCCATCCAATAGAACGACTCCCGGAATGATCGGATTTCCAGGAAAATGACCCCGCAGGGCAGGATGATCAGATGGGAAACAAAGTGTACCTTTAATCATGCTGATTCTTTGGCTGTTGGTTTTTTAGCAGTACCGAAAGAGCAGAATGGCTGAGTTTGCCGGTTTCCGATCGAGGTAGGCTTTTGATAAAAAAAGTTTGACGGGGCCAGAACGCAGAATCGATTCTAGCCTTAAGAGCCGCATTGATCGAGTCCCGTTGAGCTTGGGGCGCTACGATGAAGGCGGCGAGACGGATGGTCTGTTTTTCATCATCTTGGCTGATGGGATGGAACACGCCGTCCTCCACTCCGGGTATCTCGGATAAAATGCTGTTCAAGCCCGCTAAGGATGCTCTTTTACCTGCAACATTGATGCTGTCCGCTTCTCGTCCCAGGTGGCGGAAGCAAGTGGGCGATATCACCTCTATCTTGTCGTTGAACTTGAGCGGCTTGGCAAAATGTTCGGCGTCGACCAGCGTTGAATCGCCTTCTTCGCGAAGCTCCAGTTCATCGCACATTGTCCATGCGGAGCCAGCCAGTGTGCGTCGGGTGGCAATGGTTCCCGCTTCCGAGAACCCAAATATTTCCATTACCTGGGTCTCATAGCGTGTCTCTGCCTGTTGTGCCAGGTCTGTCGAGAGCGGTGCTGTCGCCGAAATGATCATCTCCAATTTGGGCAAAGCTGCTTTTGACCCGAGAATAGCCCTGAGGTGCACCGGTGTGGTGATGAGGACCCGAGGTTCGGGCAGGCTTGTCAGACAGTCAGCCACATCCGCAGGAAAAAACGGGCGGCGGCAGTCGACGGCTGCGGGCCCCCAAAGGGTGAGGGCAATGGTGGTCTCCAGGCCGTACATATGTTGCGGCGGTACCGTGGCGACCAAATTTGGTGACAGCGGCCCCCAGAAGCTGAAGCGATCGGCAATCAGCTCAGCGGTTTTTGCCAAAAGACCGAATGCTTTTGGATTGGCCTGAGGCTGGCCTGTGGTGCCGGACGTAAAAGCAATGACCGCCGGCAGTTCTTCGGGTAAATCCGGTATCTTTACGGTCTCTTCGGTGTCATCCGCCGTTGCTAAATCTAGGCGAATGGATTCTATGCCGCCAAAGGCAACGTCACTATCACTCGCAACATAAAGACTTCGGTAGGTCTGGTGTAAAAGTTCAATCGAGCGCTCAGTTCGGTCATTCGGCAAAAGTGTTATTTGCTTGCAGAGCATGGCTGCAAGCAACGCCACAACGAAGTTTTGACGCTCTTCGCAACAGTTGATGACATGGGTGGAACCTGGCAGGCGTCGGGCTAGACCTTCGGCCTGTGCCAACAACCGTCGGCTCTTGATTGGCTCGCCGTCGCGCCAGAGAACAACCCGGTCCAGGCCCCTACAGGGATCGCTCGCCGAAGCATCACAAAACAATAGAGGTCGACTTTTTTTAAAATTCATGCCCGGCCTCTACTTGGGGGGAGCTATGGGTTCCCGCCAGACCCGAGGCTGTGACAGTGTGCTCAGGGTCTGCAAAATCGAGACCGGCCCAAAGTGAGGCAGGCGCCAGGCCCGATAGAGATGCTCCAGAACGAAAAAGCCAATTGAAATGGCCGGGCAAACGACATTGAGTGTCCAGGACCAAGTGGGCGGAGCGACCAGGAAAGGCATGACCAAGGCGGCCAAAAGGCAAGCGGCGAAGAAAAAGGACCAAAGAGTGGTTAGTCTTCTCGTGTAGCGGTCGATTTCCCCGTTGGACCAACCGATTTGAATTCGGCGAAAGCGACTAATCAGGGGCTCGCTGCCCGATCTCAAGGAACTGGCAAAAATCCACAGCAGCAATGCGTTGATAAGGATGGGGGGTAAGAAAATAGCAGTCCGAGCCAATTCTATTCCCTGCGTAACCATGACGAGGCCAACAATCGAGAGTAATAGGAAGAAGAATCCCAAAACAGCACTTCCGCCTTGGTTTCGCCCGACGATCTGAAAGGATCCGAACGCGAGCAATGCCCACAAGAATACCGGAGTATTTCCATCCAGCACAGCAACGTGCAGTGCCAAAATCAAAAACACCGAAGCAGCAACTTGCATGAGCCGAAAGCCGCTAACCGCCTCTCGGACTGATGTGGATCTATTTTGATCGATGGGTCTCAACGTGTTCCGTCAGCGATCGAAGGGAGGCAAAAATCTTTTGGTTTTGATCATCTTCCGCGCGAAGCTCAAATCCGTAGTTTCTCGTGAGTTCCAGCGCCAACTCCAAAGCATCAATGGAATCTAGCCCCAAACCGTCGTAAAAAAGTGGCTCGTCAGGTGAGATATCAGTTGCTTGAACCTCCAAATTCAATGCACTAACCATCAAACTTGCGATTTCAAGCTGCAGAGGTGTCAAGCTCACGGACCAGAACCTTATTCATATCTCATCGGAAGTACTCTAGCCCAGATACTACGAACAAATGGTAGATGCAACACTGATGGAAGGGCGATGTTGGGTTGATATTTCCCTGAGAGATAGCGTGCGTATTCTTGCGGTATTGTGAACTTGAGCCAAAACGACAATTATCCGGTAAATGTCCTTGTGCGGTGCCAAGTGACCGCTTTAAAACCAGTCAGTCGTGAATTTTGTGCACTTAGGGGATTTATTGCAAAGGGGCCCGGCCATAATGCCCGAAGCATCCACGATGCAGGAGCAAAGATGTGACGTCCTAGTGATCGGCGGTGGTCCGGCGGGATCGACCATTGCAACCGAAATGTCTCAAAAAGGCTGGCAGGTCGTGTTGCTGGAAAAGGATCATCACCCGCGGTTTCACATCGGCGAATCCCTTTTGCCTCTCAATCTTCCGCTTCTTGAACGTCTAGGCGTGCTCCCCCAAGTAGAAGAAATAGGTGTAAATAAGCCGGGAATAGAAATGTGTTCCGGCCAGGATGGGGCGCGTTCCCACATTTATTACTTTGAAAATACTTTGGCAGGCCGGCACCCCCATGCCTTCCAGGTGCGCCGTTCCGAGTTTGATCACCTCCTTTTGGAGAACAGTAAAAGTAATGGCGTCCAAGTGTTTGAAGGCACTCGGGTGAAAGAGGTGGAGACCAGGGGCTGGGGGGACAACCTTGTTGTCGCTAAGGATGGCAAAGGCCATCAAATAAATTGGAAAGCATCGGTCATTGTGGACGCATCAGGCCGCAGTGCACTCTTGGCCACCCGCCTTGGCATGAAGGAGAGGAACAACCGGCATAATAGTTCCGCTCTCTTTGGCCACTTTAAAAATGCTACCCGGCGCCAGGGGCGTGACGAGGGTAATATCGGCATTTATTGGTTCGAGCAAGGATGGTTCTGGATGATCCCTTTGCGCGACGGAATTATGTCTGTTGGCGCGGTTTGCTGGCCGGAATACCTGAAAAGCCGTCACGACGATCTCGAAACGTTTTTCATGGATACAATCGCCCTTTGTCCTGCGGTCCAGGAACGGCTTGCGGGAGCGGAACTGATGAGTGGTCCCCAGGCCACAGGGAATTATTCGTACAAGTCGAAAAAGATGTGGGGGCCAGGTTACGTTTTGGTCGGCGACGCCTATACTTTTATTGACCCGGTCTTCTCCAGCGGCGTTTATTTGGCGATGAGCGGTGCGAGCCAAACCAGTGCCGCTATCGATGCCTGCTTACGCCGGGGCAAGGCCGCCGAGCCCGAACTAATCCTTGCTCAAAGGCGCCTGGATAAGGGCATTCGCAAACTCTCCTGGTTCATTTACCGTTTCACGACCCCTGCCATACACGACTTGTTCCTAAACCCAAAAAACTTCTTGCGAATGGAAGAAGCCATCTTGTCCTTGCTGGCCGGGGATATCTTTAGAAAATCCAAGTTGGGTGTATCGTTATTGTTGTTCAAGACCATCTATTGGGCGGCTATGGCAGTTAACTTGCCCAAATCTATTCGCTTTTTCAGCCAGAAGCGTAAAAATCTAAAAATAGAGTCGTCTCTTTAGGTTCTAGCAAATCACCTGAGTCGTTTTTAATTTTGCTGGGCTGACAGACACAAAAACGGCGCAAAATGGTTTGTTCTACTGTATCAAAAATCAAGATCGATAGAACAATCGTCGTTGCTAAATTTTGATTGCGATACGATCGCTGCACTCGGAAGTAAATCTTCCCCGTGTGTTTTACGCCTTGATTTAAGTGTGGGCGCGGCAGGAATTGAACCAGAAATCCTCCCATTTTCATTAACCCGGATATGTCTCATAGACTTTGAAGCCGGACAGGCAGCTTAGCGTGGCCGATCCGATGCTCGCGCGATAAATATTGAATTTGTTTTTTTGTTTATCTTTAATTCATAACCCTTGGGGGCAATTGACCTGCAGAGTCCGGATTTCACATTACTATCACACATTCCGACAAGAGCTTCTGTAAGGCAGATTTTGGCATCAGGTGGTTGCCGCTCAAAGTAACTCACTGCCAAGACATGCCTTTACCTGAGCGTTGCTGATTGACGTACCTCGAAAAATTCGTATAGCCTCCTAGCCAGGAGGTAAGATGGCGCGCCCAACGGTACATGATGTCGCAAGCGAAGCCGGCGTTAGCCTGGCAACTGTTGATCGCGTCCTAAACGGTCGATCCGGGGTGCGCGAAAAGACGGCAAATCGTGTTCACGCGGCCATCGATCGCCTGGGGTATGTCCGAGATACGTCGGCCGCAAACCTAGCGCGAAAACGCGAGTATAATTTCGTCGCTGTTCTGCCAAAGGACTCCAGCCAATTTACCGAGACCATGCGCAAGGCTTTGATTGAAGCCGCATCGGCCCAGATTACCGAGCGCATGACGGTCAAGGTGATTTCGGTCATGCCCGACGATCCTCATGCCATCGCCCGTGCGCTGCATGGCTTGCGCCGGTCCAAACCGGACGGTGTGGCCATTATGGCCCAGGAGACACCCCAGGTACGGGATGCCATCGCCCGCTTGAAAATCGATGGCATTGCTGTTGCGGCTTTGCTTTCTGATCTGCCCAGCTCGGAGCGGGATTTTTTCGTTGGCGTCAACAGTCAATCAGCTGGCCGAACAGCAGCCCTGCTAATGGGACGTTTTGTAACGAATACAAAGGGTAAGGTCCTTGTGGTAACGAGTTCGCTGATGGCTCGCGATAGCATTGACCGGCGTCTGGGATTCGATTCTGTGATACTCGATGAGTTTCCGTCGCTGTCCGTACTGCCCTCCGTTGAGTTCCGAAACGATCCGGAGCGGGCCCGCCGTATCATTGCAAGAGCTCTAGAGGGGCATGATGACCTGGTTGGCGTTTATTCCATGGGGCCAGGCAACCAGCACCTCATTGACGCGCTGCGTGACGACGGGCGCTTACCGGAATTGGTTTATATTGCCCACGAATTGACACCATACACACGTGTGGCTTTGGTCAATCGAGAGATCGATGCCGTGATAGCCCAAAACGTCGGTCATCTGGCCCGCAGTGCACTCCGGGTCCTGCGGGCTAAGAGCGACGGTGTGGCGATCTTTGAGGCCCAGGAGCGCATCCGCATCGATATCATCACCCGCGAAAACCTCCCAGAATAGTGTCTCCGCAGCTTCCAAGGCTGCGGAAGTATCAATGTTATCAGTTTTGACGTACGTACATCATTTTTTTATTTACATAGGCAGCCTTTGTCATCTACGGTGCTGATCTGCGCCGAAATAACGACAATCAAAAAGTCAGACATTCGGGCCGCAGATCGCAGCTCGTCTGGATAGGAGGTACTCCCAATGAGAATTTTGACAACAGCGGCGGCGGCCACCCTCGCTGCCACAGCCATGTTAAGCGCGCCAGCAGCCCAGGCCGACGATTTAACTTTGTGTTGGGCAGCTTGGGACCCAGCCAACGCGCTGATCGAGTTATCAAAGGATTTCGAAGCACAGTCGGGGCATAGCATGAGCTTTGAGTTTGTACCCTGGCCCAACTTCGCAGATCGGATGCTCAACGAACTCAATTCCGGCGGCAAGCTCTGTGATCTGATGATCGGTGACAGCCAATGGATCGGTCTTGGGGCAGAAGCCGGTCATTACATCCAGCTTAATGACTTCTTCGATGAAAACGGCATCACGATGGACGATTTTATTCCGGCAACCGTTGCCGGCTATTCGGAATGGCCTAAAGGCACGCCAAACTACTGGGCGCTGCCGGCATTTGGCGATGTTGTGGGTTGGACCTATCGCAAGGATTGGTTCGAGCGGCCTGAATTGCAAGCTGAGTTCAAGGAAAAATATGGCCGTGATCTGGACGCACCAGAGACATTGGCAGAGCTTAAGGATGTCGCGGAATTCTTCCAAGGTCGCGAGATTGACGGCACCACGGTTTATGGCGCGTCGATCTATACAGAACGTGGTTCTGAAGGCATCACTATGGGCGTGACGAACGCACTATACAACTACGGTTTCGAGTACGGTAACCCGGATAGTCCCTATGAGCTGGAAGGGTTTGTGAATTCGGACGGTGCGGTTGAAGGACTCGAGTTCTATAAAGAACTTTATGACTGCTGCACCCCGCCGGGTTCCTCGGACTGGTACATGTCTGAGAACATAGATGCCTACAAATCCGGTCAGGTCGCTTTGCAAATGAATTTCGCTTTCATTTGGCCCGGCGTTCATGCGGACCCGAACGTTGGCGGCGAGAAGTCGGGTTATTTCCCGAACCCGGCTGGGCCGGGGGGGCACTTTGCCCAGCTCGGCGGCCAAGGAATCTCGGTTGTCTCTTATTCCGACAGCCAGGACGCGGCTCTTGAGTATATCAAGTGGTTCGCTCAGCCCGAGATCCAGAAGCAGTGGTGGGAGTTGGGCGGCTATTCCGCGCTCCGCGCCGTGGTTGAGGACCCGAGCTTTGCAACCAGTCAGCCTTATGCGCAAACCTTCCTAGACTCCATGGCAATCGTGAAGGATTTCTGGGCCGAGCCTTCCTACGCATCGCTTCTGTTGCCAATGCAAGACCGGGTCCACAAGTATGTGGTCGCCGGGGAAGGAACAGCACAAGAGGCGCTCGATGGCTTGGTCGAAGACTGGACGGAAGTCTTCGAAGATGAGGGCAAACTCTAGACGACCCAGGGTCCAGTCAGTCTATACTGACCGCCTAATAGGTACTGAGCAGGGCCGAAGGCTCCTATCGGCCCTGCGTGCCTTTCCGTTGAATCGTACAAGGATGTGGGATCATGGCAAACGGCGTCATGGATCGCGCTGCCCAGACCACGCCTCTGCCGATCGCGCGGCGCATTCGGGGCTACTCGGACAGGACGATCGCCTGGATATTCGTGACACCAACGATCATCCTGTTGCTGGCGGTCAATATTTTTCCCCTCCTTTGGACCATCTACCTCAGTTTCACAAATTACCGGGCAAACCGGCCCAACGCCGAAGTCAAATGGTTCGGGCTCAAGAATTATGAGCGCATCCTGACCGACTCAGACATTTGGGTCACCATGCAGGCAACGGCCCATTTCCTATTCTGGACGTTGTTCTTGCAGGTCATCATCGGCTTTGCTTTGGCATGGCTGATCAATCGGAAATTCAAGGGTAACGATCTTTGGACGACGATTATCGTCTTGCCCATGATGCTATCGCCTGCGGTCGTCGGTAACTTTTGGACGTTTCTCTATCAGCCGCAAATCGGTGGTTTCAATTACGTCATCGCCTTCCTGACGGGAGCGGATCCGACCAGTTTTTCGATGATTGGTGACGTTGCCCTTGCTCCCTGGTCGATTGTTCTCGTCGATACCTGGATGTGGACACCTTTTGTCATGCTCATTTGTCTTGCGGGTCTGCGGTCCATTCCAGATTACATTTATGAAGCCGCCGAATGTGACCGTGCGTCCAAGTGGCGACAATTTTGGACCATCACCGTTCCCATGGTACTTCCGTTCTTGATGTTAGCCGTCCTCTTCCGCGGCATCGAGAATTTCAAAATGTTCGACCTTGTCGTGCAGTTGACAGGGGGCGGTCCCGGATCAACAACTGAACTTACCTCGATCAACCTGAAGCGCGAAGCTTTCGAAAAGTGGCGCACCGGATATTCGTCGGCCTATGCGATTATACTCTTTGTGACCGTGTTCGGGCTGGCGTCAATCTACGTGAAAGCCCTCAACAAGGTGAAAGACCGATGAGTGGCTATTCCATAACCGAACCCTCAAGGGGCCAGAAATGGATTGCCGGAACGTTGGTGATTACCTATGCCTTGATTACCCTCTTACCGCTGCTGTGGATTCTGGCAACAGGATTCAAATCATCGTCGGACTCCATCGCGTACCCGCCAAAAGTTGCCTTCCAACCAAGCTTGGAAGGCTACGTCAACCTTTTTACCACCCAAACACTACGCAATCAGGAATACCTCAACGCAAATCCTCCCCAAACCTGGTATGAGGAAATCGTGCATGCCAAGGGCATGGCAATCGCTGGGCCTTCGCGTTTCGGCGAGCGCTTTCTCAACTCAACCATCATCGGATTTGGCTCCACCTTCCTCTCGGTTTTTCTTGGCACGCTGGCCGCTTATGCCTTCTCGCGCTTCCGAGTGCCGCTCAAGGATGATTTGCTGTTCTTCATCTTGTCGACCCGCATGATGCCGCCCATCGCCGTGGCAATTCCCATTTTTCTCATGTTCCGCGCCGTCGGTCTGTCCGACACCCATGCCGGCATGATCTTGCTCTATACAGCAGTCAACCTCTCGTTATCGGTTTGGTTGCTGAAAGGCTTCATCGACGAGATCCCCCGCGAGTATGAAGAGGCGGCATTGATCGACGGCTACACCCGATTTCAGGCCTTCTATAAGGTTGTCCTGCCGCAAGCCGCAACCGGAATAGCATCGACGGCGATTTTCTGCCTGATCTTCGCCTGGAACGAATATGCCTTTGCGGTTCTGCTGACATCGGGCACCGCCCAGACAGCGCCGCCCTTTATCCCGACAATTATTGGCGTCGCCGGCAAGGATTGGCCCGCTATGGCAGCGGGCGCAACGATCTTCCTTGTGCCAGTTATGGTCTTTACGATCTTGCTTCGCAAACACCTGCTGCGCGGCATCACCTTCGGAGCCGTTCGCAAATGAGTAAGTTCATAAACGGTTTGGTTCAACTAAGGCGCGGCCCCTGGGAGATGGTGGCGTCAATCGTAATCGCCATCGGCGTGTTCATGCTGATGCAGCCCTTCCATCTTTTCGCCTTTACCTATTCCTTCATCGTCACCTTGGTGGGCACTTTGTTGTTCATCGTCGTGAGCCACTTCCAAGAGTGATGGTGGGGAAGTGACTGACTATGGCTGAAATTGAAATTAAAAGTTTGCGCAAGGAGTTCGGCGATTTTGTCGCCGTACAGTCATCGTCCTTTAAGGTCGAGGATGGTGAGTTCTTCATGTTATTGGGACCGTCGGGCTGCGGTAAGACCACGACCCTAAGAATGATAGCGGGGCTCGAGCTCCCCACGTCTGGTGAGATATTTATTGGTGGTGACGAAGTTGGGCAGATGCCAGCCAGCAAGCGGGACATTGCCTTCGTCTTTCAAATGTTTGCGTTGTACCCGCACATGAATGTGCGCAAAAACATCAGCTATCCGTTGGTCAGCCAAGGAATGCCAAAGAGCCAGGTCCGCAAGAAAGTTGAAGAAGTCGCGGCCATACTGGGAATCGAGAGCTTGTTGAACTCTCCGATCAGCAGCCTTTCTGGCGGTGATCGTCAACGTGTTGCTCTCGGCCGCGCCATCGTCCGCAATCCAAAGTGTTTTTTGATGGATGAGCCTCTGGGGGCGCTCGATGCGGAGTTCCGCGAACATATGGCGCAAGAACTGCGGAGCCTGCACGACCGGATGGGCGCGACAACCGTTTACGTCACCCATGATCAGCTGGAGGCAATGCAAATGGGCGACAAAATCGTCGTCATGAACCACGGAGTTATCGAACAGTTCGGATCACCCCAGGACATCTACGATAAACCGGCAACAATGTTTGTCGCTGATTTCATCGGCTCTCCCCCCATGAATTTTTTGAAGGCCCATGGCAATCTCGCGGTTGGCGATGTCTTCGTGAAGCTGCACCAGCAAGAGCTCCCCGTTCCCACACTCCGGGAAGCCTTTGCCGGTGATTTGGTTTATGGCATCCGACCAGAGCATATCCGGCTTTCTGATACTTCGCCCTATCGGGCTGAGATCCTTGCGACTGAGTACCTGGGCACCACTCAGATCGTGACGCTGAAAACGGCTAATGGAGATGTTAAGGCCCGAATCTCATCGGATGTGTCGGCTCGTGTTGGTGATCAAGTGGGCCTGGAATTTAATGGTAAAACAGTTACGCTATTCGACAGTCACTCCGAAAGAGCCATTCGCTCAGAACTCAACGAGATGGGCGCAGCTCATGGCTGATGTCATCCTTTCCTCTGTGACCAAGGCCTATGGTTCAAACGTTGCCATTGATTCCCTGAGTTTGGAAATCGAAGACGGTGCGTTTGTTGCTCTGCTCGGGCCTACGGGTGCTGGAAAAACCACGACGCTGCGTTTGATTTCAGGCCTAGAACGGCCTGATCAAGGAGCGATCCATATTGCCGGCCGGTCGGTCATTGATGAATCACCGGCTCAACGTGATGTCGCGATGGTGTTTCAACAATATTCGCTCTACCCCCATATGACTGTCCGCGACAATCTCGCATTTCCCCTTCGTTCGCCTGTCCTCAAGACACCTGAGGAAGAGGTCGAACGAAAGATCAAAGAGGTGGCAGAGGTTCTTCACATCTCCGGGAAACTGGACAACAAGGCAACGGCCCTTTCGGGCGGCGAGATGCAGCGGGTATCCATTGGGCGTGCGCTGGTGCGTGAACCGGCAATATACCTTATGGACGAACCATTAAGTTCTCTTGATGCAAAACTGCGGGCAGAACTCCGCGTCGAGCTCAAGCGCATCCACGCGAACCTTGGTGCGACCTTACTCTATGTCACTCATGATCAGATAGAGGCCATGACCATGGCGACGAGCATCGGAGTTCTGGATGACGGCAAGTTAGTCCAGTTCGGATCGCCCCGCGAAATTTACGAAGAACCAGTTAGCCTCTATGTGGCAGGGCGCCTGGGACTGCCTCGCTTAAATGCGCTTCCGGCAGATATCTTTGCCGGGGCGCCACCGGGTGCCAGGACCATCGGACTTCGGCCTGAGCACATTCACCAAGGTGACGGTAAAGCCACAACAGTTGCTCGCATAGAGCACCTCGGCGATCAAACACGCCTTCATCTATTGCTCGATGGCCATGAGGTCGTCACTTTGACTGATGGGCAAACCATGCATGAGCCGGGAGACACATTGCTCATTGAGCCCCGCAACGCCTTATATTTCGACGCCGCAGGTGACCGTATTCGCTAAGGAGGTAAGCTATGAACCAATTTATTAATTCAAAGGAGACCTTGGTCACAGAAGCCATCGACGGCATGTTGCGGCACGGCGGTGGCAGGCTCGCGCGATTAGATGGTTACCCCCATATCAAGGTGGTCCTACGAAACGATTGGGACCGTTCGAAAGTTGCCTTGGTCTCAGGGGGCGGTTCGGGCCATGAACCAAGCCACGCCGGTTTCGTCGGTCAGGGGATGTTGACAGCCGCGGTGTGCGGTGAGGTTTTTGCTTCGCCGTCGGTCGATGCAGTATTGGCCGGGATTTTAGCTGTCACCGGAAAAGCAGGTTGTTTGCTTATTGTGAAGAACTATACCGGCGACCGGCTCAACTTTGGTCTCGCGGCTGAACGGGCCCGTGCGTTTGGCTTAAATGTCAGTATGGTCATCGTGGATGACGATATTGCCTTGCCCGACCTGCCTCAGGCCCGTGGTGTCGCAGGTACGCTATTCGTGCACAAGATTTGCGGCGCACTCACCGATCAAGGCGCCGACTTGGAAACAGTGACCGAGGCCGCGAGGAAGATCATCAAGGGTGTGTCGTCAATCGGAATGTCATTGGATTCTTGCACCCTTCCTGGCAATGAAAAGGATAATCGGATCCCTGACGGCAAAGCCGAGCTAGGGCTCGGCATTCATGGCGAACCCGGTGTGGAGCAAGTCGACTTTACAAGCGCTTCAGAAGCTATTGGAATGGTTGTAGAGCGCCTTTCGTCAACTATGGCGCCAGGTCCTCATGCTGCCCTGGTCAACAATTTGGGCAGTGCGACTCCTTTAGAGATGTCTGTTTTGGTTGAAGAGCTTTTGATGTCCCAAATCGGCGATCAAATTCGCTGGGTCATTGGTCCTTCACCGATGATGACATCGCTTGATATGCGCGGTTTCTCGATTTCGCTCCTTCCGGTTGGCAAGGCCGAAGAAACGTCTCTGATTGCGCCGGTTGAGTGCGAGCCATGGCCAGGTTGTCATGCGGTTGGCGGCATCGACGTGCTGCCTTTGCCTGATGGGCTAACGCCCATTGCGCCCCTGCCGTCCGCCCACCAGGATAATCGTGATTTTATCGAGAGTTGCTGCCGGCTTTTTATTGACTCGGAGGCAGATCTTAACGCGCTTGATTTAAAATCAGGTGACGGCGATACCGGCACCACGTTGGCGACTGCGGCACGCGCCCTAATCGACGCACTAGATCGCCTGCCGCAAGCTGACATAACACAGCTTTATCGGGCCATCGGGCTTGAGCTCAGTCAAACTATGGGAGGATCATCCGGCGTTTTGCTGGCAATCTTTTTTGCGGCTGCAGGCGACGCGTCAGCCAGCGGCGAGGATACAATTGGTTCTCTGCGCGCAGGCCTTGACCGCATCATGGAAGTTGGTGGCGCCGGCCCAGGTGATCGCACAATGATCGACGCGCTTGCACCTGCATTGGATAGCCTAGGTGGCGGACTAGCTGTTGCGGCCAAAGTGGCCCGCGATGGCGCCAATGCAACTGCGTCAATCGAGCGAGCCCGCGCCGGTCGCGCCAGTTACATCTCCTCCGCCAACCTGGTGGGGCACAACGACCCGGGTGCTGAAGCGGTTGCACGGTTGTTCGAGCATCTTTCAAGTTAGAAATTCGAAACAACTCTTGAGCTGTTGATTGAGGTCCGATTCACATGGTTTTTTGCACAGCTAGTCGATGGACCAATGAGTCCCGCTAACTGTCACAACTCTGCCACTGCAATCTGCATTTGTTTATGGTCAAGCGATTTTTGAGCCGAGTAACGAGCCCTCATTTGCTACGGTTAGCGTACATCAATAAGGAAATCACAAAGATGGTTTTCTCTACAATGATCTGGCGACGGGTCTTTCTTGGACCTCGTCTGTAATGCGGGGCGGCTCCGCGCAAGCCATCACCAGGGGCTGGAAACATGCCTAGGGTTAACAGGCTCTGCTTCAATTTGACTTCTCGTTGATGGAGAATTCTAAATTTCCCGCTACTTGGGTACTTTTGGCAAAAAGTGATCTGCATCCGTATCTGGGCTGCCTCTAGGTCGGCAACTCACCCGATACCATAATGTCTCGCTTGACTTCTGGCATGCCTGGTCTTGATCCTTAGCATTAACTTATCCCGTTTTGGCAAAGGCTTTAGATTCTAGAAACCGATTGAGAACGTTGGTCGTTATTTGGGCCACTTGATTGTCAAAGTTGTTTTGGGGCAAGCTCCCGGCCCAAGCGATAGAGCCGGTGGAGAAAACCGCTGGCGAAAAGCAAAATAGCTGTGGCGATCGCATTAAATTGGAAAGCCTGCCAGGCCATTTCCTCTTGATGGGTTGCGATATCCTGCAGGTCAATCGCGACCAGGTCTTCAACATGTATCATGAGATTGATTTTATCGATGATCGACTGCAACCAATACCCTGCTGTGGTTCCTTCGAGGTTGGCAGTCTCGAGAGAGGCAAGAGCGATCTCGCGCAATCTTGCGACTTCCTTACTTTCAGGGCCGCCCATGGTTTGCTGGTAGGTTTCTGCGATGTAGGGACTGGCGTGACGCAGGAAAAATCAAAAAAGAGGTCTTGCTCACCGATCAGCCGGATAAACTATTGTATACAATGGGGTTGAACTCACCGGCCCCAAATCCAGCGGCGCCCATGGCGCGCTCTAGCCCAGCCTGCTCTTTACCTTATAGAAAACTGATAAATACCAAGACCTTCTTGCTGATGGTGTCATTGGTGCTGGTAAGCTCCGTTGCCTCAATGATCTCCAGCAGGCTTACAATCGTCCCGGTATAATACTTGGCCATCTGAGGCACGGTGAAGTCGAAGCTATCAACCGCGATTCTGGATTGTCCCAGTAGCTCCAACTTAGCGGTCGCCTCTTTGGGTGTTGTCATCTATGGACAGCTCTCGGATTTCAAGTGGTTTTGATGGGTAGGTGCAGATAGGCTTTGCAGTCATCTACCCGGCCTTTTAATGCGGCGCTTGATTGGCTGCGGGTCCTGATGAAATCCGAGGATCGACGCCCAGTCAGTCTAGCGAGCTGAAAGCTCTGACAGCACCTCGGGTTTGGCAGTTCCAGGTTGCCCTGGTTTGCCATCACGTCATCGTCACCAATGCAATAGGGTTCCTTTCGCCTGCCGTTATGCGATATTTACCGCTCGGCTTTGGAAGGTTTCGCCTCGGTTTAGCATGGCCCACACGACCCGGGCCGTCTTGTTGGCCATGGCCACGAGTACGACATTAGTGGGTCGACGCGCGAGGAGCGCCTCCTGCCAAACCAATCAGACCAAACCAATCAGACAAGGCGGCAAATCGGCAAAGAATGTAAGAACCTGTCCACGACGGATCTTCTCGCGCACCACCGGTCTAATAGTTCGGTCTGACCCATGAAGCTGAAACGCTGACTTTTCTAGATCCAACCGAACGGCCGTTTCTGGATTCTCGGCTGCTAAAAGGCGATGTGACGCAATTTCAGGAATCGAAGATTGGCGGCTCCACGATCTGCGGCGCACCATAGCGTCGAATATGGCGCGGCTTAGAGTTGATCCCTGGGTGGTGGAAAAGGTTTTGAACCACGCGACGGGTCAAGTTAGCGGCGTGGCTGGTGTCTACAACAGGCATGGATACCTGGACGAAAAGCGCGCTGCTTTGAACAGTCGGTCCAACAAATTGGTCGAAATTCTTTCGGATGAAATTTCCAATCGGTAGTTGCCAATTGTTACATTGGATAGGTCCGCGTTTGGGACAAATCCTATCGTACTTGCTAGCTTGGTAGATAGGGAACTTTTAGCCAATAGCGAACTTCGTCAGTGAAATGGATCAACACCTGCGGCGGTATTGAGAAGCCATTCGCAAAACTCTGCGACCTCAGGTCTTTGCCTCGCGTCAGCCGTTGTTACTAGGTCAAAGCCGATATCTGTCTCAATTACAGCGTTCTTGAATGGACAGACGAGAAGTCCCTCATTCAGCGTATCCATCAGCGCGGGCCAGCCCGCAAGGATGATGCCTTGACCGGAAATCGCGGCTTGAACGGCGAGTCCATAGTCGCTGAACCTTTTTCCTTTTGTCGTATCAATATCCTTGATCCCTGCTGCTTTTACCCAGTTCTCCCACGAGAACCATCGCCGCGTCGCATCTGCCCAAGCCATGTGGGACGTATCCCAATGTATGAGAGGCATCCTTGCCAGCTGTTGCCGCGACCGGAGGCCAGGGGGCCCCAGCGCCAATGTTGGGCTGCACGCTGGAAAGACCAAGTCCTCAAACAACCGATCTGAAATCAGGTCGTTGTCTCGTTCGACGCCATATCGAATGGCGACATCAACATCAGATCGCCTCATATCAAAGACCTTCTGTGAGGCATCAACAAGGACATCGATGTCCGGATTGTTTGCCAGGAAAGCGTTTAATCTTGGAGATAACCAGGTCGTCGCCAAAGAGGCTTCAACAGAGACGATCAAACGCTTATTCGTGTGATAAGAACGCATCTTCTGGACGGCTCCGGACAGATTCTGCATTCCGAGTTCCAGATCACTCTTGCCCGCAAGTCCCACTGGGGTTAGCGCCAATCCATGCCCTCGCCTTTCAACTAATCTTCTGCCGAGAGATTTCTCCAGCTTGGAGACCAGATGCTTCACGGCGCCCGGCGTCACCCGAAGTTCATCTGCGGCGGCGCTGTAGCTGAGACAGCGCGCGACCGCTTCAAAGGCGCGTAAAGCATTCAGGGAAGGCATCCATTGGCTCATGAAGTTGAGTTTTTCTCAAAACAAACCGCAGATCAAATGATTTGATGAAACCGACACTCCGAAGCTACTCAGGTCTAGCAGTTCAAACATTTGCTAGAAGGGAGTGACGGGAGATGAGGTCAAGTGATGGCGAGACGAGAGATTTAGTCACTTCGAGGCCGGGTGCCGGTTGGGACTTCTCCCTGACGCGCCATCCTTTTCATGATCACGAAAAGCCGTTGGGGCCTCACTATTGCGTCTATAACAGGCGTCTTATGGCGGTCTATTTTGACCATCGGTCTGTCGAGGACGGTTATTGGACATTCCGGCAAGCCGTTGGCTTGCAACATACGGGAGAATACGTTCTTGAATTCAAAGGTCCAGATGCGGAAAGGCTTTTGAACCATCTCTTCACGCGTGATGTCTCGAAGCTCAAGGTCGACCGCTGCGGCTACGGACTGGCTTGTTTCGAAGATGGAGGATTGCTGGTCGACGGCATTCTCATCCGTCTCGCCTCGGACCGCTTCTGGTATGTCCAGGCCGACGGCGACTTCTATGGTTGGGCGCGGGCCCATGCGATTGGCATGGATGTAGAAATCTCTGATCCCGACGTTTTTGTGTCTCAGGTGCAAGGGCCAAACTCTCTAAAGTTCTTGGATGCGGTCAGTGCGACGGGTCTGCCTGACAGATTTGCTTATTACGGTGTCGCGCGGGTCGACTTGGGCGGTCAGACCTTTGTCATCACCCGGACCGGGTTTACCAATGAACTGGGGTGGGAAATCTATACGGAACCTCACCACGACGCAGACGCGCTCTGGGCGCACCTAAAAAAACATGGTGATCTCTTTGGGCTAGATATGGTGCCAGTAGACGCATCCAACCCCCGCCGGATTGAAGCCGGAATTTTGAATGCCGGTTCGGACTTTAATTCCTTCACGACGCCTTGTGACGTGGGGCTTGGGCATCTTATTGATGAGAGCAAAAGAGACTTCCTTGGTAAGTCGGCCTTGGCCAATGCCTCGCGTCAGCGTCGTTCTTTCGGTGTGAAATGCGAAACCGGGGAGATGGCCATATCGGGTCCGGTACGACAGGGTGGAAAGGATGTCGGCGTGGTTACAGCAGCCGCTATTTCCCCATTCCTTAGGCACAGCATAGGCTTTGCCCTCTTGAACGAGGCCGGCCTCGGGCCTGGGGCCAAGGTACAGGTGGGCTGCCGGGATGGTTCCTTTCGGGAAGCAGAACTCGTCGAACCCCCCTTTTACGATAAGGAACGCCTAATTCCTCGAGGCAGACTTGTCGACGTTCCAGAACGCGCTGATACCCTCTGAGAAAGGCCTGCAAAAATGGTACCCATTGTTGCCGCGGGACGGCTTCGCAAGTCTCCCTTCCATCAATCAACCATCGATGAGGGTGCGGAATCCATGCTGACCTATAATCGGATGTTGATCCCGCGAGGATACGGCGACCGGGAGGCGGAGTACTGGCGCTTGATCAACGGCGTTACCATGTGGGATGTCGCTGTCCAACGCCAGGTACAATTGAAGGGACCGGATGCGGCTAGTCTTGCCCAGATACTCGCAACGCGTGATCTGTCAGGCCAGGTCGTCGGCCAAGGAAAGTACGTTGCGCTCTGTGACCATTGGGGCACTCTGATCAATGATCCAATCGTGCTGAAGATTGACGAGGACTGTTACTGGCTATCGATCGGCAACTCGGACATTTGGTTCTGGGCCCGATGTGTGGCCGGTGAACGGGGCTTGGATGTGGCGGTTAGCGAACCAGACGTTTCACCGCTGGCTGTTCAAGGACCCAAGGCCGACGACGTGGTTGCGTCGCTGTTTGGCGATTGGGTTCGTAGTTTGAAGTACTTCTGGTTCGGTGATGCGGAGATTGAGGGCATCCCCCTAAAGGTCGCGCGGTCTGGTTGGTCCAAGCAGGGCGGTTTCGAACTTTACCTGATGGATGGATCAAAAGGGGACCGCCTTTGGCAAATCGTAAAGGAAGCCGGAAGACCTTTTGATATCGGGCCTGGGTACCCCAACCCTTCGGAACGTACGGAAAGCGGACTTCTGAACTATGGGACTGACACCGACGAGGGGACGAACCCCTTTGAAGTCCGTATGGAAAAGTTTGTCGACCTTCATGTGGATGACAACGTGATCGGTATAAAGGCCCTGCGCCGGATCAAGCAGGAAGGCGTCAAGCGGCATCAGTTGGGCATCATCTTGGATGGGCCCGAGGAAAATGAAGATCAATCGATTTGGCTCGACATCGAAAAGAATGGCGCTGTCGTCGGCCATATGACGCATAAAGCCTGGTCGTATCGATTGCAGCGAATGATCGGCTTCGCATTGATCTCGGTCGAAGCTTCTCCCGGTGACACTGTCTTTGTCAATGACGCTCATCGCCGGATCGGTGGGACGCTTGTGCACCTGCCCTTCAAGGTTTGATGCTGGGCAAAATCCCGTCGTCGAGGTCTGATCAAGGAGAGTGAGCTGGCAAAGATCGACGTGTTTTTAGCCGTGCTGATCGCCATGGCTTGGGGCTTCAGCTTCGTAATGATTTCTATCGGGATCGAATCCATCCCCCCGCTGTTGCTGTCCGCTATTCGCTTCACGTTGGTTGCAATTCCAGCAGTGTTCTTCCTACCGCCACCTAGGATCAGTTGGCGTGCCGTCGTTGCCTTTGGATTTGTACTCGGGGTTTTGAAGTTCTCGTTCTTGTTCGTGGGAATGGACGTTGGCATGTCAGCTGGTCTTGCCTCCTTGATCATCCAATCGCAAGCGTTCTTCACGTTGATCCTGGCTGCGTTGCTGTTGAGACGGAAACCGTTGCGCCGTCAGCTTTGCGGGGTGGTGGTGGCATTCATCGGTATCGGCTTAGTCGCTACAACAGTAGACGCCAGCTCAACGCCCGCTGGTTTTACATTAGTCCTGCTCGCAGCCGTCGCCTGGGCATTTGCAAACATCATTCTGGACGAGGCTGGTGATGCTCAGATGCTGAACCTGGTCGTCTGGATGTCATTGGTACCACCGGTCCCGCTATTCATGCTATCGCTGTATGTGGAAGGTGCTGACGCAGCCCTGAAGGTGATCGAGTCGGTAGAATGGTCGGCGATTGCCGCGGTCATTTACATTACTTACATCGGAACGACATTGGGCTTTGCCGGGTGGGGACGACTGATCGCAAAATATGGTGCTGATCGTATCGCGCCCTTCGCGCTATTGATCCCGGTCTTCGGGATGGCGAGTTCCGCTTTCGTGTTAGGCGAGAGTTTTGGACTAACGCGTACCTGTGGTGCGTTGCTCGTCCTTGGCGGTTTGGTCCTCACGGTTTGGTCCAAGCGACCTTCCACCCGTTGATCGACGGCAAAACGTCCGCATCCATGATCGGTGCGACGCTTTCATCTTGTATTGTCCGCAATGGTTCATTTCTTCCCTTCAAAGCCGCCGCTGGTCTGAGTCCGGTTCTGGGGTTAAAGCAGCCTGGATCTAAGCGTCTGCCGGACGGGTGGTTCTAGCCAAGAACAGACAATTGCGCAGCACCACAAGTGGGCCTCTTCAGGGTAATACTTGGATTAGCGGAAATTTTTCTCCCAAAACACTCGGAAGCCGATTCGCGTCGGTTCAAGCAACTTTGCTCTTACCAAGCCAATCTAAACAAACCCAATGCTTAGGTGATCATATTTTGTCGCGATAGACCGGACCTCCGCTTCAGCTTAGCGTCGGTAAAAGGTGCTTTTGGTCGGCAATGCCTGGGCCGACCGTTTTAGATGTTTTCGGGGCCGCAATAGCAGATAACATAGAGGCGGCGTGACAATCAGCGTCAGTGGCGAAGCAACGGCAAGTCCTCCAATCATCATAGTCGCCATCGGCTCGAACAGGGCGCCGCCCGAAAGTGCCATGGGCACAAGACCAAACATCGTCGTGAGTGAGGTCAGCATGATCGGCTTGGCACGCGCCTGGGCAGCCAGGACGATGGCATCACCCAACTCCGCTCCAGCACATTCGATATCAATTTGATTGATCAACACGATTGCATTGTTGATGATGATCCCCATCAATGACATCAGGCCCAGCATGGCAAAAAACGACAGGGGTTGACCGCCCAGCAGCATCGCAAAGGGCGCGCCAATCACAATCAGTGGGATTGTCAGAAAAGTTGCCAAGGACCTTCGCAGCGAGTTGAACTGAAAGATCAACGCGCCCAACATAACCCCAAGCGCAAGCGGCATGTTTTCCCCCATTTGTGCCATCACATCGGCACTGTCCTCGAGCTCGCCGCTGATCGTGATCTCGTACTTTGGGCCGAGATCGAGACCATCCAACACCGGTTGAAGTCGCTCAAGTGTTTGCTGAGCGCTTAACTTGGCGCTCTTGCCTGAAACGACAATTCGGCGCAGCTGGTTTTCGCGCCGGATTTCGGAGAATTCGAGTACCGGGCGGAAGCTCGCAACCTGATCTACGGAGATCAGCTGGCCGCCTGTTGAGACGGTCAGATCCGCCAGGTCTTCCAAGCTATCGCGCCCCCCAGCACTTGCCCTCAGAACGATGGGAATTTGTTCATCACCTTCGCGAAATGTGGAGTAAGTTGTGCCGGAAAAATAGGCTTCCATAACCTCAGAGATGTCCCGCGAGGTAACACCGAATTCGCGCGCTTTGTCTTGCGCGATATCGACCACGACCTTGATTACCTTGTTTCCCCAATCATTTTCGTTTTTTACAACGTGGGGGAGTTCAGAGAAGGCTAGCTCGATTTCTGATGCGGCGGACATAAGGACGTCGAGATCGGGACCGAAAATTTCCACGTCGACGATCCCCGACTCTGAGCCGCCCTGGGGCAGACGGGTCACTCGGAAACGGGCTTCAGGAAACTGTTCGACGAAAACCCGCCGGGCGCGAGCAGCCATCTTCTCCGACGCATCTAAGCCGATGACGTTCACATGGAAGAAGGCACTTGTCGGGTCTGGGTCTGCAGGGTTGAGGCCAAGATTGAAACGCGGTCCGCCGTCTCCCACAAAAACAGTAGTATTCACTACGTCCGGATTTATCTCAGAGTTATTCAACCAATGCTGCACGCGAAGCGCCATGCGTTCGGTCTCTGAAATCGCTGCTTCTTTGGGTAGATCCATGTAGATCAGAAAATCCGAGCGCTCGCTGAAGGGGAACATCTCGGACTTTAGCAGAGCGAACTGGCTGCCGCTCCATACAACGGCGCCCATTGCCAACGCTACCAAGGGCAAACCGAATGGCAAGAGCCATCGCACCAAAGCGCCATAGGCGCGTTTGAGGTGCCCCGGCCCGGCCCCGGCCTTCGGGCTCCGGCGTAGCAATTTTGTGCAAAGATAGGGCAGGATGTAAAGCGCAGTAAGCCAAGAACCCAACAACATGGACGATACCACGGCACCCAATGAATAGGCGAATTCGCCTTCGACACCGTTCATCAACAACATAGGGAGGAAAGCAGAGACAGTGGTAATCGAGGCCACGCCTAGGGGCACGACGAACTGTGCGCCCGCAGATTTCGCCGCCGCCACCGGATCCATGCCCTGATCGATGCGGTTACCGATATCTTCCACAACGACGAGCCCATTGTCGACCAAAAGACCAAGCGAGATGATCACCGCGGCGATCGAGACTTGTTCGATATCCACGCCAATGAAACCCATAACCGCCAGTGCGAAACAAATGGTGAAGGGCACAATGCAGGCGATAACAATCGCTGAGCGGAATCCTAGAAACAGCAGCATTACGAAGAAAACAACGATGAATGTTTGACCCACGTTTTCGAGCGCGTTGTTGACTGCGTCTGTAACGACCGTTTCCTGAAAGGTCGAAACATTCAAGGCGATGCCAATTGGCTGATTGTTTTCAAAGTCGGTCATTGCCACCTGAAGCCGGTCGCCCAGGTCCTGAATATCAGTGTCCGCCGACATCTCCACCGCTGCGACGATCGCCGGCTCCCCATTGTAAAAGACCGGTTTTTCCTTGGGGTCCACGTAGCCTCTGCGTACGTCGATCAAGTCCGAGAGACGGACAAACCCCGCCAGCCCGCTAACCTGTGTGAGAACGCCACCGATGTCCTCAATGGAGCGCAGGTCCCCATTGGCTTCCAGAACGATCTTGGTGCCGTCGGCATCGATTTCACCCGCCGGCAGAATGACGTTCTGCGCTTGAAGGTCGTCGAGGAGTTGCTGCAACTGGATACCGACTGCGGCAAGCTTGCGGATGTCCACTTCCAGCCAGACCCGCTCTTCCTGCACACCGTAAAGGCTGACCTTGGTCACGCCATCCACGCGAAAGAGCGTCGTGCGGAGGTCTTCGGCCACGTCCTCCATTTCCGCCATCGAATAACCGTCGCCGGTCAACGCCACAGTGGCGATGGAAACGTCGCCGTATTCAGTGTTTACCCGCGGCTCTGACGTGCCCTCAGGAAGCTCAACGCGAACAGCTTGCATCTTGTTGCGCAGGTCTTCCCACGCCGAATCGATATCGGCGCCGTAGATCGTGTCGAAGAGGTCGACATAGATGAGCACCTGACCGGTTGTGATGATCGTTTCTATATCTTCAACTTCGCCGATTTCACGGATTCGTCGCTCTATGGGAATGGCAATCAGCTCCTCTAGCCGCAAGGGCGACATGCCGTCAAAGGCCACTGCCACGGCGGCGGTCCGAATCGTGATCTCGGGGTTTTCGCGTTTGGGAATACCCATATAGGACATCAAACCAAGCGCGAGGATCGCCAACATCATAAGGACTGTGAATCGGGTCTTTTCGAGACCGAAGCGTGTTAGGAAATCCATTTCAATTGGCCTCGTGATCGGGCAGCAGCCGTACCTCCATCCCTTCTCTGAGGAAGGTTACGCCTTTAATCGCCACGCGCTCACCGGGCGTCAGTCCATCAATGATCAGGAATTTGTTCGCGCGGAGTCCAGCCATCGTTACCTCGCGCCGCTGCACCGTGCTGGTCGTCACATCGAAAACAAAAACCTCAAGCTGGACGATGGAGTCCGGTCCGGCGCCCTCGGGCACCTCCACATCTGGGATCGCGGCCGAAATTGGAATTAAATGACCCGTTGCGGCGGGCAGCGGGAACTCGAACGCCACTTCTACGGCCATCCCGGCCTTGATAATTGGCGACGTTTCGAGCAATTCAACCACCACTGGGAAGGATGATACTTGCCCCGCTCGCTCGCCCAGCTCGCTAACGACCGCAGTAAGTTTGATGGTAGGATCGTCCGCCAATCGAATGACTGCCGGCGTCCCCACCACAAGCTTTCCAATAACATCGAAGCTCACAGAGAAGGACACTTCGAAATCGTTCTCTTCATAGAGAGAAAGAACCGTCTGCCCGACGGAAACGGTTGCGAAGCTCTCGACTTCAATAGAGTCTATGATTCCTTCGAATGGCGCGTAGAGTTTGGCGTCGGATAGGTCTTCCTCTGCCGCGACAAGATTTTTTTGGGCCTGCACCAGCCGGGCTCGGCTCTGGGCAACGGCCGTTCGGTCCTTGTTGCGCTGCACCACCGTACCAGAGCCTCTGTCCAACAACTTTTGTGATCGTTCGAGATCGGCTTCAGCCTGGTCCAAGGTGACCTGTGCTTCTTCGACGGATGCTTGACGGTTCTCAACCTGAGTCTCGAACTGCTCCGAGTCCAGCTCGGCGAGCAGTTGCCCCTTAGAGACTCGTTCACCGACGTCGAGCGAGAGTCGACCCATCCGGCCGCCAACTTCGAATGAGAGAACATTGAGTGCGCCGGGTTCCATTACGCCGGGGTAGCGGCGGACCGTCGTCCGTTCGGCATCCTCCACCAGCGCAGTGACCAACCCACGGACAGGAGGGGCCACATCAGTCTTATCATCCTCGGGCAAACACCCGAACAACAAAGGAACACTGATCAACACGAGCAATTTTGATATGGTCACGAAAATCCGCTCTCTAGCGCCTTGGCACTATGGACTATTTTCCTCTTGCTTCTAGGTTTTAGAGTAATCCATTCAATCGGAGGCAGACAGGACACATATGTCGAGAAATCGGACATTTCACGCCAAAAAGCTCGGCAAAAGCAGTCACATCACGATTGCCACGACCACCGTGGCATTTGCTCTCGCCCAAGGGATGAGCATAGCTGAAATCGAGGCGGCCACCGATCTAAACAGAGAGGCTTTGGGTGATCCAGACGCACGTCTGAATGATAGGATACCCCATCAGATCTGGGTCGCTCTGGCTAAAAGGACTCAGAATGAGGTGGCCCTTGGCATTGAGGCCGCTCGGGCGGCCCCTTTCACGGCGCTTGGTGGTCTGGCCCATGGTGCACAGTATGCGCCAACCTTGTACGATGCCTTGAGATTTCTAACCCGCAATGGGTCCATCTTGGCCGACCGCCTGGAGTTCGAGCTTGTTAGTAGGCCAAATGAGACCTTCCTTTCAGGAAGACACCCAAACGATGAAATTGATCAAGGGCGGATGGCCGAAGTCGGTGCAGGCCTGCTGGCGCGGTTGGTGCGCGAGATTCTCGGTGTGACAACCCCCCCGTCTAGGGTCGAATTTGCATTCGAGCCGCTGGGACCAGCGGAGGCATACAGTACCTTTTTCCGCTGTCCTGTGATTTTTGAAAGGGATCAATCTGCTTTAGTCTACTCCAATGAGACGATGTCAAAATCGATTCAATCAGCTGATCCCACCTTGTTTTCCTACATTGAAGAGCATTTTCGCATGACAATGCGACAAATGGAGGCCAAGCAATTTAGTCCCCAGTTCATGCAACTTCGGGAAGCCATCGCTGATTCGGCGGCTTGCGGTGACTATCGGATTTCTGCCATCTGCCGTCGTGCCCGAATGAGCCCCCGTACGGCTCAGCGCGTCACTGCGGCGCAGGATACAACGCTACAGGCGATGATCGCCGATGCACGACTGTCGGCCTCTGAAGCACTACTGGCCGATCCGACCGTCCCGATAGAGAGGATTGCGACCCTGCTTGGTTACTCTGATGACCGCGCTTTTCGGCGGGCGTTTAACCGTTGGACCGGGGCAAGCCCATCGGCCTTCCGCAGATCGCGGCAGTCTGGCAAGTAACGGTTTGAGTCAACTGGGGCGAAATGCCATCTCTGTTTAAAATCTCCTGTTAGGTAAAGATCACCATTTGCTAGTATTACCTATTAATACTCTTGGTAATTCTATAAAATCAGGTCCACTTTCTGGGCTATAGTGGTCGTCAATCCAGTCCGCCGCTGACGGAGAATAATGGCCAACCATTGCCGTGTTCTGAATTGGGCGGAACGAATTCGGTGCTCAATTCAAGCCACAACAAGGTAGCGCAATCCCCACTGCGTCGCCTAGTTTTGTCCCGTGCAAAATTTTAGAATTGCTCAAGAAAGTGGCTTACTTCATCGATGAATTGTGAAAAGGCTGGTTCCGTATCTAGCAAAATATGGTTCTGACTTTCGAGTGTTACAAAATGTGCTCCAGGTATACCTGTCGCAAAGGCACGGCCGGCCTCGAGTGGGATCTCCCCATCACGACGCGCATGAAGGACAAGCGTGGGCGTTTGTACGTGATGGAGTCGATGGGATACGTCGATGTCGCCGAAAATTTCGTGCAGCTGATAGGCCACCTCGGGAGACACCGTTCGACGCTGCAACTCATTAAACCAGGCCATCTGCTCCATGGACGCTCCTGGCATAAACCTTGATGTAAAAAGTTGGCGAAACGCCGGATTGTCTTGTCCCCAACCGGCCCGAATCAAAGTACTCATCGCTTCCCGCCGGCCAATTTCCACCGGGTCGTTTTGCTTGCGCCAGCCCTTGACGAAGCCACCGTAAAGGATCAAGTGAGTGACTCGATTGGGATGCCGTACCGCGTATTCGACAGACACTGCGCAGCCTTGCGAAATTCCAAATAGGGCAAATCGGTCTAGCCCTTGGGCATCGGCCACACTCTCCAGGTCCGCCACCATTGCTTCGAAAGTAAGGTCTGTCACATTTCGGTCTGAAAGACCATTCCCCCTTTCGTCGTATCTTACGAGAAGGTGGGTTCGAGCCAACTCCGTTATCCAATGACGCCAGATCGGGGATTCCCAATCAAATTCTAAGTGGGACATCCAATTTGCCGCCTTGATCAATGGTCTGCCTTGGCCCAGGCATGCGTAGGCGATCTGCACGTTGTCCGCGGTCTTACAGTATTGGATTTTTTGTACTAAGACCCTTTCCCGTTGACCTTCGTGTCTTTTGTCGTCGTTCCCCGCGATCGGGTTGGGATCTAGTTTGCTTGCAACATCCCCGACAAACCGGAAGCCCCTACCGTGGGCGGTCTGGATCCAATTTTGCGATTTACCGTCGTCGCCAATCGCTTGCCGGGCTGCCTTTATGCGGCTGCTCAAAGCAGAATCTGAAACCGTTCGGTCCGCCCATATAGTATCAAACAGCTCCTGCTTAGATATAACCCTATCTCTGTTTTCAATCAGATAACACAGCAGGTCAAACACCTGAGGCTCGACGGCACAAACCTTATCTGCACGTCGAAGCTCAATGCGCCTCTTATCCAGGATGAATTCGCCAAAGGAAAAAATCATGGGATTCTGCTCGTGTTTGAACTGTAAATCGATGCCTTCAATTGGCGATAGTCAAGAATCATCAAGAATTCTTCAAGAGATATCCAACTCAAGTTCAAGCATCTGAGATCCTTAACCTATCAAATAAGGCTTCTGGAGTTGACGGGACAGATGGATTTTTCCCGTCCCACATGAAACTAAACCAAGGCGGAGCCTATCATGAACATGATCAAAAACATCGAGCTGCCCGGCAATGCCGACTATTATCAGCGTTGCATCGCGGTCTCAAAAAAAGTGCGCTGGGACATTGAAAAGGATGTCATCCGGGGTCGGGTTTTTTCCACATCAGAAAAATTTCTGCCCGATGGGCTCAGCCTCATCAACAAGTTTGTCAGCTTAACGGATGAGGAGAAAAGGTTCATCAGCCAAATTCAGGGCCGAACCTACGCGAACATTTTTGGTCTCGTTGAACGTTTCATCAACGCCAAAATACTAGAAGTGAGCCGCGATCATTGGCTGGGCGATCAAGTCGCTTTAGAAGCCCTAGTGAGGTTCAGCGATGAAGAGCTAAAGCACCAGGCCTTGTTTCGCCGCATTGAAGAGATGATTGGGGTGGTTTTACCACCGGGATATCGCTTCGACGTGGATGCCAACGATGTAGCACAAGTAGTTTTGGGCAAAAGCACCTGGGCTGTCTTGGCCCTGACGCTAGATATCGAGCTTTTCACTCAGCTGCATTATCGCGAAAGCATAGATCCAGATGACGGCCTTTCAGAGCTTTTCAAGGATGTGTTTTTGTACCATTGGAAAGAAGAATGCCAGCACGCCATCCTGGATGAACTTGAGTGGGTGCGCGAGGATGCCAAGCTTTCAGCAGACCGGCGAAATGATGCCGTCGACCAATTCATCGCTCTCGTCGGGGCTGTGGACGGTATATTGCAGGCCCAGGCCACGTCAGACGCCACCTATTTCGCGGCGGCGTGCGGCCGCACTGTCTCTCAGGCAGAGGCTAGCCAAATCGAAGCCGCCTTTTTGGAGGCCTACCGTTGGCAATACATCCATTCCGGCGCCCAACACCCAAGATTCCAAAAGGCACTCGGTGGCCTCATAACGGGAGAGCAGGGGCAACGAATCTCGAACGCCCTCGCATCCCTTCGATAAACAAATCACATCCCTCTCAAATCCATAGACTTGGAGATCTCCAATGCCTCAAACCGAATCCAAAACATCTGCGAATATCGTTAATGGCCTCAACGTGGATGATCTGATGGCGCTTATCGGCTCCGTAAAACAGGATCCCGAAAATGCCAAAACCTCGTGGAGTGTGACCACGTCTTGGCAAGGGCAGACGCGGACCAAGTCAGAGGTGAACTCTTTTAAGCTCGGCGATACCGAGATTGAGCGGTCCTTTGCCTTTGAGATTGATGAACCTCTAGAACTGGGCGGAAGCAATGCATTTGCAAATCCGCAAGAGCACCTGTTGGCGGCCTTGAACGCCTGCATGACGGTCGGCTATGTGGCACAATGTGCAGTGCGGGGCCTTACGATCGACCGGCTTGAAATCGAAACTGAGGGCGACATCGATTTACGGGGCTTCCTGGGAATTGATCCTGCGATTAGCAACGGCTATGAGAGCCTGACCTATACAGTCCGGATTAGCGGTGACGGGTCTAAAGAAGAGTTTAGTGACGTCCATGATGCTGTTATGGCGACGTCACCGAACTTCTTCAACTTGTCAAAATCCATCTCATTGATTCCAAAGCTAGTGGTTCAATGATCCGGCCGGGGCGGGATGCGGCCGCTAGGCTGGCTTCATCCCGTTCCATCGGGACAAAGATTTTAACAGCCAAGCTGCTCTAGTTGCTGGACCAATCGAACTTCTGTCCGCAACGGGTCATTTCTTCCCCTCAAAGCCGCCGCTGGTCTGAGTCCGGTTCTGGGATTAAAGCAGCCAGGATCTAAACGTCTGCCGGACGGGTGGTTCTAGCCAGAAGCGGACGTCCGCCCAGCCTTGCTGAGAGAAGACCCTACCATCGCAGGGCGCCTCACCTTCAGAGGCGAATGGGAAGACAGTAGGGAGGACTTTCAGGCGTCGTAGTCGGGGTGCCCGAGCGTTCGCTGCGTGATCATTCCTGTATCATGCCCAGGTGTTCGAAGTACTTGCCGACGCTGGTGAGATCCGAACTACGATAGGCGACATAACCATCGGGACGCATCAGATAAATACAAGGACTGCCTGCTGCATAGGCGCGATGCATATTACCTTGCTTGTCTAGTATCACCGCCTGCTCACCGAAGGAACCGCGCCCCGCTGCGTTCCTTACAATGTACGGCTTTAGCAAGGTCGCAAAGCATCTTGAAGACTCGGCGGCCTTTTCAATTTCACATGCTGAGGCGTTTTTTGAATTGCCACAGAAAAAGAACAGTCGGTAGTTCTCGTCGGCGGGTAGTTTGAACAGGCTCGTGGGTTCACCCGCGACTTCCAGGTCTGTCGCATCGGGCCCTCGGGTTCCCGCTGCTGGCCCGCCTTGAAAGGTGTCATCCAACGAGAGGCTGAGCGCGCTTTTACTGTAGTCAAGGTCAACCTCTTGTAACTGACGCGCGGCGTCCAATCTTGCGTGCTCTGGAGTAAACAAGTTGGAGATGAGCTTGTCGCGGTCTTCTTGTGATAAGCCGGCGTAGAGCTCCATGGTGTTGGTGATCTGGCGCGTGGCCTCGACGACAGTGTTGGCAACTTTTCGCCGCTCATCTTCGTAACTATCCAGGAGCTCGACGTTGGCCCTGCGCTTGGCTACCAGTGCCAGTTTCCAACCTAAGTTATGAGCGTCCTGTATTCCCGTATTCATGCCGTGGCCCGCCAGCAGGCTGTGAACGTGGGCCGCATCGCCGGCCAGAAACACTCTATTCCGACGGTAGTTTGGCGCCAGCCGGTAGCTGATTCGAAAGTAGCCAAGCCACTGCGGGTCGAACAAGCGCAGGGACGGTCTCGCCCGTTCCGTTACGATGGACTGAAGCTCTTCAAGGGATGCTGTACCCTCCGTGCTGGCTCCGGCTTCGAGGTTGGCAACAACGAACTGTCTGTTTCCCGGCAACCTGGTGAAAAAAAAGAGCTCGCCCCTATCGTGAAAGAAGACGTGCCCTTTGTTCGGTGCCAGGTCGTCCCCTCCGGACACTAAGACGTCACCAAGAATGTAGGGGTTGGCATCGGATTCGCCTGGAAAAGATGATTGAATGAGGTGACGCACCGCGCTGTGTGCACCGTCACAGGCGACCAGCCACTGGTAGTGTCCAGTCTCTTCGCGCATGTCGTCATGCTGCAAGGTGACCGTCACGCCGTCTTCTTTTTGTTTGATAGCAGTCAGCGAAACTTGGCGCTCAACTTCAACGCCCAGGCTGTTCAGGTGGGATTCTAGAGTGGCCTCGGTGAGCGCCTGTGATTGCGACATGCCAAACGGAAATGGCGAGTCAACTGGCGAATGGGGGCTCTCGCCGATGCGTTCTCCATTGCGGTAGAAGACGTAGCCTTTCTCGGCGACGGAGCCGAGCGTTACCTGCCCATCAAGTCCCAGGCTTTGTAGGATCTCTAGGGTGCGAGAATGCAGCAAGTTCGCCCTGACGTGGGGGTCGATCCTGGGCGACTTGTCTATGCATCGCGTGGGGACACCGCGCCTAGCGAGTTCGGATGCCATCATCAAACCAGTGGTCCTGCCACCAACGACCAATACTGTGTCCATAGGCTATTCTCGCATCCCTAGTTGCAGTCGATTCTCCGCTCTGTTCTTAGCGCTAGCGGACAAAGGCGGGCCGAGTCGTATCAAGGCTGTATGGGAAGAGCAACGCCCTTTCCCGCCGCCCCCCGCTCGCGATTTCTGCCGAATCCATTCTAATCCATTTTGCTTCTAAGGCCCATGTCAGCTGGGCCGGCGTTGACCACTCTCAGTGATGGCGGCGTTGCGGTGCTGGGGGAAGGCAGATTGTTGAACAAAGTGACGTTCGAGGTCGAAGTGGGTGTTGGCGCGAATGGTTATGCAGCGGCAGTGGTCTTTTGACGCCGATCGCGTGCCAATGACCGCTTTGGGTCAAAAGTAGGGGAGATTGAGGGCTTCCAATGAAGTCGGAAGCTGCGGCTAAAGCATACTTACCAAATCCGCCCAAATCCGTTTGGTTGAGGTCAGCCTCAGCCAGTTTTTGAAATGTTACACCTGGCGATCACTCGTCCATTTGAGCTTGGAAACTATCCCATATGGATCGGCTTTTTACCGTCGAGGAGATTAACGATATATTCAAGCACTGAGCTTGTTTCCCGGTGGAGGGCTTCTGTGCGTCAAGCTCCATTGGCTCAACCCCATTCGACTAATTCTGTTACGATGCTTAGGCCATAGCTAAAGCTCAACTGGGAGCATGAGCCGGCTTTTAGCGGGAAACGGTCAAATTCAATGACGCGCAAGATTGTCCGCTTTTGGGTGGCTATAGATCTCAGTAAGGATCACAGGTTTAGTTCTCGTGATAGCCAAACGCACCTTGCATTTTCCTGGAAGCGTGGTCCTTGAGGACAGAACTAGCGTCATTCTGGTTAGTTTTTTCCGTGGCCTCGAGTCGGAAATACTGCAATTCACCCAATTGTTGTGTCTTCTTTAGCTTAACGATGTTCTATCTTGAAGCCATTGATTTTTGATACTAATTTACTGCAACCGCCTGATTAGAATACATCTGTAAAATGGAGCCGCTGAGACTATGTCTGAGCGAATAAATTCAGATGATCGTGGATTTAGTTGGCCCGACTCCTATAGACAACTTCTTCCAATCCTCCGCGAACAATGGGGCGTCCAAGGCGAAATCTACCTCACCCGTCAGCTGAGTGGCGGCAAATCCGGGGCCATGGTTTACCTTGCCGACTTGAATTGCCGGGGTTTCACAGGACTGGCGATTTTAAAGCTTGATCGTGCGCCTGACCCGGCTTGGCAGGAAAAGTCCGAGGCGGAACGTCACATACTCGCCTACGAATCCAATCCCGAATTTGCAGAGAAGCACCTGCCTCGAATACTGCATACCGCCCATGATGGGGAAGCCATTGCCATACTTTCCACCATTGCGGGGCGTGGGCTGGAGTTCGCCGTACCATGGCAAATGTGCGATCATGAAATGCAGGAAAGGGCTGTCAAGAAACTGTCGCATTCCCTGCTGGAAGATTGGAATCACGGCGCTAAGCTTGCCGGCGGACTACATGCTCCACAAGCGCTGCTGCAGGGTTGGCTTGGATACCGGCTCAATCCAAATCAGGGCAGATTGTGGTCCGATTTCAGAAACCTTTGTGGATTATCTCCCGAACAGCCGAGCTTTACCTGCGAGGGTCGATGGTATCCGAACCCGCTCGCATTTGCGGTTACCGAATCGGCCCAAGTTAGCACATTGAGGCTACGCCCATTGATCGGGAACACTCATGGAGACCTTAATGGCCTGAATGTCATGGTCAGAAAAGATGGTATAAAGACCATAGAACATTTTCTTATCGACCTGGCGTTCTACGAGAAAGATCAGTTTCTTTTTTTCGATCATGGATATTTCGCCTTGAGCTATTTGCTCGGTCAGCGCAGCAACGTCAGTATAAGCCGTTGGCTGTCGATGCTAGACGAATTGTGCCCCTTCGATCACTTACGGAATACTGGCAACCTCCACGGGGACGATATTGGCCTAATAAACCTTCTGAAATTGTTGCGCCAGGGCGTTTTTGATTGGGTCGATCAAAACCAGCCCCATCGGCTATCTTACATGGAAAGCCAGTTTCAATTAGCCCAAGTTGCAGTTGGATTAAATTTCGCCAGTAAAAAACTGGACGAACAACAACGTCGTTATGCGGTGCTATATGCGGCGGCAATTCTTAAAGACTATTTGAGGCTGCAAAATGTCGATTGGCCTAAGACAGGTCCTGAACTCTTGGATGGCACAGATGGCAATTTAACCGGTGGCGATCATTCCCAAGATCAAACTCAAACAGCAGATGATAAGGAAAACTTGGAAGCAACTGCGCAAACACCGCCGAACGGTGAAGATCCAGCTCGTGATGAAAAAGGATCAAATGCAGAAAGCGCGGATGGTAATGAATTGCCGATCTCAGAATTGCCACGCCGCGGGGCGAAAAAGTGGCCTGTTTGGGCGACTGTAGCCATGTTCGTAACTGCTGGTTTTGTGGTGCTTCTAAATTGGGGCGGCATCCTACCAAGCGCGCCGACGGAGCAAATCTCGAAGGATTTCATCCCGACGGCCGAAACCCAACCATCGCAACATTTCAAGGGGCTCCGCTCCATCGCGGTGCTGCCGTTTGCTAACCTCAATGGGGACAATGACGACACTTTCTCAGACGGCTTGACGATTGAGATCATCGGTGTTCTGGCCGCAACCGGGGCCTTCCGCGTAACCGGATTCACTTCCGTGTTTCAATTCAAGAACAGGCACGAGGATGTTCGACAAATCGGACAAACGCTTGACGTTGAGTACGTTATTGAGGGCTCGGTTCGCCGCGTGGATGACGAAGTAAGGATCGAGGCGAATCTTATTCGTACCGATAGCGGCTTTCTTGTTTGGAGCGGAAAGTTCCACGAAAAAATGAATGGCATGTTTGTGGCGCAAGAAAAGGTGGCAACAGCAATCGGTGAAGCACTCTCCACGCCACTCGATGTAGATTCTGCAGAGCTGGAAGCCAACCGTACCGAGGACCCACAGGCCTACCAGGCCTTCCTTCGCGGAATCGCCTTGCTCGAACAGCGCGGCAAAGCCTTGATAGGCGCGGTTTCCGCCCTAGAGCGCGCCGTAGACATTGAACCGGAATTCGCTGCTGCCTGGGCGGCACTGTCAATGGCTTACAACATTGCCCCGACCTATCTCAGAGAGGTCAGCGGCCAGCCCATGCGACCCGAAGTGTTCTACCGAAAGTCAAAAAGCGCCGCCTTTAAAGCTCTCGAGCTGGATCCCGACCTGGCGATGGTTCAACATGCACTCGGCAACATGTACAATCGCGACCGACAATGGTCGGCGGCCGATAAGGCCTATCGGAAAGCGCTAGAACTGGACCCATCGAATCACCGAGCCATGCAGGATTATGGCGGACTACTGCACACGGTAGGCCTAGAGCTGGATTCACTAGACTACCTGAATCGAGCCAAGGAGCTGGACCCGATTAACGATCTCTATGTTTTCATGGCGGCACGGGTGGCCTGGCAAGAAACAGGGTCCCCGGCTCAAATGGAGATTATTGAACAGATCTTTCGTAATTCGGCCCCCTTCCGAGAGCTGGCATTTAGAGTCATTCTCTCTCACCGGGCGCAGGGTAATAAGTTGTTAGAAGCGCGGGAAAAGGTGAAATCTTGCGCGGACTGTTCAGAGGATTTTCGCCGACGTGCTCTATCGTTGATTGACGCCGTCGGGGTCGAGACCGTCGATCAGATTTTCGAGCAGCACAAGGACGATCGCTTTTTGTCCTATCAATTCCTCCACGAGATCGGCGGCGCGGATGCTGTACTCGATTCTTTCGAGTATAATGGCTTGAGGTCGTATTACCGGCTTCAGTACTTCACCGTGCCTTGGACCCTAATCCGAGAAGTCGGTTCGCTTGACCGATTTCAAGATACTGTGCGTGACATGGGTCTATTGGACTTTTGGCAGACCAACGGATGGCCTCCGATGTGTCAGCCGGAGACGGGCACCAGTTTCAGCTGCCAGTAAAATTACGATATACGAAGTGCGTTGTAGGGTTTTGCATGAACGCTTTGGGTCGGACTCAGACGAGAGTCTGCTCCCTGGCTAATGTCGGCTCTTTAGCACAAAACGATCACGCTCAGCCGTGAAGCCAAGGTTCCTGCCCAGATGTAGGGACTTAGGAGGATATCGGACGTGCAGACTGACTTTTCTAGGAACTCGCCTGTGGACAAGAGCGGTCGATAGAGGTCTAACTGTGGCGGGTCTCTTGGCTGTCGAAATCAGACCTTACCGGTGCAGTGTCATAAATGATCGTGACCGATTCAATTTTGCTGCAGTCCTCGGTCAGGTCAAAAACATCCACTGCCTCAATCGTAGCTGCTTCGCTAGTACCCACCCTGCGTGTATAGGCGATTTGTACCGCCGCCCGCGGCCGTTCCCCAGTCCCGATAAAAATTGTTCTAAGTGCCATAGATCGACCGCTTGTGACTCGCATGACGTAGGAATAGAACTCACGAGCCGATTGCTTGCCAGAGATTGGCGAGGTGGCGGTTGCGTCATCCGTGAAGTTTTCGAGGAGTGCCTCCAAGTCGCTATGTTCCATGGCAGCCAGATAACTCCGGCACAGGTCTTGAATCTTTTTCCGATCCAGGCTCACGGCACAACTTCCCTTGCCATTGAGTCATCAATACGAGGGTAACGTGATTTGAGGGCGAGGAACAATTGATACTTGCTTGCAGCCCAGCCCGGTGCACCACCTTTTGCGATCATCATCCCGACACGCGCCAAATAAATGACCGGGTTGGGTCAAGAATTGCCGTTTTGTGTTGGCCGAACTAAGTCAGCTTGTAGGTGGAAAGCGGCCTTTTCGATTGCGGACTGTTTTCCGTTCGAACTGTCATTATCTACGTCAGAATACGCCTCGGTTCACTCCCAATTGCTTCCATATATCTTCCAAGCATAGAAAAACGGCTTAGCGGTTTATTGCTAAGCTGTTGTTTTAGTTCGTTGCGGGGGCAGGATTTGAACCTGCGACCTTCAGGTTATGCGCCTGACGAGCTTCGAAAATTAGGTCCCAGCACTTCAGGAGAATTTAGATTACCATATGATTGCTGAGTCTAAAGCCCGCTGAAGTGGGTTTTGCTATCTTATTGAAACAATGGTGGGCGCGGCTGGGATTGAACCAGCGACCCCTACGATGTCAACGTAGTGCTCTCCCGCTGAGCTACGCGCCCACTAAAAGGCTTCCTTTTGCATTCCAATAGCTTACAGGGTCTTAGCACAAGTAGCCGATTGGAGTATTTTGACGAACTTTCAAAACGGAGCGATTTAGCGCGGTTCACTTACCCGATTTGCCGGTCCTGGGCAACGCAAAAAAAATCGAGCCAGGGTCTGCCTCCCGGTTAGGTCGCCCCATAGGCGTCTTTATAGGTCTCGCGGAGGGATTTCTTCTCGATCTTGCCCATCTTGTTGCGGGGCAGGCTCTTGACGAAGAAAACCCGCTTGGGGACCTTATAGGCGGCGAGCTCCGTTTTCAGGGCAGCCCGGATGGCGGACTCGGTTAAATCGGCACCCTCGTCGCGCACCACCACGCCGGTGACCCCTTCGCCAAAATCCGGGTGGGGTGCGCCGATCACCGCGCATTCGCTGACGCCGTCTATCGCCTCCAGCGCCGCCTCCACCTCGGCCGGGTAAACATTAAAGCCGCCGCTGATGATCAAGTCCTTTTCCCGACCCACAATGCTCAGGTATCCCCGCTTGTCGATCACGCCCAGATCGCCGGAAATGAAGAACCCATCTTCTCGCAGCTCCGCCGCGGTCTTTTCGGGCAGGCGCCAATAGCCCTTAAAGACATTGGGACCACGAATCTCGATCATGCCTATCTCGCCCTGGGGCACGACGCTTGCCGTCTCCCCGTCGGTCAGGCGGATCTCCACGCCCGGCAAGGGAAAGCCGACCGTACCGGCCCGCCTGTCCCCGTCATAAGGGTTCGAGGTGTTCATATTGGTTTCGGTCATGCCATAACGCTCCAGGATGGCGTGCCCGGTTCGCGCCTGGAACGCCTTATGGGTTTCCGCCGACAAGGGGGCAGACCCTGACACGAAAAGCCGCATGTGCTGGACCAGCGCTTGGTCAAATTCCGGCTGGGTTAAGAGCCGACTATAAAAAGTCGGCACGCCCATCATTGTGGTTGCTTGGGGCAATAGTCGGATGACCTCGTCCGAGTCGAAGGCAGGCAAGAAAATCATCGATGCACCGGCCAGAAGGGCCGTGTTCGTTGCGACAAATAGTCCATGCGTGTGGAAAATCGGCAAGGCATGGAGCAGGATATCGCTCTCTGAAAAACGCCAGCTCTCCACCAGCGCGCAAGCGTTGGAGGCTAGGTTCTCATGTGTTATCATGGCGCCCTTGGACCGCCCTGTGGTGCCAGATGTGTAGAGGATGGCTGCCAAGTCGTCGCCCTTGCGCGGCACGTCCTCGAAATTGATTGGCGCTCCTTCTGTTGCCTCCATCAAGCTTCCCGTACCGTCTTGGGCCAGGGTGAATAGATGGGCGACACCCGCCTCTTTACAGAGCTGGTCAGCGGCATCTGCTGCGCCCGGATCGGTAACAAAGACCCGTGGTTCCGCATCTTTCAAAAAATAGGCAAGTTCAGTCCCGGTATAGCTGGAGTTAAGCGGCAGGAAGGCCGCACCGACGCGAACCGTTGCCAAATACAAAAAAAGGGCCTCGACCGACTTTTCGACTTGGGCCGCCACTCGGTCGCCGGGCTTCACGCCCCTTTGAAGCAATAGATTGGCGAACTGCGCCGTGGCCTGACAGAGGGCGTCATAGGTAATGGCCGTGCCATCGGGCCGCCTTATGAAGACAGCCTCGGGTTTTTTGATGCTGTTGTGGATGACGGTAAAGAGGTTCTCAGACATGGGATCGGTTTCTGGGATTGGTTTTTCGGGACTCGATTTCGTGGGTCGTTATTCTCTCCCTTGGAGAGGTCTTGCCGCGACCGCGTGGCACAGCACCGACCGCTGGTCCTTAGCTATCAAATTCGGTTGATAGATGGCAACCGCTGAGGTTCGGCCCCCTCGTCAGCGATCACCAAATCGGTGTCCGTCGATTTTTCATTGAAAAAAGTGCCGGCCCGACGGGCCGAGCACGGCGACCTTAAGCGGTCAGCATCATCTCCACCTCTTCCACCAGGTCTTTCAGGTGGAAAGGTTTTGAGAGAACCCGCGCGCCCTTTGTGGACTCGTCGCGGGCTTTGAGCGCAACGGCGGCAAATCCGGTGATAAACATCACCTTGATACCGGGCTGTTCCTTTGACGCCCGACGAGCCAGTTCAATTCCGTCTAGTCCGGGCATAACAACGTCGGCCAACAGCAAATCATAGGGCGTGTTCGTCAGCGACTTCAAGGCGTCCAGGCCATCGCCCACCGCCTCCACATCGTGTCCGGCACGGCGCAGGGCGCGGGCCAGAAATTCACGCATGGAACTATCGTCTTCTGCCAAAATGATCTGCGCCATTTGTCCTACTTTTACTGTCCTTTAAGGTCCCAGATTGCGGATCACCGGTGAGCGGATTGTGATTTCATCAGAAATTGACAAAAAATCAACCGTCGATGCGCCCGCATCAGGCATAATAAATTATGCTTAAGGTTCTAAATAGAGCTTAACGTCCACTGAATTCGGGAAAAATGCTGAATTTATGAGATTGTTGGCGGTTTTTGCCGTCCCACGCTGGGTCCCATTGATCTGGATTTTTCAAACGAGCAGCCTCGCATGTTAATCTTTGGTGTAATGTCTCATCGGAAAGTCAGCCTATGTTGAGCAAGAGACCGAGCCCAATGGCGCTATTGTGAGGCAAAAGTCGCTTTGGTGGTGGACTTCGACCATGACTTTACCGTCACGATAGCTTAGATTTTTTTCTTAATATGGACGCAAAGACCGAAGATTTGGCGATGGGCCCTTCCCATCAGGTGATCGAACCTGCCGATCACTCCTTGCCGTTGGTCTTCGCCTCGCCCCACAGCGGTAGTGCCTACCCCGCCCATTTTCTGGCCGCCTCCAAATTGGACCCGCAAAGTTTGCGGCGCAGCGAGGACAGCTTCGTCGATGAGATATTCGGCGCTGCCCCTCACGAGGGCGCTCCCTTGATCAGGGCTTTGTTCCCGCGCGCCTTCGTCGACCCCAACCGGGAGCCCTTTGAGTTGGATCCGGGCATGTTTTCCGATCCTTTGCCCAGCTATATTAATTCTTCCTCGCCTCGGGTGGCGGCTGGGTTGGGTACTATTGCCCGCATTGTTGCTAATGGGACGGAGATCTACCGGGACAAATTGAGCTTTGCCGAGGCCATGTCCCGGATCCGGAACTATTATTGGCCCTATCATGATTCCCTGCGGGAATTGGTCGAGCGGACTCGCGATAAATTCGGCTTTTGTATTTTGATTGATTGCCATTCCATGCCGTCGGTGGAAACCAGTCATGTCCTGGGCGGTGGCCGGCGCGCCTCGGATATTGTGCTGGGCGATTGCCATGGCCGGTCGTGCGCCGCCGGAGTCACCCGCATGGCCGAGCGCAGCCTGCGGCGCATGGGCTATCCTGTGGCCCGTAACATCCCCTATTCCGGCGGTTTCGTCACCCGGCACTACGGTAGGCCCGCCGAAAAGATCCATGGCCTGCAAATCGAAATAAATCGCTGCATCTACATGGACGAGCAGCAGTTTCAACGCAAACCGGTGCTCGAGCGCCTGGCCCAGGACATGCGCGGCCTGATCCGGGATTTGGGGTCCTTGCAGCTCTCTGATCTGCGTCACTAGACCATGACTGAAGAACCGGCGGATAGGGCGGCGCTGCGCGACGGCCGCCTCTTGATCCGCCCGACCGAGGCGCAAGACATCCCAACAATTACGCGGATCTACGACCACCATGTGCGCCATGGCCTGGGGTCTTTCGAGGAAAATCCGCCCGGCGAGACCGAAATGATGGAGCGCTGGCGGGCGATCCTGGCCGCCGGCTATCCTTACGTGGTGGCTGTCCGCAGGGCCGAGAACAGAGTTCTTGGCTATGCTTACCTCTCGGCTTATCGGCCTCGCCCGGCCTATCGCTTTACCGTGGAAGATTCCGTTTATGTGGCGCCCGATGGGCAAGGAGCCGGGGTGGGGGCTGTCTTGCTGGCTCATTTGATTGACCAGGCAATGGCGCGCGGCTGCCGCCAAATGGTGGCCATGATCGGCGATCGGGACAATCATGGCTCCATCCGACTGCACGAAAAATTAGGCTTTCGTCAGGCGGGGCACCTGGCCGACGTTGGCTTTAAGAAGGGCCGTTGGGTCGATGTGATCATCATGCAGCGGGCTCTGGACCCCGGCTGACAGGGCAAATCTAGTCAGCGTCTGGTTTTGCAGCCCGATATGGCACGGCACTTGCTTTGATTGAAGGACGGGTCGATCCGTTTTTCGATGGGAGCAGCAGAACAAATGCCGCAGCTTAACAAATGCCTAATCGTGCAAATCTGGGCCTTGGCGGGCTTAGGTTTCTGTCTGTTAGGCGCTGTAACCGGCCCGGCCCGGGCCGCGGAGCTGGACCTTGTGGCGTCGACTTGGAGTCTTTGCGCTCAGCAAGCCCACCAGGTGGAACAGGACCATGGCATGCCCCGGCACCTGCTTTTGGCCATTGCCGAGGTAGAATCCGGGCGCTGGCACAGCCCCAGCCGGGAAAATCTTGCCTGGCCTTGGACCGTCATGGCCAAGGGCAAGGGGCGATATCTACCCAGCAAGGCTGCGGCCATCGCCGAGGTGCAGGCCCTGCAGGCCGAGGGCGTTACCAACATTGATGTGGGTTGCATGCAGGTCAATCTGCACTATCACGGGGACCAATTTTCCTCCTTGGAGGCGGCCTTCGACCCGGTCCAAAACCTGCGCTATGCGGCCGGGTTCCTGGCGGACCTGCGGGCCGATGCCAATTCTTGGACCATGGCCATCGGGCATTATCACTCCAAAACTCCCAAATTTGGCAGTAAGTACAGACGCAAGGTCTTGGCCCAATGGCGCACCATCCGCCACCGGGAAAACCGCCAGCGCCGCGAAGCCCTCGAACTCGAGCGCCAGGCGAACCTGGCTATGGAATAGGCCTAAGCCTTGATCCATTCGCCGGTGTCTGGATGGACGATCAGCAAGACCGCCAAGCCTTGCATCAGAAACTGACCCGCTGCCAGGATGGAGGCCAAAGGATGCATTCCGAAGGCGCTGGTGGGGTCCCCCAATCTTGCTGCTTCTATCCCGATGCCGAGCAAAAAAGAGATGACAAGGACCCACCGGGCAATGTTGCTGCGTAGACGCGAGATCGAAAATATGAGGATCAAGCTGAACAGCAAGGCAAAGACCTGTACAAACAGCACGTATCCGGGGGTCGCCAGGTCCAGATAGTAGTCCCAATTTAGCGACCCAATCACGACACCTAGACAAAAGGACAGTAAAAAGAGGTTTTCAAACCAGCGAACCTGATTGGGCATGATATTGCTCTCGATTTTTTGCTTTTTCTTTCTTAAGAGGTATTTTGCAATAAATTGCTTCCCAGGCGGTTAATTGCCCACGTGCTGATCTGTTAGACTTGTCACCGGCTTGTTTTCGCGTGAGCTTAGGCCTGACCAGGGTGAGGCCTGGGCGAACAGGGAAAGAGGCTTGAAGCAATGGATTTAGATCGACTGCGGCGCGATACACCGGGCTGCGTTCATGTTTTGCACCTGGATTCTGCCGGCGCCAGCTTGATGCCGGCGCCGGTGCTAAAGGCGCAACAGGACCACCTGGCTCTCGAGGCACGAGTCGGTGGTTATACCGCCGCGGCCAAGGCGCAGTCGGAAATCCAAAAGGTCTACCGATCTCTCGCGACATTTCTTAATTGCCAGGCCGGCGAGATCGCCATCATGGAAAACGCCACCGTGGCCTGGAACATGGCTTTCCTGAGCCTGAACCTGGGGGCCGGCGACCGAATCCTGACGGCAGAGGCGGAATACGCCAGCAACTACCTGTCCTTCCTCAAGCTCAAGCGGGATCGGGGCATCGAGGTCGCTGCCGTGCCCAGCGACGCCAGCGGTCAATTGGATGTGAGTGCCCTAAAGGAGATGGTGGATGACCGGGTCAAGCTGATTGCCATGACCCATGTGCCCACCAATGGGGGCTTGATCAACCCGGCCGCCGAGGTGGGTCAGGTGGCGCGCGATTCTGGTGTCCCCTTTTTGCTTGATGCCTGCCAATCCGTCGGTCAGCTTGATTTGGATGTGGAGGCCATCGGCTGCGACTTCCTCTCCGCCAGCGGGCGGAAATTCCTCCGGGGGCCGCGGGGCAGTGGGTTTTTGTACGTGCGACAATCCATGCTCGAGCACATCGAACCGCCCTTTGTGGATCTGCGCGGCGCCACGTGGATCGACGCGGAAACCTACAAGGCCCGCACGGATGCGGGCTGTTTTGAAAATTGGGAGTTTAACTACGCGGCCGTCTTGGGGCTCGGCGTAGCCGTGGACTATGCCCTTGAGGTTGGCATGCCGGCCATCGAAGACCAAGCCCTCACTTTGGCCGCCCAGCTCCGCGCCATGATCGCTGATGTGCCCGCTGCCGCCGTCTACGATCTGGGCGCGCGAAAAGGCGCGATCGTCACCTTCACCATCGAAGGGCATTCGGCCGAGAGCATTGCCGAGACGCTCGGCGCCCAAGACATCATCGTTTCCCTCTCCAGTCCGGCGTCCACACGCCTCGATGCCATGAAGCGCGATCTGCCCACCATGGTTCGCGCCTCGCCCCACTATTTCAATAGCGAGGTCGAGTTGGAGCGGTTTGTCGAGGTTCTGAAGGGGCTCTAGCCGTGCGTTCAAAATCAAAACACGGCGCGATGCTGCGCATGCACCTGAGTCTTGCCGGCAAGGAGGTCCTTGACGTGGGCTGCGGCGATGGGAGCCTCGTGCGCTTGATGACCCGGCAGGGGGCCCAGGTGACCGGTCTCGAACCCTCTCCAGGGCAGTTGGCCAGGGCGCGTGCCGCCGAGCCTGAGGGCGGTGAACGTTACCTGCAGGGTGGAGGTGAGGCCTTGCCTTTACCGGATGGTTCGCTGGATATCGTTGTGTTCTTCAACTCCCTGCACCACATCCCGGTGGCGGTGCAACGGCCGGCCTTGCTGGAGGCTCACCGGGTCCTTCGGCCGGGTGGCCTGGTCTACATCCTCGAGCCCATCGCCGAAGGCAAGTTCTTCCAGCTTATGCAGCCCATAGAGGACGAGACCGAAGTACGGGCCAAGGCTCTGGCGGCCGTCCATGCGGTGGTAGGTGACGCCTACTATGCCCAAGACCTGGAACAGGAATACCTGGCCCCTTTGCGCTACAAGGCCTTCGAGGATTTTATCGCCGGGATCCTGGCGGTCGACCAAGCCCGCCAATCTGCCGTCGATGGGGCCGGTGCGTCGCTGCGGGAAAGTTTCGAGGCGTTGGCGGAGCAGCGTGACGGTGAATTTCTCTTCGAAACTCCTGCAAGATTAAATCTTTTACGAAGGCTGAATGGGTCGAAGGCGACCGAATAAGGGATATGAGATCATGGGGATTAAATACATTTCCGAGCACCACAGCGAGGATGATCCCGGCGGGCTCATCAAGGAAGTTATCGACCTTGGCGATGCTTTCCCCGGTCCGGCCCAGGATATCGTCTTGGCGTGGCTCTTGCGCCTGGGGTCCGAACAAGACGCTGGCGCCGTAGCGCAGCGTTTGATCCAGGACTATGACGTAGCAGAAGGAGATTTGCCGCCCGGCGCCTGCGGCGAGCTGGTCAAGTTGCTGCGCGAGACGGCTGAATATGGTCGTGACCAGCTTGACCGCCACCTGGCCGGCCAAGGCCGCCGCGGCGGCCGCGCGGGCCGCGCCCGATAACGCTGCGCTGGAATTCCTTTTTCGAGAAAAAGAGGAAGCCCTTCCGATAGAGAAGAGGCCTTCGATCAAGAATATAGGTCTCGATATCGTCTCCTTGGCAAAGCGTTGGAAGCCTGCGGCGGCGATGCTCGTCTTTAGCGCTAGGACCGCCTCGGCCTAGAAACACGGCCCTGAAAGCCTCTGCCATCAATACTATCCCAACATCGAGGCAGAGGAATTGCTGGAAAATGAGAAGATTGTGATCCAGCGTTTCGTTTTCCCACCCAGCCAAGGGAAGGGGGGTCATGGGGTCGCGTCCGACCGTGTACTGAAATCCTCTTGAAGATGAATTGTTTATAAGTCTTTGCTCGTAATGATAGCAGATAATTCAACGCCACCCTCTCGCCGCAAACCTAAGACCAGTGGCGAGGTCGTCTTCCGCATCCCACTCACACTTGAACGTTAACGTCGCCCGAGCGCACTTAGATGGGCCGCGGCCCGCCTTTAGTTCGCATCGGCTGTGCCGTGCCTGTTCGTCCAGTCGAGGCAGGAACGCAGAAGCCGAAGGTATTGCTTAGGGGTGTAGCTTTCGTGGGTCGCGCCGGGATACCCGACCAGATGGGCCTCGGCGCCCGCGCGTTTGAGGGCGCGATAGAATTCCTCCAGCTGAGTATAGGGGACATTGTCGTCCAAAAGCCCGCCCTGGATGAGGATCGGAGTGGTGACATTCTTGACATGAAAGATCGGAGAACGGTCGAGGAACATCTGCAGATTGTTGATGAAGCTGCCGCCCAGATACCAGCTTGTCTGGAAATACCCGTTGGTGCCTTCAAGGCTGATATAGTCAGTCTCTCCTGCGACCGAACAGGCCGATTTGAAGCGGTCGGTCTTGGTCACGATCCAGTTCGTCAGGGTGCCACCATTGCTCTGTCCAATGACGAAAAGCTGATCTGGATCAGCGATTCCCAGACCGATGACATGGTCGACCCCAGTGATGATGTCCTCGTAATCCGGGCCGCCGAAATTTCCGATCAGATCCTCGCGGAACTTGCGCCCATAGCCGAGTGTGCCGCGATAGTTTACCCGAAGCACGACATAGCCTTTAGCGGTATAGGTGGCGGTGGAAAAGTATTTCACTAGAGGAAGATATTCGTTGAAATCGACCGCATTGGGCCCGCCGTGGATTTGCACAACCATCGGGTAGCTCTGCCCTTCTTGGTAATCCGACGGATAGCTCAGGATTGCCTCAATCTCGGTGCCGTCCAGCGATGTCCACTGGATGAGCTCTGACCGTCCGAGCGGTATATCCAGGTATGGATCGTTGGCGCTGCTGATCTTCTCGGGCGAGAAATCGTCCACGTTGCTGAGATAGATCGCTGGCGGTGTGCTCGATGTCTGGCCGATATAGGCCAATTGGGTGTTGTCCTGGCTCACATGGATATACGGCGAGGTAAGATAGGTGTTTAGCCCCGGCGCGTCGATATCCTCGGGCGAGCCAAATATTTTGGTGAAATTGCTGCCATCGATCGGCATCTCGTAGAAGGAATAGCTCACCCGGTCGTTTTCGAGGTAGTAAATGCTCTGGCTATCTGCCGCCCATTGCCAGATGAACGGTAGCCGGTTCTTGGTCGGCGCCAGCTCAACCAGGTCGCCGCCACCGACGGGCCAGAGTTTAATGTCCCAGAGGAAGGACCACATAAACTCACCCGGCGCGTTGAGGAACGCGATGGATGTTCCGTCCGGGGACCAGCGCGGGAAGTATTGCCAATGGTTGTTGCCCGGCGCCATTGGTGTCACGGTTTGCGTCGCGACCTCTGTGATCGAGAGGCGGGCCTCTGTCATGTAGTCAAGACCAGGGCGTTTCTGATGCGCAAAGACCAGTGCCGAGCCATCCGGTGCCCAGTCATAGGTCCAATTGCCCGTCCAGCCACTGACGGAGAAGTCGGCATCTGGCGTCAGGTTGACCGCCGCCCCGTCCTGAGCGCCATCGGCGAGTCGCACCATCCAAAGCTGGTTCTTAGCATAGTCATCAGCATTGTTCACCGGCGGCGGAACATAGCTGGGATCTTCCATGACGAAGGCGATGGCATTGCCGTCCGGCGCCCATTTGAAGCTCTGAACATCGATCTTCAGGTCGGTGAGAGGCTGGCCGGTCCCGCCCTCTGCGGAGATGATCCAGATATTGCTGACCCCGGAGGTCGAGGACAGGTAGGCAATGCGGTTGCCATCGGGCGACCATTGCGGCCCAGAGATGTCCGGCGACGTAGGCAAAAGCGTGCGGACGGAGGCGCCGGTCAGATCGGAGATTACATATTCGGTCAGATACTGGCCGCTATCGACGTCGGTGCTCCGGATCCCGTACAGCAGTTCACTGCTGTCGGGGGCAAAGGAGACATCCGAAAGATGCTTAACTTCCAGGCTACGCTCCGGTGTCCAACCCTCCTGCGCCATCACCGGCAGCGTCAGAAGACAGCCGAAGAGAACTCCCAGACCAATGTGTTTGAATTCCTTCATAAAAATGCTCTCCCCATGCAATTCCCATGGTCTTGCCGTCAACTTGCGGTCGAACCGTTGCTGCGCGATGGCTAGCACGCTGTCGTGCGGCGCGTCAAAGCCGAGACGCTCGAGGCATTCATGAACAGTCTTCTTTGGCTGCGGCTGTCTTGGAAAGCAGCCATTGGCGCTGCCGCAGCGAATTGGCGCTTTGTCTAAGGTTTGTGGCTGCTGTCGACGTAAGGTGCAGCGGCGACAAACCTTAGACAAGGAGGAAAGCGCGGGCGGTTTTCGGTGCTATGGGGATTGTGGCTCAGAAGCTTGGTATGGTGGTCGCGCACAGGAAAAAGGCCGGGTTGGAAACACCCGCCGCTCTCCTCGCCCACATCTCTCTCCTCGCCCACATCTCTCTCCTCGGATGGGTGCGCATTATCCTCACAGGTGAATACAGATGGCGGCAAAGGACAGTAGCAAGCGTTTAAAGGCGGATTTGGCACTCAGCCGTGCTCGTCCCCATCGACTTCATCTGGATCAACTTGAAGGAAAGTTGCTTGGAGCAGGAATAATGCTCCCCGGTGGTGCGGGCTACCCAACGCCCCAGGTGTCATTGACCTTATAGCCCTCAGGCCAGGGGTCCGACGGGTCCAGCATGTGCTGATGGGTGCCGGTGATCCAGGCCCGGCCGGAGATCTCTGGAATGACCGCTGATTTGTCCCCTACCTGGGTAAGGCCGATGATGCGCCCGGTAAAGCGGGAGTCGATGATCGAGCGGGCCTCCAGGCTCTGTCCCTCTTGCATAAGGCCACGGGCATGAAGGATCGCCATGCGGGCCGACAGGGCCGTGCCGGTGGGCGAGCGGTCCACCTTACCCGGCTGAATGGCCACCGCGCCCTTGGCGGTGAAGTCATGGGAGCCTTGCCCCTCCGACTCCAAGGGCCCCGCGAAGAGGCAGAAAGAAATGTGATGCCATTCGGGATTCTCCGGATGGTGAAAGCCGATTTGCTCATTGGCCGCGTTGGTGATGCGCACGCCAAGCTTGGCAATGTCTCGGGCTTCGCTTTCCTCAATGGCAAATCCCAGTGCACGGGCGTCCACCACCACAAAGCTGTCGCCACCGTAGGCGGTATCGACAGTCAGGGTTCCCAGGCCCTCTATCTCCAAAGACACATCCAATTTGTCCACAAAGCTGGGCAGGTTCTGAACCGTGATGCGCTCGGCCTTGCCGTTCTTGCAATCCGCCCGCACCTTCACGATCCCACCCGGCGCCTCCAGCACCAACTCGGTGATTGGTTCTTCCATGGGAAGGATGCCGCTGTCCAACAACACCGTGGACACGCAGATGGAGTTGGAGCCGGACATGGGCGGCGTGTCCTCGGGCTCCATGATGATAAAGCCCATCTGGGCGTCAGGATGTTTCGGGGGCACGAGCAAGTTCACATGGCGAAATACGCCGCCCCTTGGCTCGTTCAAAACGAAATTCCTTAAGGTGCCGTCTGTTGCGATAAAATTTCGCTGTTCCCAAAGAGTCTCGCCGGGCGGCGGTGCCACCCCGCCCACGATCACATCTCCCACCTCGCCCTCGGCATGGCAGGAGATCACGTGAATGGTTTTCGCTGAGCGCATAAGCGCCTATCCCACCGTGGCGATGCGCAGTAGGTTGGTGGTGCCGGGCGTGCCGAAGGGGACGCCTGCCATGATCACCAGTTTGTCACCGGGCTTGGCAAAGCCCTCCTGCTCGGCCAGGCGGCAGGCCTTGTCCACCATCTCCTGGGTGTTTTTCACATCGGCGGTGTGGACGCAGTGTGCCCCCCACAAAAGGGCCAGGCGCTGGGAAGTGTCCCTTTTATTGGTAAGCACCATGATGGGGGCATCGGGCCGCTCCCTTGCGGCGCGTAGAGCCGTCGAGCCGGACATGGTGTAACAAACAATGGCCGCGGACGAGAGGGTGGCGGCCACCTGGGCCGAGGCGGCGGAGATGGCATCGGCCGCCGTGGCGTCCGGCGCGCTGGGGTGGGCGTGCAGGATGTTGCGGTAATAGGTCGCGTGCTCGGTCGAGGTGATGATGCGGTCCATCATGGCGACCGCCTCCACGGGGTAGTGTCCGGCCGCGGTCTCGGCAGAGAGCATCACCGCGTCGGCGCCGTCATAGACCGCCGTGGCCACGTCCGAGGCTTCGGCGCGGGTGGGGGCGGGCACGTCGATCATGGACTCCAACATCTGGGTGGCCACCACAACCGGGCAGCCCGCCTCCCGACAGGTGTGGATGATGCGCTTTTGCAGGCCCGGCACGTCTTCCGGCGGCATTTCCACGCCCAGATCGCCGCGGGCCACCATCACCGCGTCGCAGAGCTCCACGATGGCGTCCAGTCGGTCGATGGCCGCCGGCTTTTCGATCTTGGCCATGACCGAGGCCCGTTCATCCACGATCTGTCGCACCTCGGCGATATCCTCGGGCCGCTGCACGAAGGAGAGGGCGACCCAGTCCACGCCCAGGTCCAGGCCGAATTCCAGATCTTCCCTGTCCTTGTCCGTCAGGGGCGAAATGGGCAAAACCGCGCCGGGGATGTTGACGCCTTTACGGTCTTTGAGGGGGCCACCGGCGACGACCTCCGTCTCCGCATGATCGGGGCCGCAGCTCTTGACCGTCAGATTCAGTTTGCCGTCGTCCAGCAGGATGGTCATGCCGGGCTTCAAGGCCGCGAAAATTTCCGGATGGGGCAGAGGCGCTCTGGTGTCGTCGCCGGGCGCATCGTCCATGTCCAGGCGATAGCTCATGCCCGGCTCCAGCTCCACTTCGCCGCCGGTGATGGTGCCAACACGGATTTTCGGACCCTGTAAATCCAACAAAATCGCGATGGGGCGTTTCAGGCGCCGCTCCATCTGCCGAATGCTAAAGAGGCGCTGTTGATGGTCCGCGTGCTCGCCATGACTAAAGTTCAAGCGAAAGACGTCGGCGCCCGCTGCAAACATGGCCTCCAGGGTATCCGGGTCGGTGCTGCTCGGCCCCAGGGTGGCGATGATTTTGGCGTTACGGTTCCGTCTCATAAAAGCGCGCTTTCCTCGTTGCTACGTGCCGATTCTCTTAAGATCCGGATCATAAACACCCTTAGGGCAAAATCAAAACCGCACGAAAATCATTGACATTGGTTCGTGTCGGCCCGGTGACGATCAAATCCTCCAGCCCGGCGAAAAAGCCATAGCCATCGTTGTTGGCCAGCAACGCCTTACCCGAGAGGCCGATGGTCTCGGCGCGGGCCAGGCTGTCCGGCCCGAAGAGGGCGCCCGCGTTGTCCTCGCTGCCGTCGATGCCATCCGTGTCGCAGGCCAGGCCGTGGATCATGGGATGGCCCTCCAAGGCGACTGCCAAGGCCAGCAAAAATTCCGCGTTGCGGCCGCCCCGGCCCGTACCCTGCAGAGTGACCGTGGTCTCGCCACCGGACAGTAAGACGCAAGGCGCGGGCGCGGGCTGGCCGTGTTGTGCCACTTGCCGAGCGATGCCCGCCATGACTTGGGCCACCTCGCGGGCCTCGCCCTCGATGGAATCCCCCAAGATGACTGGTGTGATGCCGACTTCTTGGGCTTTGATCGCGGCGGCTTCCAAAGCGTCTTGCGGGCGCGAGATCAGATGGGCAGCGCAATTGGCGAAGATCGGATCACCCGGTTTGGGTGTTTCCCCCGCATCGGCGGCGAGGAAATTGCGTACCGACTCAGGCGCCTGGATGTTATACTTCGATAGGATCTCGCGGGCATCGCGAAAGGTCGTCGGATCGGGGACGGTTGGTCCTGATGCGATCACTGCTGGGTCGTCGCCAGGTACATCTGAGATCATCAGCGAGACTACCTGTGCCGGGGCCGCGGCCGCGGCCAAGCGGCCGCCCTTGATCGCGGAAAGGTGCTTGCGCAGGCAGTTCATTTCATCGATCCGCGCCCCGCAGCGCAGCAGCGCCCGGTTCACGTCCTGCTTCTCCGTAAGGGTAATCCCCGGCGCCGGCAGGCTGAGCAGTGCCGAACCCCCGCCCGAGATCAAACAGAGCAACAAATCCTCCGGCCCCAAACCTCTCGCCAAATCCAAGATCCGCTCGGCGGCGTCGCGCCCGGCCTGATCGGGTACGGGGTGAGCGGCCTCGACCACTTCAATCCGGTCGCAGGGCAAACCATGCTCATAGCGGGTGACGACCAGGCCTTCCAAGGGATCCGGCCAATTGTCCTCGACCGCGCGGGCCATGGCCGCGGCGGCTTTGCCTGCGCCGATTACGACCGTGCGGCCGGCCGGCGGCGCGGGCAGATGGCTGGGCAGGGTAAGGTGCGGGTCCGCCGCGGACAGGGCCGCGTCGAAGAGGCTTTTGAGAGTTGCACGAGGGTCCAAAGCGCTGAGTTTCCTACATAAGCTGAAAGCCGTGGGCGAAGGGGTCTCGCTCGTCGATGAAGATGGTGTTCAATCCGGTCATGCGCGCCCAGCCCGCCACCGAGGGGATAATGCCGTCGTGATTGCCCACTTTGCAGAGCTCTTCGATCCGGCCGTGGAACAGACTTCCGATAATGCTCTCGTGGACAAATTCATCGCCGACGGAAAGGCGGCCCTTGGCCACGAGCTGGGCCATGCGGGCCGAGGTGCCCGTGCCGCAAGGGCTGCGGTCGATGGCCTTTTCCCCCAGGAACACCGCGTTGCGGCCGTGGGCTTCAGGCTTGGTGGGGCGGCCCGTCCATTGGATGTGGCTGACCCCGCGAATGGTTGGATCATCGGGGTGCACCACTTCGACCACCTCGTTGATATTACGGCGAAATTCCGGTGAGAGGCGGACGATGTCGCCGGCCGTCAAATCGGACAGATCGCTGTAATTTTCCTGCGGTTCGACGATGGCGTAGAAGTTGCCGCCGTAGGCGATGTCGATGGTGAGCGGCCCCAAATCCGGGCAGTCCACTCGGACACCGTCGACTGCCAGGTAGGACCCAACATTGGTCAGGCGCACGGACTCCACATAGGGACCGTCCATTTCGTAGCGGGCGAGCACCCGGCCGGCCGGGGTTTCTAGGCGCAGCAACCCCGCTTGGGCTGGCTGTACCAAACCCCGTTCCACGGTGAAGGTGACCGTGCCGATGGTCCCGTGCCCGCACATGGGCAGGCAGCCGCTGGTCTCGATATAGAGGACGCCGATATCGCAGTCCTCCCGCGCCGTGTTATAGAGAATGGAGCCGGACATCATGTCATGGCCGCGGGGCTCGAACATCAGCCCGGTGCGCACCCAGTCGTAGCGGGCCAAAAAGTCTTGGCGCCGTTCGCTCATGGTGTCGCCCTTGAGCGCCGGGCCACCTGCCGCCACCAGTCGCACGGCACAGCCGCAAGTGTGGCCATCCACGCAATAAAAGGTATTGGGCCGGGGTAAGCCAGCGGAAGGGCCAGCGGAAGAATTGGTGGCCATGTTGCTGAAATCCTAATCTTTTTGTAGTCGCCTCGGTTTGATCGCAGTATGTTCCGGCTGAGCCCGCCCTTGCAACCGGCAATCCTCTATGTCGCGCAGTCAGGTTAGCGGATCAGTGCTTTCTTATTAACGGCAAATCCGGGTCCCTGTCTGGATTGCTTTGGACGTTTTGATGTCGGATTTGAAATCTTGTCAGACCTTCGCCGATGGCTCGCCGGCCTTGCTTGCCCCCGACGAACCAGCGCCTTTTGAAATCCTGAACCCGGAAGCGCCGGCGGCGATCTTGCTGATCTGCGATCATGCCAGTCGATATATTCCGCGCTCCCTAGACAATCTGGGCTTGGACGCAGCGGCCTTGTCCCGGCACATCGCTTGGGATATCGGCATTGAGGAGGTGACGCGGCGTTTGAGCGATCACCTGCAGGCCACGGCCGTGCTCAGCCGTTTTTCCCGCCTGGTGATCGACCCTAACCGCACGCTCGATAGCGGCGATTCCATCCCAGTGGTGAGCGACAATCACAGCATTCCCGGCAACCAAGATTTAACGGCCGAGGAGGTAGCCCGGCGGGTGCGGGATTTATTCGATCCCTACCATAACGCCATTGAGAGCTGTCTGACGCGCCTGACGCAGACCGAAAAGACGCCGGTGATCTTATCGATGCATTCCTTCACGCCGGTGATGAAGTCCTTCGAGCGGCCCTGGAAGATTGGGATTTTATGGAATCGGGATCCCCGACTGCCGGTGCCGTTAATGGAAAAGTTGCGGGCATTGGGCCTTCCGGTCGGGGATAACCAGCCCTATAGCGGCCGGGATCGCCATGGCTATACCCAGCAGCGCCACGCGGACCGTCATGGCCGGGCCAATGCCCTGATCGAGTTGCGACAGGACTTGATCGATACTCGCAAGGGCGCGCAGGCCTGGGCCGACCTTTTGGCCGGGGTGCTGGAAGAGGTCCTGCAAGACCCGGCGCTTTTCAAGGCCTCATCCGACCATTAAGCTTTTAAGCCAAGGCGCCCATGGCGCCGGCGTGTGTCAATCGGCAGAAAGGGACTCTGATGGCTATTTCCAAGGCAAAAGAACCTCCCTTTACCATTGGAATCGAGGAAGAATATCTCCTGGTCGATAAGACGACCCGGGATCTGGTTGTGGACCCGCCCGAAGGTCTTATGAGCGCCTGCGAAAAGCGGCTCGAGGGCCAAGTTAGTCCCGAATTCATGAAGTCCCAGATCGAAATCGGCACCAGCAAGTGCGACACCATCAAAGAAGCGGCGGCGGAGCTGGTTTTCCTGCGCCGCACCGTGGCCGAATTGGCTGGTGACTTTGGTCTGGCGCCCATCGCTGCCTCAACCCATCCCTTCGCCGCCTGGGACGCGCAAAAACACACGCCCAAGGCGCGCTACGACAGCCTGGCGCGGGACATGCAGGCGGTGGTGCGGCGCCTCTTGATTTGTGGAATGCACGTGCATGTCGGCTTGGACGATGATCAGTTGCGCATCGATCTGATGCAGCAGATCAGTTATTTTTTGCCTCACTTGCTCTGCCTCTCCACCTCTTCACCTTTCTGGAAGGGGGAGAATACGGGCCTCAAGTCCTATCGCCTGGCCGTCTTTGAAGAGCTGCCCCGCACTGGCCTGCCCGAATTTTTCGATAGCTACGGGGAATATCAGCGCCACCTTGATGTGCTGGTTGCCGCCGGGGTGATCGAAGACGGCTCCAAACTGTGGTGGGATGTGCGTCCATCGGTTCGTTTCCCAACCTTGGAAGTGCGCATCGCCGATGTTTGCACCCGCTTGTCGGACGGAGTCACGGTGGCGGCCATCTATGCTTCCCTCCTTCACATGCTCTACCATCTCAAGCGCAATAACAAACGCTGGCGGGCCTATTCCAACATGCTGGTGCAGGAAAACCGTTGGCGCGCCCAGCGCTACGGCATTGACGAGGGCCTCATCGATTTTGGCATCGGTCAAATCGTGCCTTATGGAGATCTGCTGGAAGAGATCATCGAGCTGTGCCGGGAATCGGCCCTTGAGTTGGGTTGCTTGGATGAAGTCAAGCAAGCCCGCGATATCTTGGAGCGGGGCACCAGCTCCCACCGCCAGGTTGCCATATTCGAAGAAGCCCTGTCGCAAGGTGCCGACAAGGCTGAAGCCGCCAAAGCTGTGGTTGACTTTTTGATCGAGGAGACCGTGCCGAAATAGAGTTCCTGCCCGAGCGGCCGGACTTGTGCCTAGCGGGCCTTGTGTTGCGGCGATCCGGGCCAACATAAGAACCAGTATTTTGGATGAGCCAGGATTTTTGATGAGGAAGTAAGCCAATGGATGATCAAACCCGCACCGAATTGGAAGCCGCCGCCTTTCGCCGCTTGGTGTCACACCTTCGCGAGCGCAAGGACGTACAAAACATCGACCTCATGATCTTGGGCGGCTTTTGCCGTAACTGCTTGTCCAAGTGGTACCTGGCGGCGGCCGAGGAAAAGGGCGTGGACCTGGACATGGAACAAGCCCGGGAAATCGTCTATGGCATGCCCTATAGCGAGTGGAAACAAAACCACCAACCCAAAGCCACGCCCGAACAGATGGCGGCTTACGAAGAAGCTCAAAAACGTCATCCCGACTAAGGGGACCTGTAAAAAATAACTCTCTGAGACGCTTGCGCCCATTGCCAGCAGCGCATGCCGGCGATAGTCTGCGCGCCCTCGCGATCAGATAAAAATTTTGAAAAAGTGGAGAGAGCAGTATGGCTGATGTCGGCGGCGTCGGAGCAGACCGTTTGCGGTCCTTTATCGAACGCATTGAACGCTTGGAAGAAGAAAAAGCGGCCCTGACCGCCGACCTCCGGGAAGTTTACGCCGAGGCTAAGGGTGAGGGCTTCGACACCAAGATCATGCGCCAAATCGTACGTCTGCGCAAAATGGACAGCAACGATCGCCAAGAACAAGAAGCCATCCTGGACCTCTACAAATCCGCCCTGGGTATGAGCGGGTAGAAACGTTTCTCCTTAAAAACAAAACTACCGACTGCTACTCCGCCGCTGCCTGTCGGGGGGCCGGTTTGGGGTTGCGGAATTGGGCTAGAAGATCGGCTTCGCAGGCCTTTGCGGACTCTAGGTGCGCTTCCTTGACGTGCCCGAAGCCGCGAATTTTCTCGGGGGTGGCGGCCAGCTCCACCGCGATGGCGTGATTCTCCGGTGTCAGATTGCGGAGAATTTCCCAGATTACCTCTTCGTACTCGGTGATGAGTGCGCGCTCCCGACGGCGCTCGGCGTTGTATCCGAAGGGGTCCAAACGAGTGCCCCGCAAGCCCTTGAACTTGGCAAGCGCGCTGAACAGGGGACCCATCCAGGCACCAAATTCCTGTTTCATGAGATGACCCGTCTCCGGGTCCTTTTTGGCCAAGAGGGGCGGGGCCAGGTGATAGCTGAGCTTAATGTCCCCTTCGAACTGTTCGGTAAGCTTTTGACGGAATTCAGGCGCGCTGAACAGCCGGGCTACCTCGTACTCATCCTTGATGGCCAAGAGCTTGAAATAATAGCGGGCGACTGCTTCGGTGAGGTCGGTCTGGCCCGGAACCTTGGATGCCTCGGTAGCTTCCACCTTTTTGATCAGATCCCGGTAGCGGCCGGCATAGGCCGCGTTTTGATAGTCGATCAGATCATTCACCCGGCGCTGGATCATCTCGTCCAGGCTTTGGGACACCTGATGGCTCGCCGGAGGTGTTTTGGATGTCACGGCCCGTTCAACGGCGGTAATGTCATACGCGGCCCGGCGTCCCCACAGGAAGGCCCGCTTATTGGCCTCTACCGCCACCCGGTTCAGCTCGATGGCCTGCATCAAGGCGCCCTCGCTGATGGGGACAAAACCCTTTTGCCAGGCAAAACCCAACATGAAGAGGTTGGTGGCAATGGAATCCCCTAAGAGGGACGTGGCGATGCGCGAGGCATCCAGGAAATGACAGTGGTCCGGACCCGCCGCATCGCGGATCAAGCGGTGTAGTTCGGCGCCGGGGAAGACCAGATCAGGGTTGCGGGTAAACTCGCCGGTCATGGTTTCCTGAGCATTGATCACCGCGTGGGTATCACCCGATGCGACCTTGGAGAGAGCCTCGAAACCGCCCGCCACCACCAAGTCGCAACCCAATACCAGCTTGGCGCTACCGGCGGAAATGCGCACCGCATAGAGGTCTTCGGGGCGTTTGCCAATTCGGACATGGCTCACCACCGCACCGCCCTTTTGGGCGAGGCCCGCCATGTCCAGGATGGAACAGCCCTTGCCCTCGATATGGGCGGCCATGCCCAAGAGGGCGCCAATCGTGACCACACCGGTACCGCCCACGCCGGTCACCACGATGCCATAGGGCTCCTCAACGGTGGGTAAGGTCGGCTCGGGCAAATGGTCCCAACTGACTCCCGCCGCGGCGGCGCCTTGTCCGGCCTTCAGCTTGCGGATTTGGCCGCCGTGGACCGTGACGAAGGAGGGGCAAAAGCCGTCCTGGCAGGAAAAGTCTTTGTTGCAAGAGGACTGATCAATTGCCCGTTTTCGACCGTACTCGGTTTCCACCGGTACCACGGAGACACAGTTGGAAGCCCGCGAGCAGTCGCCGCACCCTTCGCAGACCGCGTCATTGATAAAGACCCGCTTGGGCGGATCGGGATAAAGGCCCCGCTTACGCCGCCGCCGTTTTTCCGCGGCGCAGGTCTGATCGTACACGATCGCCGTGACACCCTCGACCTCGCGCAGTTCTTTTTGGATGCGATCCAATTCATCGCGATGTTCGACGGTCACGCCTGGCGCCCAGTCGACGCCCAGGGGATACTTATCAGGTTCATCGGTGACGACTATGATGCGTTTGACACCCTCGGCGTGGATCTGCCGGGTAATGATTGCCGGGTCCAATGGCCCTTCCACGGACTGGCCGCCGGTCATGGCTACCGCATCATTATACAGAATCTTGTAAGTGATGTTGACCTTGGCGGCGACCGCAGCACGGATGGCCGTGATGCCCGAATGGTAATAGGTGCCATCGCCCAGATTGGCAAAGACATGTTTGGTTTTGGAAAAAGGCGCCTGTCCCACCCAGGGCACGCCTTCGCCGCCCATTTGGGTGAAGAGTTCCGATTCCCGATCCATCCAACGAACCATGTAGTGACAACCGATGCCAGCTAGGGCACGGCTGCCTTCGGGCACACGCGTGGAGCTATTGTGGGGACAGCCGGAGCAGAAATAGGGAATGCGGGAAATGCCCGCCTGTTCGTGGGCGAGGGCTTTTTCCTTATCCGCCAAAAAACGAAGGCGTTCCTCAATGGAATTGCTGGAATAAAAACGGGCGATGCGCTTCGCAATAGCGCGGGCGATACGGGCCGGGGTGAGTTCACCGGTCGATGGCAAAATCCAATCGCCCTGCTCATCGAACTTGCCGAGCACACGGGGACGAACGTCGGGGTGCCAGTTGTACAGCTGCTCCTTGATTTGATTTTCCAGAAGTGCACGTTTTTCCTCGATGACGAGAACTTCGTCCAGACCCTCGGCGAACTGGCGGATGCCCTCTCGCTCCAGAGGCCAGGTCATGGCCACCTTATAAACCTTCAGGCCGATGTCAGCGGCCATCTCTTCGTTGATGCCGAGGTCGTCTAGGGCTTGTCGCACATCCAAATAGGACTTGCCGTGCGTCACGATCCCCAGGCGGGGCTTCGGGCTGTCTAACACCACCTGGTCCAGGCGGTTGGCACGGGCAAAGGCCAGGGCTGCATAGATCTTGTGTTTGTGGAGCCGCTCTTCCTGCGCTAAGGGCGTATCGGGCGCACGAATGTGCAAGCCGCCCAAGGGCATCTCAAAATCGGCGGGATCGGGCAGCGTGATCTTCACTCGCTCTGGATCCACGTAGACACTGGCGGTGGAGTCGGCACTCTCACCGATGACTTTGAAGCCCACCCAACAGCCGGAGAAACGGCTAAGGGCCCAGCCGTACAGTCCCAGATCCAGGAATTCCTGGATGCCGGCGGGTGAGAGGACCGGGATCATGGCGTCCATGAAGGCATATTCGGTTTGATGGGCGGTTGTAGAAGATTTGGCAACGTGATCGTCGCCGGCCATCAACAAAACCCCACCGCGCGCCGACGTACCTGCCATGTTACCGTGGCGAAAGACGTCACCGCTGCGATCCACGCCTGGACCCTTGCCGTACCACATGGCGAACACACCGTCATAGAGGCTGTCACCGAAAAGGTCGTTCTGCTGACTGCCCCAGACCGCGGTGGCTGCCAGATCTTCGTTCACGCCGGGCTCGAAATGGATATGATTGTTCTTGAGAAAGCGGCTGGCTTGCCACATCTGTTGATCGACGGCGCCCAAGGGCGAGCCCCGATAACCGGTGACAAAGGCGGCGGTATTCAGCCCGGCGGCCTGATCCCTTTGGCGCTGCATCATGGGCAGGCGGACCAGCGCTTGAGTGCCGGTCAAGAATACCCGACCCCGCTCGGCGGTATACTTATCATCTAACGAGACGGCCTGTTGGATCGTCAAGGAACCCTCCATCTCCGTACGCTGCCCTTAAAAGGTAATGATCCCTGACCTAAATCGCAATTGACGGGTTGGTGATTGCGGAAAAACGCAACAAAACGATTGAGACGTCCCATAGTCCAGATTGATATTAACCTTTTCGGACGCTAATTCGAAATATTTCAATGGCGCCCTATGAAGACCTGTCTTTATCCCTTTAGAATTGATTTTATGAGCCAAGCGTTAAGAATAGGTGCTTGGCGTCCGGCCGATTCGGCGAAATTTCCTTATTTCAGTCAGGGTTTTGGGAATAAATGAAGCAAAAGAACGTCTTGATCATTTGCTCCGACGAGCATGCGCGGTCCGTGCTGGGGTGTTACGGCCATTCTGTGGTGCAGACGCCGACCTTGGACAAACTCGCCGGCCAAGGTGTTCGCTTCACCCGGGCTTATACCCCCTCGCCCATCTGCATTTCCGCTCGGGCCTCGATCGCGACCGGGACCCAAGTGCATGAGCATGGCTGCTGGTCGTCGGCCGAGCCCTATTACGGTCAGCATGAGAGCTGGATGCACCGGCTGCGCGAGCGGGACCATGCGGTGGTGTCCATCGGCAAGCTGCATTTCCGCTCGGGCCGGGACGACAACGGCTTTTCCGAAGAGATTCTGCCCATGTACCTGGCCAACGACGGCCGGGGTTGGCCTCAGGGTTTGATCCGCGAACCCTTGGGCTCTTTTGACGAGGCGAGCGAATTGGCGAAGGAGGCGGGGCCTGGCGAGAGCACGTACACGGAGTACGACCGAGATATCACAGCCGAGGCCTGCCGTTGGCTCAGGCGCTATCCCAAGGTCATCAAGAACAAGCCCTGGGCGCTTTTTGTTTCCCTTGTGTCGCCCCACTTCCCCTTAACGGCACCCCAGGCCTTTTTTGATCTCTACGAGGGCCAGCCCTTGCCCGAGACCATTGCACCCGGTCCCGCGGGCTTGCCGGACCATCCGGTCATCCGGGAAATGGTTAAGTTTTGGTCCTATGACGACTATTTTGACGATCACAGCCGCTATCTTGGCCAGCGGGCCTATTTTGGGCTTTGCAGCTTTCTCGACGACAATATTCGCCAGGTTCTCGCCGCCTTGGAGGATTCGGGCGCGGCGCGGGACACGGTGATCCTCTATATTTCCGACCATGGTGAAATGCTGGGCAATCACGGCTTTTGGGCCAAGTCCCTCATGTACGAAGATTCGGTGGGCATCCCCTTGATCATGGCGGGTGAAGATCTGCCCGTCAGTGTGAATGATACGCCGGTGTCCCTGACCGATTTGGCGGCGACGGTGGAAGATATCGTGGGGGTCGAGCGTGCACCTGCCGAGGAGCCTTGGCAAAGCCGCTCGCTGCGGGACATTGCAGCGAGGCCCGATCCAGGTCGTTTTATCCTTAGTCAATATCACGATGGGGGCAGCCCAACAGGCTTTTATATGATCCGCCATGACCGTTGGAAATATGTCTACTATGCGGGCCGAGAGCCCAGCCAACTCTTTGATATGGAGGCCGATCCCCACGAATTGGCCGATTTGGGTGAGGATCGCCGCTACGAGCGGGAGCGGGAGACCATGCACAAGCTGCTCACTTCCATCCTGGACCCGGACGAAGAAAACCGCCGGGTTTTTGCCGATCAGGCACGCATGCTCGAGAGCTACGGTGGCGCCGCGGCGGTGATGGCCATGCCCAGCTTTAACCACACACCCCTGGGCGGCTAGGCGCGGAAACAGCCTGCTCCTAGCTTTGTCTTAACGAAATGGCGCCATAAAGAGGGCGCCTACCTTATTGAAGCGAAAAGATCATGACCATTCTCGTTACCGGCGCGGCCGGATTTATCGGGTTTCACCTCTGTCAGGCCCTTTTGGGGCAGGGCGAAAAAGTCCTGGGGGTGGACAGTCTCAATGATTACTACGACCCGGCCCTAAAGGAAGGGCGCCTAGCGCTGCTCCAAGGCCGTGACAATTTCGCCTTTGTAAAGCTGGAATTGTCCGATCGGGAAGACGTCATGGCGGTGGCCGAGGCCAACCCGGAGGTGACGAGGGTGGTTCACTTGGCCGCCCAAGCTGGGGTTCGCTACTCCTTGGAAAATCCTTATGCCTATGTAGATGCCAACGTGATGGGCCAGGTGGTCCTTATGGAGGCGGCCCGACGGTGGGAAAAGTTGGATCACTTCGTCTATGCCTCCTCTTCATCGGTCTATGGGGGCAACAAAAAGATCCCCTTTGCGGTGGGCGATCCGGTGGAAAATCCGGTTTCTCTCTATGCGGCCACCAAGCGCTCGGTGGAGCTTATGTCCACCACCTACGCCGGCCTTTACGGCCTGCCTCTGACGGGCCTGCGCTTCTTCACCGTCTATGGTCCTTGGGGCCGGCCCGACATGGCCTATTTCAGCTTCACCAAGGACATTTTCGAGGGCCGGCAAATCCGAGTTTTCAATCACGGCGACATGCGCCGGGACTTCACCTATATCGACGATATCGTGGCCGGCATTCAAGCCGTGATGAAGCGACCGCCTGTGGCGACCGAGGGTCAAGTGCCTCACAATATTTATAACCTGGGCAATCACCGAAGCGAAACCCTGGGACATTTTATCGAGGTGCTGGAAGGCGCTTGCGGCCGAGAAGCCGTCAAGAAGTACGAGCCTATGCAGTTAGGCGACGTGCACGAGACCTATGCGGACATCGACTCCAGCCGCCGGGATTTTGGCTTTGAGCCTAAGATCTCCATCGAGGAGGGCTTGCCCCGATTTGTCGACTGGTACAAGGGCCACTACGGCGTTTGAGCTTGATCTGTCAGGCCTTGGATTACCTCTTTTAAAATATGATTGTCCTTGGGGTGGCGCGCGCACTCCAGCACAAGATGACGATCCAGCGGCGCCTGGTGATCGAGGGGAGCGACAAGTGCCCCTGTCTTGAGGCGGTCTTCGACAAGGGCCGCGTGTCCCATGAGCACGCCCGCCCCGTTTTCCGCTTCCTGCACCGCCAAGCTGTAAAGGGAAAAGACCGAGTCCTGGGATGGGAAAGAGGCCTTAAGGGGACGCTCAATTTTAGCGGAGCTGACCCATGCCTCCCAATCCCCGCGCCAAAAGGTGTCGTGTAGGAGAGGCAGTTTCGCCAGGTCACTCGGTTTCTTGATATCTTTAGCAAGGCTTGGCGCACAAACCGGAAAGATGACATCGCGCCCTAAGGAGACTTGCGTGCCCGATATCTCGGGGCCGGCAAAGAACAGCGATAAATCATAAGGTTCTCGCAAGAGATTGGGGGGTGTTTCCATGGCGGTAACGGACAGCACGACACCCGGCAAAGCCCGCCGAAGGGCGGGCAATCTCGGCGAGAGCCAAAGCTGAGCGATGCTGGGCAGGACGGCGATGTGAAGCTGGTGCGGTGCAGCTCGCCCGCGCAGGGATTGAATCGCCTCTCCTAAACTGTCAAATGCCTCGCTGAAGTCTTGTGATATCTCCGACCCCAAAATGGTAAGGCGCACTCCTTGGGAGCGACGCTCGAAAAGCGGCGCGCCGGCCCAGGTTTCCAAGGCCTTTATGTGTTGAGCCACCGCGCCAGGAGTCACATTTAACTCTTCGGCGGCCACGGCAAAGCCGCCCAGTCGGGCCGCGGCCTCGAAAGCACGGAGGGCGTTCAGGGGAGGACCCTTCGGGCGGGGTGGCGAGATTGTCATAAGTAGGCCGAGTTTTTCTAGGGGTATAAAAAGTAAAACTGGTTTGTAATCCTCTTGGGAATTAAGTCAAATCGCCTGTCTGTCCCGGGAAAGCCGAACAGTAGAAAGTCCGAGGAGAGTAACAATGACCGTCCTGAACCGCCGCGCTTGGGTGCCCGAGGCCTGCGAAAGCTATATGCAAGCTGTGGCCCAATCCACATCCCAGTCGACCAGCGACCACATCGCGGATCGTATTGGTGAGTTGACGGATTGGAATCGGACCATCCACGAAAAAGACTGCTTCAACCTCAACCCGGCAGCCAATGTGATGAACCCTGCGGCCGAGGCGGTCTTGGCCGCCGGTCTGGGGTCGCGCCCGTCATTGGGGTATCCCGGCGATAAGTATGAGATGGGCTTGGAGGCGATCCAGGAAATCGAGGTCATCGCCGCGCAGCTTGCTGCAGAGATTTTCCAGGCGTGCCATGTGGAAATCCGGGTTGCATCAGGTGCCATGGCCAATCTTTATGCCTTTATGGCGACCTGCTGCCCGGGAGATCCGGTGATCGTGCCGCCGGCGACCATCGGCGGGCATGTGACCCATCGAGGGAACGGCTGTGCGGGTTTGTTCGGCCTGGATATTCACGAAGCCCCGATCGATGGAGACGGCTATTCAGTGGACTTGGATGCCTTGGCGGACTTGGCCCGGCGGGTTCGGCCCAAACTTATCACCATAGGTGGCAGCCTCAATCTTTTTCCCCATCCGGTTCCGCAAATTCGCGAGATTGCCGATAGCGTGGGAGCGAAGGTGCTTTTTGACGCGGCCCATCTCTGCGGCGTTATCGCGGGCGGGGCCTGGCCCAACCCCTTGCAGGAGGGCGCCCATCTGATGACCATGAGCACCTACAAAAGCCTGGGCGGGCCGGCGGGTGGCTTGCTGGTGTCCAACGATGCTGCCATCAGCGAACGACTGGACAAAATCGCCTTTCCCGGCATGACCGCCAACTTCGACGCGGCCAAGTCGGCGGCGCTGGCTTTAACCCTTTTGGATTGGCGCGAGTTTGGCGCCGCCTATGCCCAAGAGATGGTGCGAGTGGCGAAAACCTTTGCCTACTGTCTGAGCTCACTAGGTGTCCCGGTTTTTGCCAAGGCCCGTGACTTTACCCAGTCGCATCAGTTTGCTGTCGAGGCGGCCGGTTACGGCGGCGGACAATGCGCTGCCAAAGCCTTGCGCAAGGCGGGCTTTCTGACCTGCGGGATCGGCTTACCTTTACCGCCTGTCGACGGAGACATGAATGGATTGCGGATCGGCACCCCTGAGATTGTGCGTTGGGGGGTAACAGCAAGGTCAATCGAGCCCATCGCTGTACTCTTGGCGAAAGCGCTTGGCAGCGATGATCCCTCGGCGCACTTCGAGAAGGTGTCCGCTTTGAGGCAGCAATACGACCGCCTTTGCTTTATGCGGGACACTTAATAGTGCCTCGTGTGACTGGCACAGTCTAGCACCTGGCAGTGCGACCTCAAAGACCTTGTTCCATCAACCAGTTGGCAAAGGTGGCGAGGTGAGGCTGGTCCATGGTGCCGGGCGGATAGGCCAAGAAGTATCCGTAGTCGTCCAATTGATGTTCCGATAGGCGCACCAGCTGTCCCCTTTCCAGCTCTGCCGATACCAATGCGTCATTGAGCGCCACCCCTTGGCCGTCGATCACCGCTTGCACCCGCACATTGGGGTCAGGAACCGTCAAGGTATCTGCCCTTTCCCGATAGGGAAGGCCGGCGACTGCATACCAGTCGGCCCAGGCGTGGCTCCCTTCCCTGTCCTTCAGGAGGGTCAATTCCGCGAAGGCCGCGTCCGGGCCTTTTTGCCGAACCAATTCACCCGCGGCGGCCGAGCCGGTGGGAAAGGCCGGGCAAGCAAAAAGGGGTTCGATGATGAGATCATTCCAATCGCCCCTGCCCCAGCGGATCGCCAAGTCAACGCCTTCATCCTGCAAGTTGGTTAAATCCACCAAGGGCTGAAGACGTAGGCGCAAGCCGGTATGATGCTTCATGAACAGCATCAGGCGGGGCGAAAGCCAACGCGAGGCCAAGTAGGTGGAGAGCCCGATCGTGATCGAGTTGCTTTGATCTTGGCGCAGACGGGCAATGTCTTGCTCCAGGCGGAAAAAGGTATTTTGGGCGCTGACCAAAAGGTCCTGCCCCTTGGGCGTTAGGGTGATCCCTCGGGGTCGCCGCACAAAAAGGGCAAAGCCCAAGGTCTCCTCCAGCCCCTTGATCTGTTGACTGATGGCCCCCTTGGTCAGATTAAGGGCCTGGGCGGCGGCGGAAAAGCTTCCGTGACCGGCGACCAGGCAAAAGAGCCTCAAGCTGTCGAACTGTCTGAACTTCACATATAAAGTATAGAAAAACTAAACGATAAGTGCAATTTTTTTGGTTTGTAGAGTGAAAGTTTTGGGCGCTTAATTTCATTAAATAATCGATTTTTCGTTTGGCGTCGATGGAACTTAGTTCAGAAGAATTAGACCAAAAATTAGAACCTTGCGCTCCTGTTTCCCGGCCGTGCTTGGACAACGGCCGCCGTGGCGGTCGGGCAAGTCGTGTCGCGGCCCGGCGGAATGTTGCGACCGGCCGGCTTGCTTCTAACATCGTGCGGCGGCGTATACCCGCCTATGACCTCTTGGATGAGGAAGCTCTGGTGGGTTTGGAGGAACAGGCGGACTGGATCTTAAAGGAGGTGGGGGTCGAGTTTCGCGGCGACGAGGTTGCGCTGAACCTGTTTCGTGAAGCCGGTGCGACCCTTCAGGGCGAGCGTGTCCGCTTTGACCCTGGTCATGTACGCCGCCTTTGTGAAACCGCGCCGCAAAGCTATCGGATGGAGGGGCGGGATCCGGCCTCCTCCTTCATTTTGGGCGGCGATCATTTGGTTCTCATGCCGGGCTACGGCTCGCCCTTTGTCACGGACCTGGATCGGGGCCGTCGGTATGCCACGCTGGAAGATTTCGAGAATTTCGTGAAGCTGTCCTATATGAGCCCCTGGATTCACCATTCGGGCGGGACGGTCTGCGAGCCGGTGGATGTGCCGGTGAATAAGCGGCATTTAGATATGGTTCTTGCCCATCTGCGCTATTCCACCAAGCCCTTCATGGGCGCGGTGACGTCGCCGGAGCGGGCCGCTGATTCCATTGCCATGGCCTGCTTGGCCTTTGGGGCCGATTACCTTGACGACCACGCAGTGGTGCAAGGCAACATCAACGTCAACTCGCCCCTGGTTTACGACCACACCATGTCGGGCGCTTTGCGGATCTATGCGGCCGCCAATCAGTCGGTGGCGGTGTCTCCAGCCATCTTCGGCGGTGCCATGGGGCCGGTGACTCAGGCCGGCGTGGTGGCCCAGACCCATGCCGAGGCCATGGTGGGGATCGCCTTGGCACAGCTTGTCCGGCCCGGCTGTCCGGTGGTCTATGGCAGTTTTCATACCACTATGAACCTGAAATCCGGCGCGCTTACCTTCGGCTCGCCCGAGGCTAATCTGGCGACCATGGCACTTGCCCAGCTGGGCCGCCGGCTTGGCGTTCCTATCCGCTGCGGTGGCGGACAGATCACGGCTGCCAATTCCGCCGATGGCCAAGCCATGCAAGACAGCGCCACGGCCATGATGAGCTCGGTGATGGCCGGCGCCAATCAAGTCTGGCACGCCGCCGGCTGGCTGGAGGGCGGTTTGACCATGGGCTACGAAAAATTCGTCATGGATTTGGACCATTGTGGCATGTTGCTGCGCATGGTTGCCGGTTTAGAAGTGGATGAGGAAAATCTCGCCCGCGAGTCCTATCTGGAAGCGGGGCCGGGTCAGAATTTCCTCTCGACGGCCCATACCCTGCAACACTTCGAGACGGCGAACTACATCTGCGAACTGCCCGAAGCAGGGCCTTATGAAGCCTGGCTGGAGCAGGGGTGCCAAACCGCCGAGCAACGGGCCAATGGACGCTGGAAGGAGATGCTGGCCGCCTATCAAGCGCCGCCCCTGGACCCGGCGGTGGAAGAGTCCCTGACCGATTTTGTCACCCGCAGAAAATCGCAAATGCCTGACCGTTGGCACTGAAACTAGACTTTAGGGAGATCATCATGACCGAAGAACTCAGCCGTACCTCCGCCCTTGCATCCCGCCACCGCGACCTGGGCTCGGGCCTGGAAGATTGGAACGGCATGGGCACGGCCTGGGGCTACAATTCCGATCCCAACGACGAACACGATGCGGTGCGCGAGGCGGTGGGGATGTTTGACATGTCGCCGCTGAAAAAAGTCTTTGTGCGTGGCGCCGATGCCATGGCGGTATTGGACCACCTAACCACGCGGGACATACGCCGTATTGAACCGGGACAATCGGCCTATCTTTCGGTCCTTACCGAGCAAGGCACCATGGCGGACGATGCCATCGTCTCCAATAACGGTGGCGATGAATGGATGATCGTCCA